>JAFSGZ010000039.1 GCA_017440545.1 Oscillospiraceae bacterium
CTCTTGGAATAAACGGTACAGCAGAATATTACATAAATACGCTGGGTGTCAATAAATCCAAAGAAGAACTTATAGAATTAATGAAGAACTATATGATGGAGGCGTACTACAATACAATCCCTGCAAAGGAAAATGTTATATCCGTATTAACAGAACTCAAAAACAGAGGGGATAGTTTGAATGTGTTAACGGCAAGCCCGCATATTACATTGGATGCCTGCTTGAAACGGCTCGGCATTTACGATTTATTTGATAATGTATGGTCTTGCGACGATTTTAATACAACAAAAGCAAACCCCGATATTTATGTTATGGCAGCAAAAAGGCTTAACAAAAATGTTGAGGACATTTGGTTTCTTGACGACAATTTGGGCGCAGATATGACCGCTAAAACCGCTGGTATGAAGGTTTGCGGTGTTTACGACGATTCCTCAAAAGATTATGCAGAAGAAATAAAATCTATTGCGGATGATTATATATACAATTTCTCCGAACTACTTTCTTTGCAGGTTTCTAAAAAATAACCGCAAGAGGATTTTTGTTTTATATTTATTTCCCTCTTTTGCTGTCTGCACCACAGGCTACAATTAGTAGTGAGCAAGGTTAAGGGTTTTAGGTTCTCCTAACAAGTGACATTTGGGCGCCTAAATGTCCTGCTTGTTACGGTATGAGACAAAATTAAAGGAAGCACAAAAATTTTGTGCTTCCTTTTTTACTGTCCTTTAGGGTACAACGCCTAAGCGTCGGCTTTTTTGTGATTATTTTTATATTACTCTAACTCTTATTACGCCGTCTAAATTAAGCTTCTTTGCAATTTCATCGGCGTTTTTAGCATCTGCCATTATATAGGCGTAGCCTTTTTTAGTGAAGCAAGAGTGTTTTTCAGCTGTCTAGACAGCAGCAGTTACATTAGCGACTGTGTTTTCGTCGTTTTGTAAAATAACGCAAACTCTTTTAAAGCCAACAGGAATTTTGCCCATATCAGCCTTAGGCATATTAACTGAATTTTTAATGTTACCATTTTCAAGGTAATCCATAATTTCGGCAGCTGCCATTTTTGCACAGTTATCCTCTGACTCGGGGGTTGATGCACCAAGGTGAGGAAGTGCAACTACGTTTTCGACTCCGATTACGCTATCTGTCGGGAAGTCGGTTACATATCTTGAAACCTTACCACTCTCAAGAGCCTCTAAAATATCTGTATCAGACACAAGGGCATCTCTTGAGAAGTTTAAGATTTTAACACCGTCACGCATTGAGCTTATAGCATCTTTATTAATCATACCTCTTGTAGAGTCATTTAAAGGAACGTGAACGGTTATATAATCGCTGTTTTTATAGATATCCTCAAGGTCGCTGTAAACCTTAATATCTCCGTTTAAATTAGCTTCGGGTGATAAGAAAGGGTCATAACCCACAACATCCATACCGAGAGCGATTGCGGCATTTGCAACGAGTGCGCCGATAGCTCCAAGTCCAATAACACCAAGGGTTTTACCTAAAATCTCGGGGCCTGTAAACTGTGACTTGCCTTTTTCGACAAGCTTTAAGGTTTCAGCGCCGCTTCCCTTTAAAGTTAAAGCCCACTCTGCTGCGGGAATAATTTTTCTTGATGAAAGGAAAAGACCTGCTAAAACAAGCTCTTTAACGGCATTTGCATTAGCACCAGGGGTATTAAACACAACAACGCCTTTTTTAGCTAAATCATCAACAGGAATATTATTTACACCTGCGCCTGCTCTTGCAACACAAAGTGTGCTTTCTTCAAGCTCCATTTCGTGCATAGATGCCGAGCGAACCATTATAGCGTCAGCCGCTTTCATATCCTCGCTGTAGCTGTAGTTTTCAGTAAACTTATCAAGTCCGATTTTAGAGATTTTATTTAAAAGCTTTACGTTATACACAAAAATTGCCTCTTTTCGTTTATTTATGCTCGTTTTCAAATTCTTTCATAAATTCAACAAGCTTTTCAATTCCTTCTGTTGGCATTGCATTATAGATAGATGCTCTCATACCGCCAACCGAACGGTGTCCCTTAATATTTACAAAGCCGTTTTCGGTTGCTTTTTTGCAGAACTCTGCGTCAAGCTCCTTATCACCTGTTACAAAGCAAACATTCATAAGTGAACGGAACTCTTTTTCGGCAGTTGCAACAAAGAGCTTTGAGCTATTTAAATAATCATAAAGGATTTTAGCTTTGGCGGCATTTATTTCTGCCATTTTCTCAATACCGCCGATTTGGTCGTTAAGCCAGTTTAATACAAGCTTATGCATATAAATTGAATATGTAGGCGGTGTGTTATACATTGAGTCGTTATCTGCAAGAGTTTTATAATCAAGCATTACGGGTGTATCAGGTCTTGCATTTCCTAAAAGGTCTTCCCTTACTATAACAACAGTTAAGCCTGCAGGTCCCATATTCTTTTGAGCACCCGCAAAAATCAAGCCGAATTTTGTTACATCAATGGGCTGTGAAAGAATAAATGATGACATATCGGCAACAAGAGGAATATCGCCTGTATCGGGAATGTAGTTAAAGGTTGTTCCGAAAATTGTATTGTTATAGCAGATATAAACATAATCTGCATCCTCTCTTATATCTGCGCGTGTAATTTTAGGAATATAAGAAAAGTTTTTATCCTCTGAAGATGCAATAGCCTTTACATCGCCATATTTTTGAGCCTCTTTAAAAGCCTTTTTAGAGAACTGGCCCGAAACAATGTAATCAGCCTTATTATTTTTATTCATAAAATTTAAAGGAATTGCCGAGAACTGTGTGCTGGCACCACCCTGAAGGAAAAGCACCTTATAGTTATCGGGAATATTTAAAGTTTTTCTTAAGAGAGCCTCAGTTTCCTTTATGATGTTATCATAAACTGCTGAACGGTGCGACATCTCCATTACTGATTGACCGCTACCGTTATAATCAAGCATTTCTGATGCTGCTTTATTTAAAACCCACTCTGCCATCATAGAAGGTCCTGCTGCGAAATTATAAACTCTGCTCATATTAAAATCACCTTTTCTAAGCCAAAATTACGGCTTTTATAGATTAATAAATTATATTTATAATATTATTTTATTATATTACTTTGTTAAAGTTTAGTCAATAGATTAAGCTCTTTTTTTGAAGAATAATGTTTAAAAAGAGGTAAGCTCATCGAGATTTAGGTTAAAAGCGTTTATAAAATCTTCCATAAAGATATCGGCTTCCTCGCAGTTTAAATTTTTAATCTGCTTTAAATTTTCATTTTCTGCAGAGAGAAATTCTCTATTACCTGCTTTTTTCTCATCTATGCACTTTATATAGGCGCAAATTTTATCTGCGGCCTTTACAAGTGACATAAGCTTTTTATCCGCATCACTTGGCATTAATATGTTGTCATAGCTTTTTACTAAATAATCAGGAAGCATTTTTAAAAGCCTTTGAGCTGCTTCTTTTTCAACATCCTTATATGCCTTTTTTAAGGTTTCGTTTTTATATTTTATAGGGGTTGGCATATCGCCTGTTAAAATCTCGGTTACATCGTGATACATAGCGAGGGTTGAAACTCTATCGGCATTGTAATTTTTATTCAATTTTTCATTTCCGATAAGTGCAAGCGCGTGAGCAATAAAGGCAACCTGCACAGAATGGTCGCTTAAATTTTCATTTTGGGTGTTACGCATAAGTGCCCAACGATTTATATATTTAAGTCCGTTAAGCATTGCAAAAAAGCCGTTATTCATACTTCTTTCCCCTTTAATATTAGGTGTTTACAAACATTTTAGCAAATATTATCATTTTTATCAATATTTATCTTTAAATTTAATTAAAAGTATGGTATACTATTTATAATTATACATATAGGTTTTTGAAAGAAGAGGTTATGACAGTGTACAAACAGCCAAAAAGACATATTGCCTTTGACGGCAAGCTGTATTTAAAGGTATTTTTAATAGCTCTTTTAGTATCGTTTACTTTTTTTGTTCCCTTTTTAATTGCCGACCGCGGAATGTTTTTATTCTACGGTGACTATAACGTTCAGCAAATTCCGTTTTATCAGTTGGCGCACAGAGCTATTCGCTCAGGTAATTTGGGATTTAATTTTTATACCGATTTAGGCGTTAACTTTATAGGTTCATACTCTTTTTATCTGCTCGGAAGTCCGTTTTTCTGGCTTACTATACCTTTCCCTAATGTTGTGCTTCCCTATCTTATGGCTCCTCTTTTTTGTCTTAAATTTGCAACTGCAGCAGTTACTGCAACTGCATTTATAAGACGTTTTGTTGTTGACAAAAATTATGCCGTTATAGGCGGTCTTTTATACGCCTTTTCGGGCTTTGGAATTTACAACATATTCTTTAATCATTTTCACGAGGTTATAGCATTTTTCCCACTTCTTTTATTATCGCTTGAACTTTTTGTTACAGAAAAAAGGCGCGGTATATTTGCTCTTTCTGTATTTTTATGCTGCACCTGCAACTATTTCTTTTTTGTAGGTGAGGTTGTATTTGTAGTTATTTACTTCTTTGTAAGGCTTCTTTCATCAAAAGAATGGCGTCTTTCATTTAAGGAGTTTTTGCTTTTAGCGCTTGAGGCTGTTATTGGTTTGCTTTTATCTTCTATTTTGCTTTTACCCTCTATTATAACAGTGCTTGGAAATCCGCGTGTTTCTGAGCTTTTAGACGGCTGGCATTTGCTTACCTATTCAAGCACACAGCGTTATTTTGCAATTATTGAGTGCTTATTTATGCCGCCTGATATTCCTGCGCGCCCCAACTTCTTCCCTGACGGCAACGCAAAATGGGCTTCACTTGGCGCTTGGCTTCCGCTATTTGGAATGTGCGGCGTTATCACATTTATGCAAACCCACAAAAAGCATTTTATAAGACGTATGCTCGGCATTTGTGCCGTTATGGCGTTGGTGCCCGGTCTTAACAGCATTTACTTTGCTTTTAACGATGCATACTATGCAAGATGGTTCTTTATGCCTATTTTATTAATGGCGCTTGCAACCGTTATTTCGCTTGAAAGATGTACCTCTAAAGAGCTTAACACAGGTATCAGATGGTCGCTTGGAATAACACTCGGTTTTTGCTTAGTCGGCATTATTCCTGATAAAACCGATGACGGAATAAAATTCGGACTTACCCCATATCCCGAAAGATTTTGGATTTATGTTTTAATTGCCCTTGTATCACTCATAATAATGGTAATAATTGTAAATGTTTTAAGAAACAAAAAGAACTTTACAAAAACTGTTACTTTACTTGTGTGTTGTATTACGGTAATTTACTCACTTGCCTTTATAGGCAGTGGCAAGACTCATTCCTACGATGAAGACTTTATTATAGACCAGGGTGTTTACGGTGCAGAAAATATAAACCTTAATGACGATGAATTTTTCAGAATAGATGTTTATGACGGAATGGATAATCTCCCGATGTTTTGGCGACTACCCTCTATTCAAGCATTTCACAGCGTAGTGCCCGAATCAATTATGACCTTTTATACTTCCATAGGTATACAGCGCGATGTAGCTTCCCGTCCAGAAGCAGACCACTATGCGCTCAGGACCCTCACCTCATGCAAATATCTGTTTATTGAGGACACACGCGATGATATAGAGATATGCACTGGATTTACTAAAACTCTAAACCAAAACGGATTTGACATTTATACAAATACAAATTATGTACCTATGGGTTGGACCTATGATTACTACTGCTCAGAGGATTACTATAATAATGAAGTCACCGAAGGCTTTAGAGACAGACTTTTGATTAAGGCTATCTGTCTTTCAGACGAGCAGATTAAAAAATATGCCCAAAAATCCGATATGGAAGTTCTTCCGAATGATGTTTATTTAGTAGATTACACAATGAAAGAGGACACCGACATTTTAAGAGGTCAGTGTGCAGATTACTTTAAAGAAACTAAAGAGGGTTTTGAAAGCTCTATCACACTAAATGAAGGAAACCTCGTTTTCTTCTCTGTTCCCTATGACGAGGGTTGGAGTGCCGAAATAAACGGCAAAAAGGTTAATATTGAAAGAGTTAATACCGGTTTTATGGCAGTTTATGCAGATGCAGGAGTAAATGAAATTAAATTTACCTATGAGACTCCCGGTCTTAAAATGGGAATTATAATCTCAATTATTTCGCTTATTGCATTTTTAATTTATGTGCTTTCGGTGTATCTTTACAGAAAAAAGAAAGCAAATAAAATTCCTTTAGTCGAGCCTATTGATATGTTCTCGCAAATGGTTAATGAAAATGCTGACAGCAGCGTTTCGTTTAACCTTTATACCCAAGAAGAAGTTAAAAAAGCGGCAGATTTCAGATTTGAATCAGAAGAACAAGAAGACATCACAAAGACAGATGATGAAGTAAAAAAAGACGAGCAAAATCCTGATACGGAGGAATAAAAATGGCAGAGCTTAAAAAGATTTTTATGGTTATTCCCTGCTTCAATGAGGAGGAGGTACTACCTGAAACCTCAAAACGTCTACTTGAAAAATACGAGTTTTTAATTGAAAACAAAAAAATCTCAGAGGATAGCAAAATTGTTTTTGTTGATGACGGAAGCCGTGACAAAACATGGCAAATAATATCTGATTTACACGAGAAAAACGACATTTTCTCAGGGGTTAAGCTTTCGAGAAACCACGGACATCAAGGCGCGCTTCTTGCGGGACTTATGACTGTTAAGGACAAATGTGATGCCGCAATTTCAATGGATGCCGATTTGCAGGACGATATTAATACAATTGACAAATTCGTCGAGAAATTTGACGAAGGCTGCGAAATTGTTTACGGAGTTCGCAGCAGTCGCAAAAAAGACACGTTTTTCAAGCGTTTTACAGCCCAAGCGTTTTACAAGCTTATGCTGTTTTTAGGCGTTGAAATTATATATAATCACGCCGATTTCAGACTTATGAGCAGCAGAGCTATTGAAGTTTTATCACAGTTTAAAGAGGTTAACTTATTCCTCAGAGGAATAGTTCCTTTAGTTGGATTTAAAACAGACACCGTTACCTACGAGCGCAACGAACGATTCGCAGGAGAAAGCAAGTATCCCCTTAAAAAGATGATTTCCTTTGCGGTTAATGGTATAACATCATTTAGCATCAAGCCTATAAGAATGGTTTTTGCTGTCGGAGTTATAATTTTTATTTGTAGTATTATTATGCTAATCTACTCATTTATAGTATGGTTGTGCGGCAAAACAGTTGCAGGTTGGACCACCCTTGTAATCTCCATTTGGGCACTTGGCGGCATACAGCTTTTATCGCTCGGTATGATTGGTGAATATATCGGAAAAATTTACAAAGAAGTTAAAGCAAGACCGCTTTATATTATTGAAGAGGTTATTTTATAAACTACTTTAAGGAGAGCGCTATGAAAGAAAAGTTTATATTTATTGTAAACCCAATGGCAGGCAAAAATAACAGCGCAGTTAATTTTATAACAGAAATAAAGGCATTTATAAACGCTTTTGACATAGACGGTGAAATTTACATTACAAAATGCGTCGATGATGCTTGTAGTTTTGTAAAAAAACACTGTGAAAACATTAAGGTGCCGACAAGATTTTATGCATGTGGTGGCGACGGAACCTTAAATGAGGTAATAAACGGCGCGGCAGGTTGTCCTTTAGCTTCTGTGGGGATTCTCCCATTAGGCTCGGGCAACGATTACATAAAAAGCTTA
>JAFSGZ010000040.1 GCA_017440545.1 Oscillospiraceae bacterium
AGGGGAAAAGAACGAAGAAATTGTCTTTGGAATAATGTTAGGAATTGTGTTAGATTTCATTTATTCAATTGTTCTTTTATTTATAAATAAGAAATCTAATAATAAAAGTAAATAATTGTTGTTACTGTAAAGTTAGCGGTTTTCAGGCACATTTCATTCGTGCCATTAAGTTCAAAACCCCCAAAACAAAAGCACACCATAGGTAAAAGGGTTTTAGGTTCTCCTAAAGTTTGGAAAATGTGATATACATTTTCCCTGCTTGTTACGGTATAAGACAAAATTAAAAAGGAAGCACGAAAATCTCGTGCTTCCTTTTTACTGTCCTTAAGAGTACAGCCCTTATGTCGAGGCGCCTTTTTTGTTTATCTTCCGCAGCAGTTTTTGTACTTCTTGCCGCTGCCGCAGGGGCAGGGGTCGTTTCTGCCGATTTTATTTATTTTTCTGACCGGTTGCTTTTTAACTGTGCCGTCGCTCTCACCGTGGAATGCAGTTGTGGGATTTGCCACCTGCTCACGCTTAACTTCCTCGTCCCTCTTGATTTGAACAGTTAGAACAAGGCGCGAGGTATCCTCACGGATTGAAGCTATCATTTCGTCGAACATATTAAAGCCTTCACTTCTGTATTCAACAACGGGGTCGTGCTGACCGTAGGCACGCAGGTGAATACCGCGCTTTAATTCGTCCATAGCGTCAATGTGGTCCATCCATTTTGAGTCAACGGTTCTTAAAAGAACAACTCGTTCAAGCTCACGCATAAGCTCGCTGCCGATAAGCTCTTCACGCTGATTATAAAGCTCAATGGCTCTATCGAAAATGAGGTTGAAAACCTCGTCCTTTGAGGTGTCGGCAAGCTCGTTTGTGGTAAACTGTAAATCGTCTTCGGTTGTTAAGAAGCCGAGGTAATGGTCGCGCAGACCTTGTAAGTTCCAGTTGTCGTGAACATCGCCGTCACTTAAATAAAGGTCGACATTTCCTCTGATAGAGTCGCGAATCATCGAAACTATATTATCATAGAGATTTTCGCCGTTTAAAACCTTTGTACGTTGGTCGTAAATAATTTCTCTTTGACGGTTCATAACATCGTCAAAGTTAAGAACATTCTTTCTGATTGAGAAGTTTCTGCCCTCAACCCTTCTTTGAGCACTTTCAATAACATTTGAAAGCATACGGTTTTCAATGGGCATATTTTCGTCAATCTTTAAAGCATCCATCATAGAATTCATTCTCTCACCGCCGAAAAGACGCATAAGGTCGTCCTCGCAGGAAAGATAGAAGCGTGTGGCACCGGGGTCGCCCTGACGGCCGGCACGTCCGCGAAGCTGATTGTCAATACGGCGCGATTCGTGTCTTTCAGTACCTAATATGAAAAGACCGCCTGCCTCTTTAACAGCTTCAGCCTCAGATTTAATGCTGTCCTTATATTTATCTAAAAGATTTCTAAAGGTTTCTCTTGCCTCTAAAATGTTTGTGTCATCTGTGTCGTTAAAGCCTGTTGCCTCTGAAATGAGCTCCTCGGGAATACCGAGCCTTCTCATTTCTGCCTTTGCCAAAAATTCGGCATTACCGCCGAGCATAATATCGGTACCACGGCCTGCCATATTGGTTGCGATGGTAACAGCGCCAAGCTTACCTGCCTGAGCTACAATTTCGGCTTCCTTATCGTGATATTTTGCATTTAAAACCTCATGCTTAATGCCACGGCGCTTTAAAAGCTTTGATAAATATTCTGATTTCTCGATTGAAATTGTACCAACAAGCACGGGCTGACCTTTTTCGTGACATTCAATTATCTGCTCTATAACAGCATTGAATTTAGCGCTTTCGGTTTTGAAAACCATATCGGGAAGGTCTTTTCTCAAAAGAGGCTTGTTTGTGGGAATTTCTATAACATCAAGATTATAAATTGTTCTGAATTCCGATTCCTCTGTGAGAGCAGTACCGGTCATACCCGAAAGCTTTTTATATAGTCTAAAGTAGTTTTGGAAGGTGATGGTTGCAAGAGTTTTTGACTCTCTTTCAACCTTTACGCCCTCTTTAGCCTCAATAGCCTGATGAAGTCCTTCGTTATAGCGTCTGCCGAGCATTAAACGGCCGGTAAATTCGTCAACTATGATAACCTCGCCGTCTTTAACAACATAGTCAACCTCATTTTTCATAATTCCGTTTGCACGAATAGCCTGATTTATGTGGTGGAGAAGTGTTAAATTGTCGGCATCCATAAGGTTTTCAACATTAAAATGCTCCTCAGCCTTTTGAACACCCGAGGGGGTTAATGTAGCAGTTTTTGCCTTTTCATCAACTATATAATCGCCGTCAATATCGTCGTTTTGCTCTTTGTCATCAAGCTCTTTTACAACAACCTTTTTAAGCTTTTTTGCAAAAAGGTCGGCAATAGCGTACATATCGGTTGATTTATCGCCCTGACCCGAGATAATAAGCGGAGTTCTTGCCTCGTCTATTAAAATTGAGTCAACCTCGTCGACAATGGCAAAGTTAAAGGGGCGCTGAACTTGTTGGTTTTTGTAAATAACCATATTGTCACGAAGATAGTCGAAACCAAATTCGTTGTTTGTGCCGTAGGTGATGTCGCTGTTATAAGCCTCTCTGCGCTCGTCGTTGTCAAGTCCGTGAACTATAAGGCCAACGGTGAGGCCTAAAAACCTAAATATTTTGCCCATCCATTCCGAGTCACGTCTTGCAAGGTAATCGTTTACGGTTACAATGTGAACGCCGTTTCCCGAAAGGCCGTTTAAATATGCAGGTAGGGTCGCAACCAAGGTTTTACCTTCACCCGTTTTCATTTCGCTTATTCTGCCTTGATGAAGCACAATTCCGCCGATAATCTGCACGGGGTAATGACGCATACCGAGCACTCTGTCGGCAGCCTCGCGGCAAACAGCGAATGCATCGGGAAGAATATCATCGAGTGTTTCGCCGTTTTTAAGCCTTTCGCGAAGCGCGGGAGTCATGGCTTTTAAATCAAAATCGGAATAAGCTTTGTATTTTTCCTCTAAGGAACACACCTTTTCCATTATGGGCTTTATGCGCTTTAATTCGCGCTCACTGTATGTTCCGAATAGGCTGTCTAATAATCCCATTTAAAAATTCTCTCCTTACAAGAGTAAAATTAAGAAAGTGCAATGTTTTGGGGCTTGAATCTCTTAACAGCGGCGCTGTTCATAGTGATTTTAACCTCTTTAGCGGCTTTAACCATAATCTTATCAAAATCGTCTCTCTTTAATGATGAAAGAACAGAATATCTATGCTCGTCAAATTCCTCGCTGTTTTCATCAACATCTTCTCTGACAATTACATAATAACCTGTGGTTGAGTTTTCAATAACTGTAGGAACTTTAACAGCTGCCTTAAAGATGTCAGCGTTGATTTGTGAGGGGCTGTCTGAGGTGTCCTTTTGAATAAAGGTGTAATCTACCTCTTCAACAGTGGTTGCGCTGTTGTCGCCTTCATCCTTACCTAAAGCTTCTTCCTCTGCGATGAGCTTGTGAATGTCTTCGCCGTTTTTAAGTCTCTCTGCATATTTATCTGCAGCAGCTTTAAGGTCTTCTTTTTGCTTGTCGGTTGCCTTGTCGGCAGTTTCAACATCAAAATGTGTTTTGTAGTCAACGGCAATAAACTTAATTTTGGTGCAGGTTTCTTTAAATTCCTTTTTAAGTGTGTCTTCTGAAACCGGCTCTTTGCCGTCTTTTGAATAATAATATTCAAAAATCTTGTTTTTCTTTTCTTCCATAAGGTTTATCTTTTTAAATGACTCTTTACCGCAGCCGTTTTCGATATAAGAAGCTTCGATAGAGGGCCAAATCTGATTTATAGAAGAATTAAATTCGCTCATTTCTTCATCTGTAAATGAAAGCTTGTACTCGTCAAAAAGTCTGTCAACTGCAATCATTTCCTTGCAGCCTGCTTCTGCTAAGTCTTTAATGTACTTATCAGCAGCAACGCCATCTATTTTTTGTGAAAACAAATCTTTTTGCTGATCCTCTACATTTGATGCAGCAGTGTAGTATGAGTTAATTAAAATGCCAAGGTATACGCCTGCAGAAACGGTGTCATCACCCGATTTTGCGGCATAGGATGTGTTGGCGCAGGATGAAAATCCGAGTAAAATTGCGCCTACAAGTAAAAGTGCTGAAATTTTTGTTAAAAGCTTTGAGTGTTTCATGTTTTTTATAGCTCCGTTCGCTTTAATTTTGTACTAACTTAAATTTGTACGATTAAAAATATTATACCACACACAAATAAGTTTTGTAAAGCCAAAAGCATAATATTTACAGAGTCGAAACAATTAAAAAAGAAAGAGCGCACAAAATGCGCTCTTTCGACAAATTTTACTTATCTTTCTTTTTCTTAAAGCAGTTTTCGGTGCCGTTTAAAAGTCTTATAATGTTTTGCTTGTGCTTTGTGATTGATACAAGTGCGATGCAAAGTGTAAAGGCACTTTGCCAAAGGGTTGCATATAAGGGAATATCACTTTCAAAGAAAAATCCGTTTATTAAAACTAAAATAGGTGCAATTGCCATTGATATAATCGAACCGAGCGAAACATAGCCCGTTGTGAATGAAATGAGCGCAAAAATTGCAATACAAATAAGGCAGAGCTTCCAGTTTAAAACAAAGAAAATTCCTGCGCAGGTTAAAACTCCCTTGCCGCCTTTAAATTTAAAGTAGAGGGGATAGATGTGCCCTATAAGAGCAAAAATACCTGCTAAATATTTTGCAATTACAGGAGCCTCTGCCCAAGGCAAAAATGAGAAAAGAAAGCTTGAAATTGCCATTGCTGCAATAGCCTTTAAAAAGTCGCCTATAAGGGTTAAAATGGCGGGGAAAACACCAACCGTTCTAAGCACATTTGTCATTCCTGCGTTGCCGCTCCCCGAATCTCTTATATCAACCTTTTTAAAAAGATAGGTTATGATAATTGCAAAGTTAAGGCTGCCGAGTAGATAGGAAATTGCTGCTGAAACGGCGCCGAGTCCTAACATAGATAAAAATTGTGTAAGTGTCATAATTTGCCTCCAAGGTGGTTATTTATCCGAGCGTTCTCTTGAAATAATCTTAATGGGTGTGCCCTCCATTCCAAAGGTGGAACGGATTTGGTTTTCAATGTATCTCTGATAAGAGAAATGGAAAAGCTCAGAATCGTTTACAAAGCAAACAAACGACGGCGGACAGGCTGCCGCTTGGGTGATATAGTAAATTTTAAGCCTTTTACCCTTGTCTGAGGGGGGCTGAACCTTTGCTGTGATTTCAGCTAAAAGGTCGTTTAGCATACCTGTTGAAATACGTCTGCAGTTTTGCTCGCGTACATAATTTATCATTTCATAAAGCTTGTTTAAACGCTGACCGGTTTTTGCTGAAATGAAAATAAAGGGGGCGTAGGACATAAATGCAAAGTCAACCGATAACTTTTCGGTGTATTCTTTCATTGTGCGGTCGTCTTTTTCAACGGCATCCCATTTGTTAACTGCAATAATACAGCCCTTGCCTTGTTCGTGAGCATAACCTGCAACCTTTGAGTCCTGCTCTGTAAAGCCGACCGTTGCATCAATCATTATAACACAAACATCTGAATGGTCAACAGCTGCATAGGCTCTGAGTACGCTGTAGCGCTCAATGGCTTCGTCAACCTTTTTTTGTCTTCTTATTCCTGCTGTGTCTATAAATACATACTTTCCAAATTCGTTTTCAACAACTGTGTCAACGGCATCGCGTGTGGTTCCTGCAATATCCGACACAATCACTCTCTCACTTCCCGAAAGCTTGTTTACAAGTGAGGATTTGCCAACGTTTGGTTTGCCGATAATGGCAACCTTAATATAGTCTTCGGGATATTCCTCGGTGTCTTCTTCGGGCAAAAGAGCAAAAACTGCATCGAGCAAATCGCCGGTGCCGTGTCCGTGTATTGAAGAAACGGCAATAGGGTCGCCAAGACAGAGGTTGTAAAATTCGTAAAATCCAAGTGGCATTTCGCCGACAGAGTCGCATTTATTAACACATAAAATGATGGGCTTGCCGCTCTTTTTAAGCATCGAAGCAATTTCGCTGTCAGCGGCGGTGATGCCTGAGGTTAAATCAACCACAAACACAATAACGTCGGCGGTTTCAATGGCGATTTCAGCTTGGCGGCGCATTTGCGAAAGAATAATGTCGGTTGAAAACATTTCAATACCGCCGGTGTCAATAAGGGTGGCAAAACGGTTCTGCCATTCAATTTTTGCATAAATTCTATCTCTTGTAAC
>JAFSGZ010000041.1 GCA_017440545.1 Oscillospiraceae bacterium
ATATATGCATTTTTAATTCAACAGCGCTTTTTTATCCCTGCTTAAATATTTTTTATCTGAGCTTAAAATCATACAAAAAAGGACAGCCGGGGCTGTCCTTTTTAACTTAATATTTCATTTTGGTGCTTAAATAGCTGTCTTAATATAAAGCCTATGTTGCCGTCGCCGGCAAACTTAGTAAAATCGAAAAAGTTTTCATCAAGGCTTACCCACAAAAGCTCGTTTTCGTCGCCGAAAACGGCTATATTGTCATTGAGCTTTCCTGCATAAACCTCTAAATAGAAGTTGTCAAAGGGGTAGTCGATATTGAGCATTTTTTTAAGACGAATATCCTTTTTTGTGATGGCGGTTTCCTCAAAAAGCTCACGATAGGCAGAAGAAAGATGTTTTTCGCCCTTTTCTATTTTGCCGCCCACAAAGTTTAAGAGGTCTTTATAAGGCTCTCTTTTTCGGCGGCACATTAAAAGACTTTTACCGTCCTTTGACAAGACGATTATTACATTATAGCCTATCACTCTGTCACCTTGTGCACATAAAAGCCAACCGCAAAGTCGCCTGTTAATGAATAGGTGTAGGCGTCACCGTAGTGAGCTATGAATTTAAGGGAATTGTTACAGTCACGAGTGGTAAGGTCGTCTTTAGATATTTTAAGCTTTGCATTAAAGCCCGAGATGGACTCTAAATTTTTAAATTCCTCTTTGGTCATTTTGAGGGTGATGCTTTCGCCAATGGCAATTTTCTTTTTGGTGCCGTTTGCTAAAAATTTTGACACATAAAAATCGTCATTTACATAGACATCAAAGGAAATGCCGTAAATTTCAACCTTGCTGTTGTTAATTACTGTAACGGTCATTTCGTCCTCTTTAACCTTTTTACTGCACGAAGTAAATGAGAATAAAAGCATTAATACAAGTGTAAGTGAAATAATTTTTTTCATAACATTTTCCTTTCAGCATACTACAAATTAAGTATAATATAACTTTAAAGTATTTTCAAGGAAAACTACAAAAAAACTGCCGAAATGCATTCGGCAGTTTAATGTTTTATTAGTTTATTGCTGCAGATGTGCTGTACGCCTCATTTGGAAATGTTTCGGGAATGCTTGGGTAAGATGAGCTGTCATTTATCTTTTTCGAGGTGACGCTTGGGTCAGCTATACCCTCAAAGCCGTAGCGCTCGTCAGAGGGCTTTTCTAAAATAACCGAGTGCACGATTTTTACAAAGTCTTTGATGCTAATTCCTGTGCCTTTAAGACTGTAATATATGCCGCCCAGTGAAAACTCGGCGGTGTAGATTTTGTAATTTGTTTTAGAGGTCACGCTGCCGTGATTTACTATTTTTTCTCTGTCTATAACGCCAAAGATAACAGGGACACTGTTTCCTTTATCATATCTTCCCATATAGGTTGAGATGACCTCGTCATTTTTATAGGCAGCAAATGCGTAGCTTTCTTTTTTAGAGGCGGCGAGTGTAAAGCCTACTTCGTGTTCCTTGTTTTCCTCTTGCTTGGGGATACCGTTGTTATCAAAAGCTGTGTAGTACTCCATAAAGGCGGTGTCAAAGGTGACAGCGTTGCCGCTTTCATAAAAAACTTGCTCATAATTTTTCTTTGAGGGGTAAAGATTATCTGGTATATAGGGCGGGGTGAGGTCTTTTTCAAAGTACTCTTTAAGCTTTTTTTGGTTATAGGTCACGGCTGTATGTTCTTTATTGGGGTCTAAATCCAAAGCACCGGTAAAAATTTGCTCGGCAGGGTTTAGATAGCAAAGCGCCTTGTTAGTGCCATTATCACCGTAGCTTACTATTTGCTGTTCAGTGAGTAATTCGCTTGTTAAGATTTCATAGCCGCCGCCTGTTACAGCGCTATTGTTTTGCTTTGAGTTTTCGCCCAAATCAATTTGAGGAATATTCTCTTTTTTAAGGGCAAAGCCAATGCCGACTAAAAGTAGTACACAGGCTGCCGCGGCGGTTATTTTAAGGTATAGGGTGCGCGGTTTTATAAATTTTTTTGTTTGCGCTTCTTTAATTAAATTATCGTCTATATCTGATATTGCATCAAAAAGCTCGTCTTTTTTCATACTTCAAATCCCCTTTCTGTAAGGTGCTCTTTGAGCTTTAATCTTATTCTCGAAAGGCTTACAGCTACACTGTTTTGTGATACCCCGAATTTTTCTGCTATATCCTCGAGGCTGTAGCAGCAAAAATATCTTAAAACAAACATTGCGCGATTTCGCGGCAAAATAGAGTATAAAAAGTTTGAGATTTCCTTTGAAAGCATTTTTGCCTCAACCTCGCTTTCAAGGCTACCTTTGTCTGAAACTATTTCGGAGAGCTCAAAAAGCGGCAGGGTGAAATTATTATCGGCTCTTTTTTGGGCGCCTTCTTTTTTTAGTTTACTTAGTGCGCCGTTTCGGGTGATGCGCGAAAGATAAGAAATAAGCGAGTTTGGATTATTTGGGGGAATTGAGTCCCACGCCTTTAAAAGAGTGTCATTTACACATTCCTCGCTGTCCTCATCATTTTTTAGAATATTGTGGGCGATGGTGTATAAATAGCTCTTGTATTTTTTTAAGGTTTCGGCTATTGCCTCTTGATTTCTCTCAAAATAAAGCTTTATAATGTCGCGCTCGAGCATTTTTTCACCCTCTTTTTTAAACTTGCCTTTCACCTATACAGACGCAAAAATTTTAAAAATATTACACTTTTTTTTAAAATATATCTCGTTGACATTGTAGCATATTTTGGGTATAATTGGAATGGTATGTTAAATAATTATTAAAGGGTATATTAGACATAGAAATTAAACAGAAAGGATAAAATCAAATGAATATTACAGATCGTATAAAATATATTGGCGTAAACGACCATAATATCGACCTTTTTGAAGGTATGTATGTTGTTCCCAATGGAATGAGCTATAACTCTTATTTAATAGACGACGATAAAATTGCTGTGCTTGACAGCGTTGATGCCGCATTTACACACGAGTGGCTTGATAATATTGAAGGAGCTATCGGCAAAAAAGAGCCCGACTATTTAGTTGTTCACCATATGGAGAGCGACCATTCGGCAAACATTTTGGCATTTATGCAAAGATACCCTAATGCTAAAATTGTGTCGTCGCAAAAGGCATTTGTTATGATGCAAAACTTTTTCGGTACCGATTTTGCTGACAGACAAATTGTTGTAAAAGAGGGCGACAAATTAAATTTAGGTAAAAGCGAGCTTACCTTCTTTACAGCACCTATGGTGCACTGGCCCGAGGTTATTGTAAGCTATGAAAGTAGTTCTAAAACCCTATTTTCTGCCGACGGCTTTGGTAAGTTCGGCGCTCTTGATGTAGAGGAAGACTGGGCGTGCGAGGCAAGACGTTATTACTTTGGTATCGTTGGAAAATACGGCGCACAGGTTATGGCACTTTTAAATAAGCTTACAGGTGTAGAGCTTGAGCGTATATGTGCCCTTCACGGTCCTATTTTGTCCGAAAATTTAGAGTATTATATTAATTTATATAAAATTTGGGCAGGCTATCAGAGTGAAAGCGAGGGCGTTGCAATTTTCTACACCTCGGTTTACGGCAACACCAAAAAGGCTGTTTTAAAGCTTGAAGAAAGCTTAAAGGCAAACGGCTGTCCTAAGGTCGTGGTAAACGACCTTGCAAGATGCGATATGGCAGAGGCTGTTGAGGATGCATTCAGATACAATAAAATCGTGCTTGCAACCACAACCTACAATGCCGAAATTTTCCCCTTTATGCGCGAATTTATTTTCAATTTAACCGAGCGTGGCTTTAAAAACAAAACGGTTGCCTTAATCGAAAACGGAAGCTGGGCTCCTGCTGCTAAAAAGGTAATGCTTGGTATGCTTGAAAAGAGCGCAAATATAACATACTGTGAAAACAATGTTACAATTAAATCGGCGCTCAATGAAGAAAGCACAAAGCAGCTTGAGGCTCTTTCGGGTGAGCTTTGCCGCGATTATATTGCTCAAAAGGGCGAAAATGCCGATAAAAACGATATGTCGGCACTCTTTAAAATTGGTTACGGACTTTATGTTGTAACCTCAAACGACGGCAAAAAGGATAACGGACTTATTGTAAACACCGTTTCTCAGGTAACAAGCACACCGAACCGTATTGCCGTTACTATAAATAAGCAAAACTATTCACACCACGTAATTAAAAACACAGGCAAAATGAATTTAAACTGCCTTTCAACCGACGCTCCTTTCAGCGTGTTTGAAAACTTTGGCTTTAAAAGCGGCAGAAGTGAGGATAAGTTTAAAAACATAGAGCCGCTTTATTTAGACAACGGCATCGCATTTTTGCCCCGCTTTATAAACGCCGTTATGGCATTAAAGGTTGAAAGCTATGTTGACCTTGACACACACGGAATGTTTATCTGCTCAATTTCAGAAGCGCGTGTGCTTAGTGACAAGGACACTATGACATATAGCTACTATCATAAAAATGTAAAGCCCAAGCCTCAGACAGAGGGCAAAAATGGCTACGTTTGCACCATCTGCGGATATGTTTATGAGGGAGAATTACCCGATGACTTTATCTGCCCCTTGTGCAAACACCCTGCAAGTGATTTTGAAAAAATTAAATAAAAGGAGATAGGTAAAATGAAACACACAAAATTTTTTCTTTGCGAACATTGCAAAAATTTAGTTGGCTTAATTGACAACAAAGGCGTTCCCCTTATGTGCTGCGGTCAGAAAATGACAGAGCTTGTTGCAGGAAGCGTTGAAGCAAGCTTAGAAAAGCATATTCCCGTTGTAAATGTAAAAGATAACATCGTTGAGGTTTGCGTAGGCGAAGTTATCCACCCTATGACCGACGAGCACAAAATTGACTGGGTTTATCTTAAAACAGATAAAGGCGGACAGAGAAAGAACTTAAATGCAGGCGACGAGCCCAAGCTTAAGTTTGCACTTATTGACGAAAAGCCCTTAGAGGTTTATGCTTATTGCAACCTTCACGGACTTTGGAAAAAAGAGCTTTAATAAAAGGAGAGAAGAAAAATGAAATACGTATGCGATTTATGCGGTTGGGAATATGATGAAGAGCTCGGCGATGAGAGCTTAGGTATAGCTGCCGGCACACCCTTTGAGGAGCTGCCCGATGATTTCGAGTGCCCTCTCTGCGCTGCAGGAAAAGACGCATTTTCAGCTCAGTAATTATTTAAGGCGCGCTTATATAAGCGCGCCTTTAGTTTTAACTGTATTTTTAATAAAAGACAAAACCAAAGGGCGCTGTGAGAATTACTCACAGCGCCCTTTGGCAAGGGATATATTAAAACTTAAAGCTGTCAAAAATTATTTATTCTTTGCCCTTTTAATGCGGTTAAGCTTTTTGTTTAATTTTAAAAGCTCTTCCTTTGTAACCTCAAAGCCCATCATTCCGCCTGCCATTGTGATAAGACGGAGAAGTGTAAAGCCGCCCATCATTTGCATAAGGTCGTCTGTTATTTCAAAGCCCATAGCCTCTTTCTTTTCGCCCTTTTTATTTTTGGGCATTATTTTAAGCATAAATGAGCCGAATAAAAGCTTTCCTCTGAAGGTTTTTACAATATCGCCGATTTTATCATTTAAAGAGAGTCTGCCCTCTTTTTCGGTGATGTCAAACCAGTTTAAGATGGTTCCCTTTTCAACAAGGCGGTATTCCTCATTAAAGGTGTCAACCTTGCGAATGTGGCTCTCATCTGTGCAGTTTCCTGCAACAGCGCGAATTTCACTTTCGCCCTCGTTTTTAACGTCAAAGTAGAAGAAGTGGCTCTCTTCGCTTTTAGAGCCAATGCTTTCGCCGTTTACAAAAAGCTCAACGGTGGGCTGATTTGAATAAACGGTTATGCGTGTTACATCTTCCGCTCTGTCAACATATCTCTTGCCGCAGATGTGCACAAACGGCTCATTAGAGAGATATGCTTTGTAGGCATAGAAAGAGTCTTTTTTGTACTTTCTGTCGATGGTAATAAGTCCTTTGTGGTTTTGACCGTTTTCGCCGCCCTCGCTGCGAGCGTCTGCGCCAAAGTCGAACATATTCCATACGTGTGTTGCCCACATATATTTACGGCTGAAGAACTGCTTAATGAGTTCTTCGTGATAATAGGCTTGATATTCCTCGGTGTAGTCACCTTGTTTTGGGTCAGAGGTGTGCCAGTTAAGCGCTTCACAGCCGTATTCCGAGCAGCCAATGGGAATGTCGGGGTGAGCCTCGTGGAATTTATCAAACCAAGGACCGTTCATTGAGGTGTCGCCGCCGTACCAACCGAAATAGTGGTTGTAGGAAACCACATCGGGAATTAAAAGGTAGGGGTCGTCAATTTTGCACATTGAAACTGCCGCAATGGTTGTTTTTCTTGTTTTGTCCATTTTATGACAAAGGTCGTTTAATATACGGTGGTTTTCGAGTAAATCCTCGCTTGAGCCGCCGATTGAAATTTCGTTTGAAAGTCCCCAAACAACTATTGAGGGGTGGTTGTAGTTTTGTGTGATAAGCTCGGTCATCTGAGAAATGGTGTTTTCTCTACCCTCGGGCATATGCTTTGAAATGTAGGGAATTTCTGCCCAGATAACAAGACCCTTTTCGTCGCAAAGGTCGTAGAAATATTGGTCGTGCTGATAGTGAGCAAGACGAATGGTGGTAGCACCAACCTCGCAGATAAGCTCAATGTCTTCTCTATGGTGCTCGGGTAAAAGTGCGTTACCAATGTTCTTTCTGTCCTGATGGCGCGAAACACCGCGAAGAGGATATTCCTCGCCGTTTAAAATAAAGCCGCGCTGTGAGTCGATTTCAAAGCTTCTTACACCAAAGCGTGAAATTACACAGTCGATTACGCTGTCGTTTTCAACAAGCTGAGCAGATGCGGTGTAAAGATAGGGGTCGCGTTTGCCGTGCCACTTGTGAACGTCTTTTATTTCAAAGCTTACCTTTAAATCATCGCTTTCGCAGGAAAGAATTTCTTTTCCCTCTGCATCCTTAATTGAGTATAAAAGCTTTTGGTCCTCTTTTTTGTTTGTAACAAAAACTTCTATTTCAACATCTGCATCGTCACCCTTTACGATAGGTGTGATTTTAATGCCGGGGGTGCCGAAATAGTCTAAATCAAAGTGGCTTTCTTCAACCGAAATGATGTTTACATCACGATAAAGTCCGCCGTAGAAGGTAAAATCGGCAACCTGAGGATAAACACGCTCGTTGGGAGCGTTGTCAACCTTTACAATAAGAAGGTTTTGGTCCTTTAAATAGTCTGTTAAATTAACTCTCCAGGTTGAATAACCGCCGTCGTGGCTTTTAAGGCTTTCGCCGTTTAAAATAACCTCGGCAGAGCTGTTAGCGCCGCGGAGCTCTAAATAATGCTGTGCATTACTTGGCAAATCGCTCTTTTTAAATTCCTTTAAATAGTAAGCGATGCCACGGTAATAGTCAGAGCCGCCGTCCTGTCCGTCAATGGCATTGTAGGTATGAGGGAGATTTACTCTCTCAAAGCTGTCCTCAATATTAACGGGGATAGAGCCTGTGTCCTTTGTAAATGCCCAGTTCTCATTAAATTTAGTTATGTTTCTCAATTTAGGTTCTCCTTAAATAAATTTACATTATTAAGGTGTCGGCGTATAGCCGACACCTAATTTTTTACTATTCTTCTGATCTTCCAAGCTCGCTGTTCATTTGAGCGAGTGTTTTCTTATCAAGGTTGTAGATAAGAGCAAGACCGACAAACTGCATAATTGCAGAGAAGAGGAAGGTTCCTGCTACGATGTAGCGCATATTAACAGCAACATTCCAAAGCTGATTGCCTTCGTTTTCGCCAACATAGCCGAAAGCTACCATTATAATTAAAACGAGTGAGGGTCCAATGCCCTGAGCAAGCTTTCTGAAGAAGGAGTGAAGTGAATAAACTGTACCCTCTTCGCGCTTGCCTGTTTTCCATTCGTTGTAGTCGATAGCGTCGCCCATCATAGCCCAAGAAACTGTTGAATAGATTCCGAGACCAAGTGAGAAGAAGAGCTGACAAACTATATAGATTATAAGGTCAAGTCCTGTGTTTTCAGGAATAATAATGAATAGTCCAAGACCTGATATTATTGAAACGATAGAGCCAACAGTAGCAAGCTCCTTTTTACCCCATTTAGCAACTGCATTTCTTGCAAGCGGGGTGAATACAACGATAGGAATCATAGCGAAAAGCTGAACGATACCTGAAATCTGAACGTTCTTAAAGTAAGACTGGAATATAACTGTTACAGCGGTGGTTGCTCCCTGCATACCGATGAACATACCCATAGCAGCAACTGTTGCGCCAACTGCGGGACGGTTTTTAATAAAGTTACCAAATGCCTTAAATACATTAAACTTAGGGGCTTCCTCGCTAACCTGAACGTCTGTGTCAACGCGGATTTCGGTGTTTCTAATCATAAACTGGAAGCAGATAAATCCAAGCACGCCCATAATTAAAGCGGCAATGAAAACTCTCTCACCAATTAAGTTGTTATCCTTATCATAGATGATAAAGGGAAGAATTACCATAGGAAGCATATTTCCAAAAATAGAACCGATTGAACGCCAAGCTGAAAGCGATGCTCTGTCCTTAACGTTGTTTGAAATGAGCGAAAGAAGTGAGCCGTAAGGAACGTTTGCAACGGTGTAGAATGCATCCCAAACTACATAGCCTGCAATAAAGATTATAAACTTAGCCCAAACGGGAGCGTCGGGGAAGGGTAAGAAGCAGCAGGCGCCGCCTACGATAAGTCCGATTGAACCTGCCCAGATGTAAGCTAAGAATTTGTTTCTCTTGTACTTGTGCTTGTCAGCGTCAATGATTGAGCCGATAAGGGGGTCGTTAATTGCGTCCCAAACCTGAACAACAATTAATAAAAGAGCATACCAAAGGTCCATACCCATAAACTGTGTCCAGAATATAGACATTGTGCCTTTTAAGGCGAAGCTCATATTACAGCCAAGGTCGCCGGCTGCGTATGCTATGCTGTCGCGAATGCCAAAGGGTCGTTTCTCGGTAGTGTTTTTCACGGGAAGTATCCTCCTCTTAAGTTTTAAAAATTATGCAAAGCGCGCATATCTCTATATTATAGTTTAGCAAAATGTTTTGCTTGCAAAAATAACAAATCTTTGATATTATATAATTAATCTACGATTAAACATTTTAAAGGAGAGTAAAAATGCTAACAGAGCTTGAATTTGTCAAAAAAATGACATTTAGTTTGTGCAGTTTGAATATAGAGTCTGTACGCACTATGGAAAATGACATTTTAGAGTGCATAAAAAAAGAGCTTGAAAATATTCTGCCTCAAAGATATTTGCAAACGGCATTTTTAAATAAAAGCCCTAATATACAAAGCGAGCAGATTTATGTTTTTGAAAATATGCTCAATGTGCATATAGCATTTTTCTATATGAGCGAGCAAAAAAGGCTTGTAATAATAGGACCTTGTCGAAACGAGGATTATTCGCAAAAGGAATTAATAGAATTTTTAGACCATATAGGCGCTAATGAAAGCGAGGGTATGAGGGCCATTTCGGCGGTAAATTCCCTGCCGTCTCTTGATATAAACAGACTCAAAAGCACATCCGAGCTTATTTTCTCGCATCTTTTAAAGGGCGACATAAGAGAGGCAAGGGTTTTTAATTTTTCTACTCCCTCTGTTGAAGAAGGTGAGCAAAGTGATATAAACACCTATGATGAGATTTTCACAATTAAGAATATAGAAATCCGCTATGAGTCCTCTGCGGCGCTAACCGAGGCGGTAAAGTTGGGAAATGAGGCGCTTGCCTTCAGGCTTATAAGTAGACTAAAAACAGTGCCCGACGACCTTGTGAGAAACCCTAACGCCCTTAGAAATGCACAAAACCTTGCAATTATATTAAACACACAGCTAAGACACGCTTTAGAAGAAAGCGGAGTGCACCCCTATCGCCTTGACAGACTTTCGGGAAATATTGCGAGAGAAATTGAAACCTTAAAATCAAAT
Organism: Oscillospiraceae bacterium; assembly: GCA_017440545.1. Classification (GTDB taxonomy): domain Bacteria; phylum Bacillota; class Clostridia; order Oscillospirales; family Ruminococcaceae; genus SIG578. Next base: position 9,991 of record JAFSGZ010000041.1, read on the forward strand.
GCGGCGGCACACGCATTTTTAGCAGAAATTGTTAGACGATACTGTGCCCTTTCCCGTCAGCGCGACAGCTTTGAGCACACCGCCTTTGCACGACTTTGCATAAGCTATATAAAATCACATCTGTCCGACTCTTTAAGCGTTAAAGAGGTTGCCTCTGAATTAAGGCTTACCCCAAATTATCTTTCGTATAAGTTTAAAGAGGATGTGGGCGAAAATTTCATTGATTTTGTAAACCGCGAGCGTGTAAATCAAGCGGCGGCGCTTTTAAAACGCACCGATATGCAAATTGGAGAAATTTCATCGGCGGTTGGCTTTAGCAGTTCAAGCTATTTTACCCTTATGTTTAAAAGGTTTATGGGAATTTCACCGCGAGCCTTTCGCGGAAATAAAAAATAGGTCACCCTTAATTTTGCCGAAAAATGTGCTCAATATGCAGAAAAAGGCTAACTTATATTAAGTTAGCCTTTAATTTATGCAGATAATTTAAACTCATTTAATTTTCCTTTGTAAACACACTCGCAGTTTGGAAGTGATAAAAAGTCGGTGGGCTCAACAATGTCACAAAGCTCGCCCGCACCTAAAACGCCGTTTGTTTCAAGGGCGTATTTAACAAATTCCGAGCAATAAAAACGGTCCTTAAAGCTTCTATAAACCTTAAAGTAGGCTAAAAACAGCCCGCGGTAGTTATATTTAAAATGATATTTGCGATCCTGCATTTTTGAAATAAGGGTGTAAATATCACAAAATGTACTTTGCGAAACAGCAAGCCTTAGCACCATAATGTCAGCTTCGGGGAAACGGTTAAATGTGCCTTTATTAAAGCTCTCCATTATAAAGCCGCCCCAAAATGGATAATATGTAAGCCTTCTGCCAAAGGAATAAAGGCTTTCAAGCGAGGGCGAAAGGGAAAGTGAAACGTGATTATAATCCTTTTTAGTAATGCGCTTTAAAAGACGCGAGGGCATAGTTCCGGTTTGGCTTAAAACGATGTATACATAGTTTTCATCATCTTTAAAAGTCATAATCCCTACTCCTTATGTATCTTATATTAATTATATAATATAGTATTAAAAAATTCAAGTTTTAAGTCTTTTTGGTAGACCGTTATTTTTTGGTATACTTGACTCTATATTTTTGTAAGGGTATACTATTATTAAAGAGTAAAAAGGAGAGGACAAAATGATTTACACATTAACCTTAAATCCCGCCATCGACTATGTTATGCATATAGATGAGCTCAAAAAGGGAGAAATTATGCGCTCGAATAAACAGAGCGTGTTGTTTGGCGGTAAGGGCATTAATGTGTCGCAGGTGCTCTCGCAGCTTAGAGAAAAAAATGTAGCCCTCGGCTTTGCGGCAGGCTTTACGGGTATGGCTATTTGCGAGGGCATAAAAAATGAGTTTACAGTCCCCGACTTTGTCTTTTTAAAAGAGGGACTTTCAAGAATAAATGTAAAACTCAGAGCAGATGAGGAAACCGATATAAACTGCTCGGGGCCCGAAATTAACAAAGATGATTTAAAAGGGCTTTTTGAAAAATTAGAAAATATAAAAAGCGGCGATACGCTCATTTTGGCAGGTAGTGTTCCAAAAAGCCTTTCCAAAGATATTTATGCGCAGATTTTAAGTAAAGTAGAGGGCAAAGGCGTTATAACGGTGGTTGATGCCGAAAAAGATTATCTTTTAAACTGCCTTAAATATAAGCCCTTTTTGATAAAGCCCAACAAAGAGGAATTAGAGGCTCTCTTTAATAAAAAAATAGAGGGCATAGAAGAAATTTTAAGTGCCGCTAAAGAGCTTTGGAATATGGGAGCGCAAAATGTGCTTGTGTCACTCGGCTCTGACGGTGCCCTGCTTTTAGATGAAAGCGGATGTGTGCATAAAAGAGGAAGCTTTAAAGGTGAGGTTTTAAACACAGTGGGCGCGGGCGACTCAATGGTGGCAGGCTTTGTAAAGGGATTTTTAGACAGCCGCGACTTTGATTTTGCATTAAAGCTCGGTTCTGCCTGCGGCAGTGCAACTGCCTTTAGCGTAGGACTTGCGAGTATAGATAAAATAAACGAGCTTTTAGAGCTTTAAGGTGACTGAATTATGGAAAATAAAACACAGCGTGTTTACGGCATAGATTTATTAAAAGCACTTTGTATGCTTATGGTGGTGGTGCTTCACATATTAGGCCACGGCGGCGTTCTGCGAAACACAGCGTTTGCAACAGGCACATATTTTGTCGGCTGGGGAATAGAAATATTTTGCTACCCTGCCGTCAACTGCTTTGCTATCTGTACAGGCTATCTCTTGTGCCAAAAAAAGATAGAGTATAAAAAGCTGTTTTCGCTTTGGCAGATAGTATTTTTTTATGTTGCTTTAATTTTAGTTTTGGCAATCGCTTTTATGCCCGAGAAGGTTACTTCAAAGGATTTTTTAAGCCTTTTTGTTGTAAGCTCAAATGCCTACTGGTATTTTACAGCCTATGTTGTGGTTTTTCTGTTAGCGCCGTTTTTTAATATGCTGATAGAGAAAATGTCAAAAGAGGATTTTAAAAGGCTTTTGATTTTAGGCTTTGTAATTTTTTCGGCTTTAAATATTTTTGGGGTAGAGCTTGATGTCTTTAAAACAAATAACGGTTACAGCCCCCTTTGGCTTATTTACCTTTATTTCCTTGGCGCAGGAGTAAAAAGCCACGGCTTTTTTACCTCTATAAAAAAGAGAACAAGTGCGCTTTTGTTTTTGCTTTCTACCGCCGCTACATATTTAATAAAAATAGCCGCTTCCTATTTTTATAATAATGGCACGTTAGCCGAAAAGTCAGCTTCAAGGCTTGAGGAGTTTGTAAGCTATATATCGCCCTTTGTGCTTCTCTCGGCGCTTTTCTTAGTTTTATTCTTTTTAAAGCTTAATGTAAACAAAACGGGGCAAAAGCTTTTAAAGCTTATCTCGCCACTTGTCTTTCAGGTTTATATAATTCATAATAACCCCTTTATAACAAAAAAGTTTTTGTACAATGCATTTGAAAATTTAGGCGGCGCGAGCGGCATAAAAACCGCCGCAGTAACGCTTTTTTCTGCTGCTATAATCTTTCTCTTCTGCATAATAATCGACTATTTAAGAAGCCTTTTGTTTAAGGCAGTAAAAATAGAAAAATTAAACGATAAGCTCTTTAAAAAAATCCGACTATAGTCGGGTGGTCTAAAACAGTATCCGCTCAAAATACAGAGGAACGATGCAAGGTTGACTTAAGTATCGTTCCTTTTTATAATTTTCTTAAAAAAGTGTAACCTTGCCGCCCTAAACGGTGCTTATTAGGGTGAAGGCCTTTCAATATGGAAAGAAAGGAGATGAAAGCCTTGGACGATAACAGAATTGTCGAACTATATTTAAAGCGTGATGAAATGGCAATAAAACAAACCACAGAAAAATACGGTAGCCGCTTACGCTCGTTGGCGTATGGAATTGTAAAAGATTTGCAGAGCGCCGAAGAATGTGAAAACGACACCTATATGAAGGCGTGGAACTCTATTCCACCCCATGAGCCGACAAGCTATTTGTATGTATTTCTTGCTCGGATAACCCGTCACATCTCTTTAAACTGTTGCCGTGACCGTAGCCGTTTGAAACGTAGTGCATTTATTTGTGAACTTAGCGCTGAAATGGAACAATGCATTCCTTCGCCTGATGATTCCCAGTGCCGTATAGATGATATGGCACTGAGTGATGCAATTAACGGATTTCTCAGCAGACTTGATGATGAAAAAAGAAATATTTTTGTTCGCAGGTATTGGTATCTGGATTCTGTGGCTTCTATCTCCAAACGCTTTGCTTTATCCGAAAGCAAAGTAAAAACCACACTCTTTCGTTGTCGCGCTAAGCTTCGGCAGCATCTTGAAAAGGAGGGTTACACCTTATGAGAGGAAATGAATTTTTAGATAAAATGGAGCTTATCGATTCTGCCTACATTGAAGCGGCAGATGCTAAGCTGAAAAAGGAGCAAAATGTTTGGGTTAAGTGGTCGGTGATGGCGGCCTGCTTATGCCTGATTGTTACCACAGTAATCGCCGTTCCCAATCTGCTATCCAAAGATAAACCAAAACCTAATTTAAAACCCGGAAATACATCAGAGCAATTAAAAGAACCTAATGAGCCGCAAGATACCTGTGTGTTTAATTATAATGAGGCGTCTAAAGTCGTGGATGCGGCTCGAAAAAATATCCCCGGATATTTTACAGAGGACCTAAGTACACAAGAGCTTTCAGCAATAATACCAGACAGACAGACAGCGGAAATGACATTCTTAGGCTATGCCGGATTTGATGGTGAGGGTACGCTCATTGATGTTGTGTTACAGGTAGATGCACCTTTTCTAAATGAAGCAAATGTGTCGGTACATTTTTCTAACGACGAACTTACCCAATGCTATGTTATACCGGGTGAGCCTGTAATCAGTAAACTCAATGGATACGATTTTGAAGTTTACAAATGGAGCTCTAACGCCGAAACCTTTTATTATGACGCATTCGGACGCATCAACGGATGCTTTATTCAAATATCGTATAGGGGGTCTGACGAGGAGCAGTCAAAAATCGACTTTGAGGCTGTTGCAGACTGCTTCACTGCCTATATAGACGGCAAACCCAATCTGTCGGAAGTTAAGGCAGATGCAATTCCCGAGTTCTTCGATTTAAAGCTAACGCTTTCAGAAGCCAAAGCTGACGCTGATTTTGGGGCATATATGCTCAGCACTGTTCCTTCGGGTTATGTAAAAGAGTCAATTCGTCGATATAAGAATCAGAATAACGACTATCTTTCTGCCCTCTGGACAAAAGGGATTTCAAATTTAAGCTGGAAGATTTCTCATTATAATGAAAACGATTCAGCAAGACTCACAAGTGTTGCTCAGACGGAAAACTACGATTTATCCTTGTATCCCATTCCAAGAGCAGACTCTGTTCCAAAAGAACTGAGAGAGATTGTTGATAACCCAATTTTTGATGCGAACGAATTAACCCTTGAAGCAGTATATAAGAGAGCATACAAAGCGGGAGATACTGACGAATGGAGAATGGAGTTTAGCGTCAAATATAATGATGTCATCGTTGAAGTGAGAACAAATGGCGTAGAACCCGAATGGGTATATCAGCAGCTAATGAAGCTTCTAAAAAAGTAAAACCCAAACCGTAAAACTTTAGAAAAACACAGAAAACCTCCACACCATTTTGAGTGGTGTGGAGGTTAAACTGTTCTATGGACACCCGCCTATAGAGGCGGATTTTTTTATTTTGCTCTTATGTTTTTTGGCGAAGTGCCGTACATTTTTTTGAATTTCAAGGAAAAGTAGTTACTATCGTTAAAGCCGACCATTTCGGAAACCTCGGAAACCCTTATTTTGTCGTTTTGCTTTAAAAGCTGCTCTGCCTTTTTAAGCCTTAAAAGATTTAAATACTCGCAAAAGCCGAAGCCTGTTTCCTTTTTAAATTCTCTTGAAAAGTGCTCGGGGCAGACAGAAAACATCTCTGCCATACTTTTGAGCGAAACATCAGTTTGATAGTTTTTCTGCAAAAACTTAACTGCCGATACAATATACTCATTTTGGGCGTGGCTGTTATCGTAAAAGTTTTCATTTTTTATAAGCATAAAAAACAGCATATGCATATAACACTCGACAATATCGCCCTGCATCTCACCGCTTTGGCTGCTTTCTTCTTTGATTTGGTTTAAAATTTTTAATATGTCGTCGTGAATTTCCCTGTTTCTGTAAATATAGGTGATTTTTTTAAGCTGAGGCAGCACCGATGATGGAATAAATCGGCTCGAAAAGTTTATAAGCATTCGCGAGTGGCGGCTGTTTACATAATGGGTGTTGTGAATAATTCCCGCGGGAATAATTGCAATATCGCCCGGCATTAGCTCGTAGGAGCGTTTGTCGATAAAGTAGGTACAGCGGCCGCTCTCTAAATAGTAAATTTCAAATAGGTCGTGATAGTGTCTGCCGTAAACAGTTTCGCCTACGTCCTCGTCGCGAATATCACGCTCAAACACAAATCCTTTTTTGGCATCGCCCAAAACCTGAAGCATTTTTATCACCTCTTATTAAAATAATAGCATTAAATATCAAAAAAATCAAGAAAATAGCGGTGTATTGTTTATAATTTCAAGGAAATAGCGAAAAAATTAATTTATAATAAAATTGTACTATTAGATTTTCACATTAAAGGAGAGTGCTATTTATGTCAGAAAAAATTATTCAATTCGGTGAGGGCGGCTTTTTAAGAGGCTTTGTCGACTGGATGGTGCAGTATGTAAACGAAAAAACAGATTTTGACGGCAAGGTTGTTGTAGTTCAGCCTATTGAAAAGGGAATGTGCGACAATTTAACAGCTCAAAACTGTGAATACACCCACATCTGCCGCGGCAGCGAGGGCATTGAAACAAAGAAGATTAACGTTATTTCGCGCTGTGTAAAGCCCTATGACGATTTTGACAGCTATATGGCGCTTTGTGAAAACCCTGATTTTCGATTTGTAGTTTCAAACACAACCGAGGCAGGTATTGTTTTTGAAGAGGGTGACAAAATTACAGACAAACCCGCTAAAACATTTCCCGCAAAGGTTACACAGCTTTTAAAGCGCCGTTTTGATTTAGGTTTAAAGGGCTTTGTATTTTTACCCTGCGAGCTTATCGATAAAAACGGCGAAAACCTTAAAAAGTGCATCTTAAAATATGCAGACCTCTGGGATTTAGGCGACGATTTTAAGGCGTATGTTAATAACGACAACATTTTCTGCAATACACTTGTTGACCGCATTAACACAGGCTACCCCGCAGGCGAGAAAATCGACCTTCCCTATGAGGACAATATGATTAACACCTCGGAGTATTTTCACCTTTGGGTAATTGAGGGCTACAATGAGCTCTTTAATGAGCTTCCATTAGACAAATGCTCACTTAATGTAATCTTAACAGACAATCTCTCAATGTATCGCACAAGAAAGGTTCGCATTTTAAACGGCGCACACACCTCGCTTGTTCCTTATGCACTTTTAGAGGGCTTTGATACAGTTAAGTCCTGTGTTGACGACGACAAAATGCGCGAGCATATAAGAAAATGCGTGTTTGAGGAAATTATCCCTACACTCGACCTTCCCAGAGAGGAATTAATTTCCTATGCAAACGATGTATTAACCCGCTTTGCAAACCCTTATATTAAGCACTATTTATCATCTATCGCGCTTAACTCGGTAAGCAAATTTAAGGTTAGAGTGCTCCCCTCAATTTTAGAGTATATAAAGCGCTTTAACAAAATGCCTGAAACCTTAATTTTCTCATTTGCAAAGCTTATAGACTTTTACAGAACAGATATGACAAATGATGATAAGGACGTTGTAGAATTTATGAAAACCGCTTCGGTTAAGGAAATTTTACAAAATGAGAACCTCTGGGGTGAGGACTTATCACATCTTGAAAGTGAGATTTTAAAGTATGTTAATAAATAAGCTCGATAATGTTGAGGTTAATATAGAAACAGGCCACAAAATAGCTGTGCGCGACATTAAAGAGGGCGAAAATATAATTAAATACGGTCAGAGCATCGGCCACGCCCTTTGTGATATTAAAAAAGGTGAAAGCGTTCACACACATAACCTTAAAACCAACCTTTCGGGTAAGCTTGAGTATAAATACACACCCGACTTTATAGAAATTCCCAAAATAGAAAGTAATCTCACCTTTGAGGGCTATCTTCGCGAAAACGGCGATGTGGGAATCAGAAATGATGTCTGGATTGTAAACACAGTTGGCTGTGTAAACAAGGTTGCCGAAAAGATAGCCTCTTTAACAGGTGCTAAATGCTTTTCACATCCCTTTGGCTGCTCGCAGTTAGGCGATGACCAAAAGATAACACAGCAAGTTTTAAAGGGTATGGTAAACCATCCCAACGCTGCAGGCGTTTTGGTTTTAGGTCTTGGCTGTGAAAACAATAACATTGATGTTTTCAAAGAGGTTTTGGGAGAGGTTAATGAAAAGCGCGTGCGCTTTTTAAACGCTCAGGATGTAGAGGACGAAATAGAAGAGGGCGTTAAAATAGTAAATGAGCTTAAAGAGTACGCAAGCAGCTTTAAAAGACAAAGCTTCCCCATTTCAAGATTAAGGGTAGGTCTTAAATGCGGCGGCTCTGACGGCTTTTCGGGAATAACCGCAAATCCGCTCGTTGGCAGATTTTGCGACAAATTAATCTCATTCGGCGGCGCTTGTGTTTTAACAGAGGTGCCCGAAATGTTCGGCGCCGAACATCTTTTAATGAACAGATGTAAGGACGAGGAAACCTTTAATAAAACCGTTTCATTAATCAATAACTTTAAGGATTATTACATAAGACACAATCAGGTGGTTTATGAAAATCCCTCACCGGGAAACAAAAAGGGCGGCATTACAACCTTAGAGGAAAAGTCGCTCGGCTGTGTGCAAAAGGGTGGTCTTTCTACTGTTGTTGACGTTTTAGACTATGGCGACAGGGTGGTAGAAAACGGACTTTCTCTCTTAAACGGCCCCGGAAATGATATAGTAGCCTGCACAAATTTAATGGCAGCAGGCGTGCATTTAATACTCTTTACAACCGGTAGAGGCACCCCTCTCGGAACTGCTGTGCCTACAATAAAAATTTCAACCAACAAGAGCCTTGCTGAGAGAAAAAGCGCTTGGATAGATTTTGATGCAAGCGGCTGTTTAAACGGCAGTGAGCTTACAGATGAGCTTGTAGATTTCGTTTTACAAATCGCAAGCGGCAAGCAAAGCAGAAATGAGATAAACGGGTATGAAGAAATTTCAATATTTAAGGATGGTGTAACACTGTGAGTAAAATAGTAACAAATGAATTTTTCAAAAGTCTTAAAAAATATGACGACGGAAAATTAAATCATGACTTTTCGGATAAAGAGGTTATAACCCCCGAGGAGCGCTTTGAGTTTTTAACTCACTACGCCGATTTTATGGAAAAAACCTATGATTTGCCCGAGGTTCCTAAAAAGGTGTTTTCCGAAGAGCAAGCAAAAGAGGAGTTAGAAGCGCTTTTAAAGGACGAGAGCACCCCTTATGTTTCAAAGCGTATTTTGTTTAAGGATTTAAAGGCAAGCACTTTGGAAAAAGAGGACACACTCGGCTGGCAGCTTTACACAAGATACAGCGAGATTAAAGACGACGCAGTTATTTTTCACAGACATCATTATGCTCCCTCCCCCGCGGCTCTTTACAATATAAAGGCAGAGGGCAAGGTTCGCGAGTTTACCTTTAAGGTATATATCGACTCTGAATACACATCCTTTATTTCCAAGGTAATTAGCAGCACAACAGCAAGAACCATAGAGTTCAGAAATGGAATTTTAGATATAATCAAGCTTCATTTCTATCCCAACGGCGAATTTTTTGCCTGCCTCGGCGATAAAAACGAGTATATTTTAGATAATCAGTTAATATGCAACTATGAATATAACAAGTGGCAGACAGTTAAAATAGTATTTAACGAGGAAGACTTTACAGTTTCTTTAAATGAAACCGAAAAAACCTTCCCTTATTCAAACAATTTAAACCCCGATACTCTCTTTGTAGGCAGCGGAATGTTCCACATCGGAGAGTGGCACTTTAAGCCCGTTAGCCTTAAAACCGACAAAGAGGAAGTTGTAGACTTCTTTGAAGAAAGCGAGCAGGCAAAAGCTAAAGAGGAGTCTTTAGGTACTGTTAATCTTCCCTTTAGAATCGGCGGCTTTAAAAACAGGGATAAATATCTTATTTTAACAAAAGAGTTCTTTGCGCCCGACTCTAAAAAGGCAGTTTTAGACTTAGACTCACTTGACCCCCACGGAACTGTTTATGTAAATGGTAAAGAGGTTATAAAAACCGACGGCTTTGAAAGACAAACTCTTGATATTGCCCCCTACCTTAACAAAAACGACAACAACGAGATTAAAATTATCGTTGACCCCCGTGCTCCTGAAACCCTATTTAACTGGCACAGACAAACCGACACCTATAACGGCTGGTTCTGTGAAAGGGTTAGCCTCACATTTATAAATGAGTGCGAGGTAAAGGATATTTTAGTCAGAACAAATAAAGTTTGTGATAAAGTAAGCTTTGCGGTATCAGCAAGTCTTGACGCTAAAAAAGCAGAAATCAGACTTAAGAAAATCTATCCCACAGAGCAGGACGAGTTTTCACTCGGCGTTTTTGATGTAAAGAATGGCGAACTTTCAGAAAGCTTTGAAAGAGAGCTTGATGCCTGGACACCCGACACACCTAATCTTTATGCAGTAAGGGTAATCGCATTAGATGAAAACGGCAAAGAGCTTGACGACGATGTAATCGAAACAGGCTTTAGAACAATAGAGCAGAAAAACGGCGACGTTGTTTTAAACGGCGAGCCCATAGTTTTATCGGGTGCACTTTTAATGCAGTTTTTGCCCCCTCACGATGACACCCCCACAACCCACATCTGCCCGAGAGATGAGCAGCTTTGGCAGCAGGAAAGACTTGTTCGCAAAATGGGCGGTAACACACTCAGACTTCATATGCTTGGCTACGGAAGCAACGATGTCCGTTATGCACGCTATGCCGATAGAATCGGTTTAATGCTCATTTGGATAACAAGATACATCGACAGCGCAGAGCAGATGGCATTTGGCGGAAAGTGGCCTGCACTCGATGGTTATATAAGACAGATTTCACAGAGAAGAAACCACCCAAGTATTATAATTTGGGAAGGCTCAAATGAGTATCACCCCAATTTAGAGGACATTAATAATATCTACACCAAATTTGTTCCTGCAGTAAAAGAGGCAGACCCCACAAGACTTATCTGCCCCATTTCGCACCTTTACTATGCAGGCGACCTTTATCCTTACCCCGGCTGCGGATATTATAACGACGACGGCGATAAGGACCACGATGGTAATGCCATAGTAGCACCTAAAGAGTGGTGCGACGAAAAGGTTGTTCGTTCATCACACACCTATGATATTCTTTTAGGCTACGGCACAGGCTGGAAAACCTTAAGAGAGCAAAACTGGTCAATTCAGGACGGAATGTTCTATTCCAAAAAGCACGCTTATTTAGTAACAGAGTATGCTATTATAGGCAGACAAAACCCCAACACACCCGAATGTAAAGAGTATTTCAATGATAAATCTTATGAAGTTGGGGACGAAAATGTTTTAGGCTTCAGATTTAAAACTGAAGACTGGCGACAAAGTCAGGCTTATCAGGCACTCGCTGCAAAGGCTGCAACACAGATTTTAAATCTAAAGGGCGCAGACGGTATGCTTTGGTGCTGCCTTATGAGTGGTGCTAACAACGGCTCTTATTTAAAACCTCCTATTGACTGCTACGGCTATCCCAAATACGCCTTCTACACCCTTAAGGAAAGCTTCCTTAAAAAGCAGGTAATCTCAAAATCGGTTGATGTTTTAAAGGGTAGCAGCTTTAGCTTAGAGCCCGTAGTTGTGGGACTTAAAGAGGGTGAAAAGGTGGCTGTAACTGCCGAGGTATTAAATGAAAACGGTGAGGCAGTAACCTCTAAAAAGTATAACGATGTAGTTGGAAACAGCGACAAAACAGTTGAACTCGAGAAATTTGATGTAAACTTAAATAGCGACGGATACTTCAGCGTGCGCTACACAAT
>JAFSGZ010000042.1 GCA_017440545.1 Oscillospiraceae bacterium
AACCGATTTGAGCCTCAAAATTATGCGCGAGAGTGCAAGAGGCGAAAAATAAGTAGATAGATAAATAAAAAGCTAAGGTCTATAAAAGACTTTAGCTTTTTTATTTTAAAATTACGGAAAACTGTGTATATTATCAGTGGCGAAGCCACACCTTTTCTTTTATTTCTTCTCTTTTGTCTTTTATCTGGAAAAGTCACACATTTTTAGAGAAGAGGGAAAAGTGAAAAGATAATAGCGAAAAGACCAAAAAGAAAAAGCCACACGATGTGTGACTTTTCTTTTTGGTGCGGATAACAGGGGTCGAACCTGCATGAAATTGCTTTCACTAGAACCTGAATCTAGCGCGTCTGCCAATTCCGCCATATCCGCGTGATATTTAGGCTTGTCCGACTTCAAAAGCGCGGCTTTGCGGGTTTTAGTATACCACAGCGCGCTTTTTGTGTCAAGTTAAAGTGGCGGTTTTGCCTTTTGATTTAATATTTTTTTGTAAAGTTTACTCCGATTACGGCACCTATAAGTGTGCAAAACAGAATTAAGAGTGCCTTTAAAATTTGAGATGCGCTAAAAAGGGAGTCGGGCGTTAAAAGGCTTGATACCACAAAAATCAAAATCTCGATGGCAGCACAAACTAAGCCTACTAAAAGTGCATTTTTAAGGTTTATTTTACCCGCGGCAAAGCCACCGAAAAACGCTGATATGGCTGTTAAAATAACGGCAATAGTGCCGACCATACGATGAGGCACATCAACCGATGAAATAACAAGAGCCGAGGCAAGTGACAGCACCACTAATATTGCTGTGCCAATTAAAGCGCCGATAAGCGCACTTTTTAAAAGCTTTATCCCGTCCGAGCTGTTTGTTTTTACTTTTGCCATAATACTGTCCCCTTTAGCTTAAATAAAAAGCGCAGTTTATTAAAACTTGCGCTTTTTATACATTGTATGCTATTAAGTTTTAAGATAGAACAGCTTATGCTTCCTCGTGTACTGTGTTGTTTTGAGCGATTGCCCAACGAGCAAGACGGATTTTGCTTCTGTCGCTACCTGTTTCGATGAGAACTGTATCCTCTTTAATACCTGCGATGATACCGATGATACCGCCGGTGGTGATAACCTCATCGCCGATTTGAAGATTGCTTCTCATATCCTGAATTTGCTTATCTCTTTTTTTCTGGGGTCTAATCATAAAGAAATAAACCACTACAAACATTAAGATAAGGGGAAGGAATGTTCCTAAAAGAGCGCCAAAGCTTGTTGCTTGCTGCTGGCCGTTTGCATTGCTTGCTGCTGCGTCAAGTAAATTTAAAAAGTTCATTTTATTTAACCTCCAAGTAATTTATTATATTATACCTAACTAATTTAAAAAGTGCAAGTGTTTATTTAAACTTAACAATTTATACACAAAGGTCGCCGACGTTATTAAGCACAAAAAGCGGTCTATAAGAAAACTGTGAGATTTCCTCTTTGGTAGTAACGCCCGATAAAACCAAGGTTGTGTCAATTTCGGTTTGGATACCTGCAATTATATCCGTATCCATTCTATCTCCGATAATCATAGTTTCTGCGCGTCTTGTGCCGAGCTTTTTCATAGCGTGGCGCATCATAAGTGCATTAGGCTTACCTATAAAATAGGCGCTTTTGCCTGTTGCAATTTCTATGGGTGCAGCGAGTGCCTTACAGGCGGGGAAAATGCCGTTTTCGGAAGGACCCGTTAGGTCAGGGTTTGTTCCGATTAATTTAGCACCGCCAATTACAAGCCTTACTGCCTTTTCTATCTTTTCAAAGTTATACGAGCGTGTTTCGCCTATTACGACATAATCGGGGTTGTAATCGTTCATACTGATGCCTGCTTCATAAAGGGCATAAACGAGCCCCGGCTCGCCTATAACATAGGCACTACCGCCCGGACATTGTGATTTTAAAAATTCTGCTGTTGCCATTGCCGAGGTGTAGAAATTTTCTTCCTCAATTTCAAGCCCAAGGCGCTGTAATTTCTGCGAAAGCTCTCTTGGCGAGCGTTCACTGCTGTTTGTCAAAAACAGATACCTTTTATCATTATCCTTAAGCCACTTTATAAACTTCTCGACGCCGGGCAGGATTTTACTGCCGTGATAGATAACGCCGTCCATATCGCTTATAAAGCCTTTTTTGGAAGCGATGATTTCTTTAAAGTTTTCGGGTAAATTCATAGCTTTTCCCCCGTTTATATTTTTTTACTGACAAGGGGCAGAGTTTCTTTATAAAACTCTTCAAATCTGCCCTCGTCGAGCGCATCTCTTATTTGTTTCATAAGGTTATTATAGAAATAAAGGTTGTGCATAACCGCAAGGCGCATACCTAAAATTTCCTTTGCCTTAAATAGATGTCTTATGTAGCCACGCGAAAATTCTCGGCAGACAGGACAGTTACAATTTTCATCTATTGGGCCTTTATCGTGCTCGTATTTGGCATTCATTATATTCATCATACCCGAGCTTGTGAAAAGGTGTCCGTGTCTTGCATCGCGGCTTGGCATTACACAGTCGAAAAGGTCGACTCCCAAATGAACTGCCTCTAAAATATTTGCGGGTGTTCCCACTCCCATTAGATACCTTATTTTGTCCTTTGGCATATAGGGCTCAACATCGCTTATAACGCGATACATATCCTCGGCACTCTCGCCTACGGCAAGTCCACCTATGGCGTAGCCGTCAAGATTCAGCGGCGCGATTTTTTTCATATGCTCAATTCTAAGGTCGCTATAAGTGCTGCCTTGGTTTATACCAAACAAGAGCTGATTTTTATTAACTGTGTCGGGCAGCTTATTAAGTCTTTGCATTTCGTCCTTACAGCGCATAAGCCATCTGTAAGTTCTCTCGCAGGAAGCCTTGGCATACTCATAGCTTGCGGGGTTTTCTACACATTCGTCAAATGCCATTGCAATAGTTGAGCCTAAATTTGACTGAATACGCATACTCTCCTCGGGGCCCATAAAAATGGGGTGGCCGTCGAGGTGTGAGCGAAAATACACCCCTTCCTCGCGAATTTTTCTAAGCGAGGAAAGTGAAAACACCTGAAATCCGCCGCTGTCGGTTAAGATAGGGCCGTCAAATTTAGTGAACTTATGAAGTCCGCCAAATTCCTTAACAAGCTCATCGCCAGGGCGAAGATGCAGATGATAGGTGTTACAAAGCTGCACCTGACAATTTATATCCTTTAAGTCAAATGCCGAAAGCCCGCCCTTTATAGCGCCTGCTGTGGCAACATTCATAAATGCAGGGGTTTGAACTGTACCGTGCACAGTTTTAAACTCTCCCCTACGCGCCCTATTTTCGCTTTTTATAAGCTTATACATAAATTCTCCTATTTTTAAGACATTGCCTCATACGAAGCCTTGTCAAAGTCCTCAAGTTTTTCTATTTTGTAGCCCTCGCAGAGCTTTTCAATTTCCTCTTCAATGCGAATTTCGCTGTATACAGGAATTACCGCATCAATTTTTTCCTTTAAAAACTCTTTATCAATGGGCAGTCTTTTTAAGATAAAATAATTTTGCTGTGCATAAATAGGCTCTGTTACCTCGCCTATTTCAACTTTGCTCATATCATAATTTAAAAGGCTTGAAATTTCCGAAACCGAGTAGTATTTTTGAAGCTCCTCTTCATAGAGGTCTTCGCCCATATATTTTTTAAATACCGTGTCAAAATCGGTGCCGTTCTTAATTTCGTTATATGCCTTTGAAGCATTATTCTTTGCCTCATTGTCAAGCTTTTTAATTTCATCCTCTGAAAGAGGGTCGCCGTCTTCATTTGTTACATTATAGAAAAAGTAAATGCTCATAATGCGGCAATATCTTTGGCTGTAGCCCTCTATTGCCTCATCTGCAGTTACAACAATTTTATTTTTCTTTTTATCAGTGCCGACAAGCTCGCTTACCATTTTTTCATAAAGAGCATTAGCCTTTAGAATTTGCTCATAAACTCTGGGTGAAAGATAATTTTCCTCTAAAAGCTCTTTATATTTTGAAGCAGAGCCCGCACTTGTAAAGGTGCTCTCCATTGTGGTTTCTATTTCTTTAAGCTCATCCTCAGTTAAGGAAATGCCGTTCTTTTTTGCTAAATCCTCAATGGCGTAAAGATATTTTGCCTGCGAAATAGTTTCCTCTAAAATAGCCTCTTTGTTTTTAGCGTCGGCTTTATCAAAATCGAGTGTAGTTTGCTCTAAATATTCGGTGGCAGTAAAGAAACAGTAGCGGAACATATCAAAGGGGATTTTTGTGCCGTCAATTTCTAACAAATAATCTACCTCAACCTTTTGGCTGTTTATATTAAGATAGCCGACATCATCCTTGTTTTTGCCGCAAGAGGCAAAGCTTAAAAGCAATACTGCTGACAATAAAAGTGATAAAAGCTTTTTCATATTCCTTCTCCTTATTTTATTTCGCCGAGCGAAAGTGCCTTTAAATAGGCGTTTATAAATCCGTCTAAATCGCCATCCATAACGGCGTCGATGTTACCCATTTCAAAGCCTGTTCTGTGGTCCTTTGCCATAGTGTAGGGCATAAATACATAAGACCTAATCTGCGAGCCCCAGGCAATTTCCTTTTGAACGCCCTTTATATCCTCAATCTTTTCAAGATGCTCGCGCTCTTTAATTTCGATAAGCTTTGAGCGAAGCATTTTCATTGCCATATCCTTATTCTGATGCTGGCTTCTCTCGTTTTGGCAGGCTACTATAATACCTGTCGGGATATGGGTTATTCTGATTGCTGACTCGGTTTTATTTACGTGCTGACCACCTGCGCCGCTGGCACGGTAGGTGTCGATTTTAAGCTCGTCGTCGGAAATTACAATATCGGTGTCGTCCTCAATTTCGGGCATAACCTCAAGCGAAGCAAATGAGGTGTGTCTTCTTCCCGATGAGTCAAAGGGCGATATTCTGACTAATCTATGAACGCCTGACTCACTTTTTAAAAAGCCGTAGGCATTAGTTCCCTCTATTAATATAGATGCGCTTTTAATACCTGCCTCATCGCCGTCTAATATATCCAAGGTTTTTACCTTAAAGTTGTGCCTTTCACTCCAGCGGGTGTACATACGATAAAGCATAAGTGCCCAGTCCTGCGCCTCGGTACCGCCTGCGCCTGCGTGAAGTGTTATAATAGCGTTGCTTGAATCGTACTCGCCATTAAGCAGAGTTTCAAGCTTTAGGCTTTCGTAAAACGAAACCATTTCATCAAAGCTTTGCTTTGCATCTGTATAAAGCGACTCGTCATTTTCGTCTATTGCAATTTCTGTTATGGTCAAGGCATCGTCATATTTTTCGCAGAGAGTGTTATAGGCTGAAATTTTATTTTTAAGGTCGCTTATCTTTTTTAAAACTACCTTTGAATTTTCAGTGTCGTTCCAAAAATTATTATCTGCAGTGAGCTTTTCAAGCTCGTTTAATTCGGCTGTGTTTTTTTCAACACCGCACGCCTCATACATATCGTCAATTTGAGATTTCAGCCCCTCAATTTGAAGCTTTAATTCGTCAAGTTCAAGCATTATTGGTTTTCCTTTCAAATAACTTAAATGCACTTTTGTTTTTTATTTGCAAAAATTATACCATTATATATATTATATGGTATCAAAACAATATTGTAAAGAAAAAAAAGAAAAATATTCTGTAAACTAAAGTGCAAAAACACTTGACATTTAAATAAAAATTGTATATATTATTAAGGTAAGATGTGCCGCTGTGGCGGAACAGGCAGACGCAAGGGACTTAAAATCCCTCGGTGGCAACACCGTACCGGTTCGATTCCGGTCAGCGGCACCAGAAAAAGAAAGACAAGTCGAAAGACTTGTCTTTTCTTTTTCAACTAAATCCGTCCTAACGGACGGGATGAATCCATCTTCGATGGGTGAAATCGCTTTGCGGTGAAATCCGACTTTGTCGGGTTGTCGGACGGATTTAATTTCATTGAAACCAAGGGTTTCGATTTCACCAAAGGCGAATGCCTTTGATTTCACCGTGAGCATAAGCGACCGATTTCATTATCCCTTGCGACTTTGCCGCTTTTATGATATAATACACTTAAAGGCGGTGGTGATATGAGGAAAATAATTTCCGTTATTTCTTTTATTATTTCTACTATTTTGTTCACCTATCTATTAATAGTATTCATTGGTTTTGTTGTCACTTTAATTCAAAATCCTGTATTAGAAACCAGTGAAGATGTTATGGATGCAACGATTATAATATTGATACATGCGGGTACAATCTTAATTACCTCTGTTCTAGGACTGCCTTTTGCAATTGTTAGCGCAAAATGTTTTGCAAATAAAATTATAAGAATTTGTTCTAATATTGAAATAGTTCTATTTTCTATAGGAATAATATTTTCATTGTTTCAATTATTTATTAAATAACTAAAGAAAATCAGGTTTTTGCCCAGTTCTTTTTGTTCTCTTCACTTTTTCTATTCTCTTTTATCTCTTCTTTAAACATAGGTATGGCTTTTCCAGATAAAAAACAATGTTGTTTGTGAAAGATTTAAACACTTGAGCTTGATAATTTAGAGCAAGAAATTAAATAATGCAGTAAAAAAGATGTGTAGAAGTTTTCTACACATCTTTTTATTTTTATAATCTTGCGACGCCGCTTTTTCTTGCCGCCTTAGCAACAGCCGCGGCTACGGTTTTACCGATTCGCTCGTCAAAAGCCATTGGCAGAATATACTCGG
>JAFSGZ010000043.1 GCA_017440545.1 Oscillospiraceae bacterium
AACATTATTTTTGTCATAAAAACCTCTAATGTATTGTTTTAAAAATAAGGGGCTCTTTGTTTGGAGCTGTGTCTTTTATTTCTATGCCCGAAAGATACATTTTTAATGCTTCATCAAAAAGCTTGTTATGGGATGTGTAAAGCACCGCTATTTTTTCGCCTTTTTTAACATAGTCGCCAGTTTTCTTAAGTATTTCTATACCTGCCAAATAGTCGATTTTATCGTCTTTTGTTTTGCGAGCCGCACCAAGAAGTGCTGATGCGAGTCCTATCTTTTGGGTATTCATTTTATAGATATAACCGCTGTCCTCTGCCTTTATATCAAGGGCAAAGGGTGCATCTTCTAACTCTATGCCCTCACCGCCTTGTGCGCTTATCCATTCATAGAATTTATTTAGAGCCGCGCCGCTTAAGACAGCATCTTGTGCCATTTTATAGGCTTTTTCTATATCTATTTTAAGACAGAGTGAGAGCATACTTGCCGAAAGCGAGAGGCAAACCTCTAAAAGCTCACCTTT
This sequence comes from Oscillospiraceae bacterium, assembly GCA_017440545.1. GTDB lineage: Bacteria > Bacillota > Clostridia > Oscillospirales > Ruminococcaceae > SIG578. The sequence goes on from JAFSGZ010000043.1 coordinate 518, forward strand.
TGTTTCACCCTTTAAAACAGAGAGTGCCTCTTTAACCTCAAGGGCATTTCCTATAAACGTGCCCAAGGGCACGTCCATATTAGTAACAAGTGCCGCCATATTTCTGCCGCACTTTTTGCCGATATTGACCATCTTTTGTGCTAAAATTTCTGCCGACTCTTTATCCTTCATAAACGCGCCGCTACCAAACTTCACATCAAGCACAATGTTTTTACTACCCGCCGCAAGTTTTTTACTCATAATGCTTGAAACTATAAGCGGAATTGAGTCAACCGTTGCTGTTACGTCACGAAGTGCATAAATCTTCTTATCGGCAGGTGTCATATTGCCGCTTTGACCTATAACGGCAAGCCCTATATTTTGAGCCTGATTTTTAAAATCATCGCCCGAAAGTTCTATTTTAAAGCCTTTTATTGATTCTAATTTATCAACAGTTCCGCCTGTATGCCCGAGGCCTCTACCCGACATTTTAGCAATTTTACCGCCGCAGGCTGCAACAATGGGTGCTACAATAAGGGTTGTTTTATCCCCTACTCCGCCGGTTGAGTGCTTATCAACAGACAATTCACCTAAAAAGCTCAAATCGAGCATATCACCCGAGTTTGCCATTAAAAGAGTCATATCGGCAATTTCTCTGTCGGTCATTGAATTTAAAACTATTGCCATTAAAAGCGCCGACATTTGATAATCGGGAATTTCTCCCTTTGTATAGCCGTTTACAAAAAAGGCAATTTCCTCTTTTGATAGCTCTTTTTTATTTTTCTTTTTATCTATAATTTCATACATTGTCATAAAAATCACCTAAATTTAGAAATTTTCGGGTGAAAAGCTTTGAGGCAAAAGTTCCCCTAAAGTGAAAGTTTTAAGGCTGTTTTTAGATAGAACATGGATTTTAAAATCATCACTGCAAAACTCGCGCATAACCTGTCTGCAGGCACCGCAAGGAGCAAATGAGTTTTCTAAAATTTCTCCGTCCTTTAAGGTTACAATTAAAATTTCAGAAAAATCCTTTTGTCCCGAGCTTATAGCTTTAAAAAAGGCAGTACGCTCGGCGCAGTTAGTAAGCGAAAAGCTTGCATTTTCAATATTACAGCCGCTAAACACCTCTCCATTTTTGCAAAGAAGTGCCGCGCCAACACAGCATTTTGAATAGGGCGCATATGAGCCTTTTGCCGCATTTACAGCTATCTGTTTTAATTTTTCTATCATTTAAAGCACCTCTTTTATAAGGCTTATATTATCAGCGTCACACTTAGCCCCTAAGTAATCGCAAACTGTTTTTGCTATTATATCAAATCCGTTTTTTGTGCCGAGATTTTTAGAGGTTATTCCGTTTTTGTAAATTAAAAGCGGAACATATTCTCTTGTGTGGTCGGTTGATATATCCGCAGGGTCGCAACCGTGGTCGGCTGTGATAATTAAAAGGTCGTCATCCTGTAATTTTTCTAAAATCTTTGGAATTTTACTGTCAAAGTAGTTAAGCGCCTCGCTGTAACCTACTGCATTGTTACGGTGTCCGTATAGCATATCAAAGTCGACTAAATTCACAAAGCAAAGGCCTTCAAAGCTTCTGTCCATCTCATTTAAAAGGGCTTCTATTCCTTCGCTGTTACTGTGGGTGAAGATGGATTTTGTAATACCCTCGTTTGCAAATATGTCTGTAATTTTTCCAACGGCAACGCACTCTTTGCCGCTTTCTTTTATAAAGTCGAGCATAGTCTTTTTAGGTGGTTTTAGCGAAAAATCTCGTCTGTTTGCGGTTCTTTTAAAGCTGCCGTCCTTTTCTGTTACAAACGGCCTTGCAATTACTCTGCCGACAGCATGCTCGCCCTTTAAAATTTCTCGAGCTATTCTGCAACACTCATAAAGTTCATCTAACGAGACCTTTTGTTCGTGCGCCGCTATTTGAAAAACGCTATCCGCCGAGGTGTAAACTATTAAATCACCACTATTTAAATGCTCTTTTCCATAGTCTTTTATAACCTCGGTGCCCGAATATGTTTTATTGCAAAGTACTCCTCTGCCCGTTTTGCTTTCAAACTCTTCTATAATTTCTTTGGGAAAGCCGTTAGGATAGGTAGGAAGCGGCTTTGTAAGCACTACACCGGCAATTTCAAAATGACCTGTGGTGGTGTCCTTGCCTGCCGATTTTTCACAAAGCCTTAGGTAAACCCCTTTAGTATTTTGTGGCTTTTCTAAATAATCTACACCGTCGATATTAGAAAGTCCGAGTAAAGTCAGGTTTGGAATATTAAGTACACCCGAATTAAAACAGCTTTTTAAGGTGTTTGCGCCGCTGTCGCCAAAGCTATAAGCATCGGGCATTGCTCCTATTCCAAAGCTATCAAGAACAACTAAAAAAACTCTTTTCACAAAAAGCTCCCCTTTAGTTTTGTTTTACTATTTTTACAATTCTGCTTGTACCGAGTCTATCTGCGCCGAGCGAAATGAATTTTTCGGCATCCTCTATACTGCTAATTCCGCCTGCTGCCTTTATTTTAAGGTGAGGCTCAACATTTTCCTTAAAGAGCTTTATATCCTCAAAGGTAGCACCGCCACCTGCAAAGCCGGTTGAGGTTTTAATATAATCTGCACCCGACCTTGAAACAATTTGACACATTTTAATTTTTTCATCATTTGTTAAAAGGCAGGTTTCTATAATAACCTTTAGTGTCTTATCGCCGCAGGCTTTTTTAATTTCCTTTATTTCGTTTAAGATACTATCATAATTTTTAGCCTTTAAATCTCCTATATTTATAACCATATCAATTTCATCTGCACCGTTTTTTATAGCATCCTCTGTTTCAAAAATCTTTGAAGCAGTTGTGCTGTAACCATTGGGAAATCCTATTACTGTGCAGATTTTAAGCCTGTCACCGACATACTCTTTTGCTTTTCTTACAAAAGAGGGTGCTATGCAAACAGAAGCTGTTTTATAAAAAATTCCGTCATCGCAAAGCACCTTTATATCATCAAAGGTGGCACTTTGACTTAAAAGTGTGTGGTCTACTATCTTTAAAATGTCGTTTATATTCAAAAATATCATTCCTTTTATTTGTTTTATTTTATTATACGGCATTTTTAGGTAATTTACAATAATAAAATAAGAGTCTATTACGAATAAATGATATATTTGTCCATATTTTATTTGATTATTGACATAAACCACCATATATGGTACAATATAGAAGCAAGCGTGTAATATAAAACCCGTTTGTAAAATGTGCAATTTTAACAGCTGAAAGGGCTTAGATTTTATGACATTTATTACAACCTGGGCGAAGCAAGGTAAAAAATATCGTCCACTTATAAGTGAGCTTATAAAAAGGGATTTAAAGGTAAAATATCGCAGAAGTTTTTTAGGTTACTTATGGAGCCTTTTAAATCCGCTTTTGATGATGACTATAATGACGCTTGTTTTTTCAACGGTGTTTAGATTTGACATTCAAAACTTTCCGCTTTATTTAATTTGCGGACAAACCCTCTACTCCTTCTTTAACGAGAGCACAAACATTGCTATGTATTCAATTACATCAAATGCCCCTCTTATTAAAAAGGTTTACATTCCGAAATTTATATTCCCTATTTCAAGGGTTCTTTCTTGCTTTGTTACAACAAGCTTTAGCTTTTTAGCTATAATAATCGTAATGATTTTCACAAAAACCCCCATTACAATTTACTTTCCTCTCATCATATTCCCGCTTTTATTCCTTCTTTTATTTGCAAGCGGAATTGGTATGATTTTATCTGCTCTTGCAGTTTATTTTCAGGATATTACACATCTTTACAGCGTTTTAACGCTTGCTTGGATGTATTTAACCCCTATTTTCTATCCTGTTGAAGCAGTTCCCGAATTTGTAAAAAATATTATTTACTGCAACCCGCTTTATCATTACATTGAAATGTTCAGATGCTTTGTTTTAAACGGTTGTATGCCTGATGCACAGCTTTGGCTGTGGAGTGTGCTTTCGAGTAGCATTTCACTTGTTCTCGGCGTACTTATATTTAACAAGCTTCAAAAGAACTTTATACTTCACATTTAAGGAGGAAGCGCAGATGAGTGAGCCTATTATTAAGGTTGAAAACGTTTCAATGCGCTTTAACCTTGCAGAAGAAAAAACAGACACAATTAAGGAATACATTTTAAAGCTTATTAAGGGAAAACTGCATTTTAGCGAGTTTTGGGCTTTAAAGGATATTTCGTTTACAGTTAACCGCGGCGAGTCGGTTGCTTTAATCGGCAGAAACGGCAGCGGAAAAAGCACATTATTAAAGCTTATTGCAGGTGTTATGACAGCATCTAAGGGTAAAATCACGGTAGGCGGAGAAATTGCCCCGTTAATTGAGCTTGGTGCAGGTTTTGACCTTGATTTAAGCGGCCGTGAAAACATTTATTTAAACGGTGCAGTTATGGGTTTTGACCATAAATATATGGATGCACATTTCGAGGAAATCTTGGAATTTTCCGAGCTTCGCGATTTTATTGATGTTCCTGTTAAAAACTACTCTTCGGGTATGATAGCAAGGCTTGGATTTAGTATTGCAACCATTACAAAGCCTGATATTTTAATAGTCGACGAGGTTTTGGCGGTTGGCGACGAAAACTTCCAGAAAAAATGTATTAATAAAATTCATTCACTTCTTGAAAATAATACAACACTTTTGTTTGTATCACATAACTCTGACACGGTGCAGGAAATTTGTAATCGTGCAATTTGGCTCGACGGCGGAAAGCTTATGATAGACGCCGACAGCAAAACCGCCTGCGATGCTTATCGCGGAATTTAATTTTGTAAAATATTTTTAGGAGGCGCGCTTATGAATAAGCCTATCCTTACAGTTGTTGTACCTGTGTACAACGTAGAAAAATACTTAGAACAATGCCTAAACTCTTTAGTAAACCAAACTGTTATTAACCACAAGGTTATTGCAGTTGACGATGGTTCTAAAGATTCTTCGGGCAAAATTGCAGACAGCTTTGCTGAGAAATACCCCGACATTGTCAGCGTAATTCACAAGCAAAACGCAGGACTCGGTGCTGCTCGAAACACCGGTATTGAAGCTGCAGATACACCGTATATCACATTTCTTGACAGTGACGATTGGCTTATGCTCAACTTTGTTGAGGTTGTTACAAAACGTCTTCAAAGCGAAAAAGAAATCCCTGATATCACTTTTACTATGCCTGTAATTTACGACCAGGTTAAAGGTCTTTCAGAAGACTGGCACGACAAGGCAGTTTTTGAAGCTATTTTTGAAAATCCTCATGCCGCAGTTAATGCATTTACTGACGAGCGTCTTTATGATTTAGAGGTTTCTTCCTGCAGAAGAATTTTCAAACTCGACTTTTTAAAGCAACATGACTTTAAGTTTCCTGTAGGCACCTATTGGGAGGATGTATTCCCTCATTTTTATCTTGTAAACCGTGCACAGCGTTGTATAGGTATTGGCGATGTAGGCTTTGTTTACAGAATAAACACCCCCTCACAAATTACAAGTAAGGTTGGCACATCACGCCTGCAAATGATTAATGTTTTTGCAAACTGCCTCTCATTTGCCATTGACGACGGTTGGTCAAAGGATGAAATTGCGCATATTCTTAACACCGTGTTAAGCTTTAGCCATTGGGGACTTGATTTTACAATGCCCGATATCAGAAAAGAGTTTATAAAACGACTCCACGCTCTGTTTGCGGCTATCCCTATGGAATACTTTAAGCATTATTATAAGAAATACAATATTGGCAAACGCGAAAAGCTTTTTGTTTTTGCGGTCAGAAGTAAGTTTTTATCCTCTTTTATGAAGGACCACATTTTTGTAAGACATGTCAAGAAAAAGGCTAAGGCCTATTATCGTCATTTGAAAAGAGGTAAGTAATAATGAATGAGTTATTAAGACTTTTACAGCAAAAAATTAACATCAAAAATCTTTGTATATACTCACGCGAGGACACAACTGCCGAAACACTTATTTCAATACTTGCAGTTTTAAAGCTCGAAAATCTTTATATTATTTCAAATGACTATGTTAGGGCTTCATTTGAGGATATGATTGACGAATTTTCAGAGTGTGATGATTTCAGTGATAAAACCCTTCCCAATATTTCGTACTTTATGCCCAATGAGGATTTAGGTTTTACACTTGAAAACGAAACTGACGCCCTTGTGTTTGATAGTAGTGAAAATATCGATGACATTTTAGCACTTTCAAATTTAAAGCCTTATAATTTAATTGGCTTTACCTTTGACAGCAGCGAAGATGCATTTACAATTTGGGAAACCTACCGCAAGGTTTCGCACTCTATCGACATAATTTCCTATCCTGACGGTTTTAATCCGCAAGCTATGCAGTGGGAAAAGAGAGATAGCGACATTGAGCTTTCGGTTGTATTTCCTATGTATAATGTTGCTCCCTATCTTGACCAGTGCGTAAAGAGTGTAACCGAATGGGATGCTGATTATATTGAGCTTTTATTTGTAGATGACGGCTCACCCGATAACAGTGCTGAAATCATAGAGGGCTATGCTAAAAACGACCCGAGAATCAAGCTTATAAGAAAGCCAAACGGTGGCTGTGCATCAGCAAGACAAAAGGGTATGGAAGAAGCAAAAGGTAGATACATCGGATTTATCGACCCTGACGACTTTATCGACCCTTCAATGTTTAGAAAGCTTCTTCGCGCTGCATTAATCGGCAACTTCCAAATGGCTTACTGCGGATATAAGGAGTATTATCAAAGCAACGGTCAGTCAAGGGTTGCCCCCGACCTTATCGGTGCTCCCTATATGTATGGCACAACAAACCCTGATGACATTCGTGACCTTGCCTGCTATATGCGCGTTGCAATTTGGCGCGGTATATACAGTATGGATATGATTAACAATGCAGGCATTCACTTCTATACCGACCTTAGAAGATTTGACGACCTTCCATTTAAAATGGAAACACTTGCGGCCACAAAATCGGTTGTATCGGTTCCCGAGCACTTATATTATTACCGTTTAAACCGTCCCGGTCAGGACGTTACAGCAAACGATGACAGGCTTTATGTTCACGAGCCTATATTTAAATATCTTGATGAATTTTTCAAGAAGGCAGGCAAAAAAGAGCTTGTTGATGCTCTTCAGATTTGCAAAATTCACACACACATTTATGCCATTGAAAAGATTGAAAATAAATATTTAAAAGGCTATTTAAAGCTTGCTCAAAAAGACCTTGACGGCTATGGCTATAAGAGAAGCAAAATGCTTTATTCACAGGCTATTGCACGCTCTGCAAGAATGTATCACAAGCTAATACATTATAAATCCACTATGCTTATTAAAATGTTTAAAGCTCGCCAGAGAAGAAAACAAAAAGCAGGAGCAGACATTCAGGCAGCTATTTCAAACAGCATTAAAAAGGTTTCTAAATAATCGTTGCCTCTCCTCTACACAGGCAAAATGAATATACCCTTTCAAGCGTTAGAAACAAAACCGCGGAGCCATCACATCTAAAAAGATATGTTGACGCTATAAAAGATGCCGCAAATAGATTTAATCTTATCATTTGCGATTCATATAACAACAGCGTTCTCGTCGCTGATAAAGAAGATATTTCCCAAAAATATTTTGTTGACGGGCTTCACCTAAACGATTTAGGATACAGTATTCTTGCTGACGAGATTGCAGAGTTCTTACTTAGTTTATAAAATAAAAAGCGCGCAGAAAAAATCTGCGCGCTTTTTTATTTTACTTTAATTTCAAAATGCTCTGCCATATTGTCCATAAGATAGTTCATTTGTTCGACGCTGTCGAACTCCAAAACGGCATCGCCGATAGAGTCAAGTCCGCTTTTAAAGGACCTAATCTCATCTCCTTCTTTTACCATAAGCTCAAGCTTTCTCACCCTGTTTTCAACCTCA
>JAFSGZ010000044.1 GCA_017440545.1 Oscillospiraceae bacterium
CTGTGGCATTTCTCCCCTATCTCCTCTGAAATTATTTATACCGAGAAGATTTAAGACATCCTCAAGCGTTGCATCGTCGGGGAGTTTTTCGACTTGCTCTTTAAATTCCTTTAAATCAAAATCGCTATTTTCTGTGTTAAAAGGGCCTTTATTAAATTCCTTGTCACCGCCCATACCACCAAAGCCGCCGGCTCTTCCTGTTTCATTAAAAACAGAGCCTGCCTCATAGCTTTGTTTTTGTCCGTCGATGTAAATTTCGCCCGACTTATAGTGTATTCCGTCCTCGCTGTCTATGGCATTATCGGGAACCCTTATTCCGTTAATATTAAGGGTTGCGCCATTTAAAACAACAAAGCCGTTTGAGTCTATTCCGTCGCCCTCGGCACCTTTAGCGGCATTTATGGTTATATTTCCGCCGTTAAGTGCTAAAACCGAAACATTATCTTCATTTACATTCATACCATCGTCGTCGGAGTTTATAGTGATATTTCCGCCGTTAATACTTAAATGAAGCTCACTGTCTAATCCCTCAAAGCCCGAGGTTACATTAAGCTCACCATCGCCATCAATATTCATAGTGACATAGGAATAAAATGCGGCGTCTATTTTACGCAGTTTCTTTTGTACCTTAATTTCATCACTTGAGTCCTCGTCCTTATAAACCGTTTTAAGCATACGGAAAATATTTTTGCCGCTTATGTTATTTTTGGTGTCTTTAAGCAAAAATACATTTACTCCTGCATCCTCGGTGTCAACCTCTGCGCTGTGCTCCTCTTTTTCTTCCCACTCATTATCGCATTCGTAGGCATCCTTAAAGACAATAGCGGGTGCTACTGTACAGGTTATATCAACGCCGTTTAAAAGAAGTGTTACCTTTTTATCGGGGTCTTTAAAATTCTCGTCCTCATCGCCGAGATCTATTAAGATCTGTCCGTCCCATTCTCCGTTTAGCTGATAGGTGCCGGGCTTTGTAATATGAAGCACCTTATTATTGGCTGCCTCATTTTCAGAGTGCATCATTTGGGTTGGCAGGCTATTGTTTAGATTAGGAAGGGTTGCAAAGATATACTCGTTATGCTCGCCGTCCTTATAATAATATGTCCATTCTCTTTCGCCGTCATAGTTTTGAAGCTTAAATCCGCTTTCATCTAAAAGGGGGTAATAATACAGCTCGTGGTCGATATACACGGCGGCATCAGTTTCAGGTTTTGTGCCTGTGTAGTATTCAGCGGGGGCATTTTTTACATCTGTATGGGAAACTGTGGGGTCACAGTGCCAGGTGTAGTCAAATTCCTCAACAACGATGCCGTTAAAGCTTGCCTCGTTACCATTAAGCGTAATAATATTAGCATTAAGGAAATCAATTTTATTCTCTTTGTTAGATTTACATCCTGCAAAAAGGGTTAATAAAATTAAAAGTGATAATGTGACTGCAAGTAATTTTTTCATATATTTACCTCCAAACTTTATATTTAATTATATCCATCATTTATGAACTTTTTTTAAAAGTCCCGTAAAATTAGTTTTAACTTGTTGTAAGCTTTTTTGTAGGTTTGCTTGACTTTTCTTTTTTTAAATACTACAATTTATTATATACATATCAATATAGGAGCAAAGGATAGTATGAAAAAAATATTATGTTTTCTTCTATGCTGTAGCGTAATTATATGTTCAGGCTGCAGCAAGGCGCCATCTCCTAATGACAACACACAGTCGCTGATATCAGCAGATTCAAGCGAAATTGCTGAAACTGACAGCGTCACTAACACAAGCTCATCTAAAAAACAGACAAGTACGAGCTCGGTTGCATCTTCTTTAAAAAAGCCCTCTCAAGAGAGCTCAAGTAAATCTAATTCTACGCAATCTAAACCTTATTCAGAGGCATCTTCTACCGTTTCTAAAGTACAAAATAATTCAGGGGGAACAGCTATGACTACATTTACAGACTACGTATCTTTATTATTTGCCGACTTAAAAATCGGTGATAAGGTTTTCGTTGATATTAAGCCTTATATTTACGGTAACTTTAAAATCACCGAAGATGTAGGTTTTGAGAATGGATATTCGGTGCTTGATTTAGGGGATAAAAGTGCTGTAAGATTTTATGACACTCACAATAGCTGGCAAGAAAAGTTTAAGCCGGGAAGCCTTATATCACATAAGGGATTTACAGGCTATTGCGATTTTGAAACTCTTTCCAAAAAGCCTTGTGTTAACGGTACATACCCTGCAAACACCTTAGAAAGTGTTGAGCACGCAATTCGTCTTGGTTATAAAATTATAGAGGTTGATATCAGCGTTACAGGTGATGGTACCTGGGTGTTAGCACACGAAACAAATACCATTTTCCACGAGCCTACCTCTCGTCCTCTTAGAAATCTCACCTATAGTGAGCTTAAAGCCATGCCCATTTACCGCAACTGGAAGGGCGGCGGTTGCTGGGAATTCAGTGAGCATATTGCCACAGAATACACACCTACTCTTGACGAGGTTTTAGCTCTCTGTGCTAAAAATGATGTCTTTATTTATTTAGACGCAAAATGGGTTAATAATTACGATTATACCGAAAAAGAAATGGACGATTTAGCCCAAATGATACGTAAGCACAAAATGGAGCGCCGCTGCGCCGCTTACGGTGCTTGCTTAACCCCTCTTATTAAGCGTATCCCCGAAATTATTGCAGCATTTTCAAGTATGCCTGCAAAGGACGAAAAAACATCAGCACTTCTTTTAAGCACATACGAAAATTATGTTATTGATATTCCTCATATAAAAATTAATGAGTTTGCGTCTTTTACTAAAAAATATAATGTTCCCCTAACCATTTGGCTTTCTGACGATTATCGTGAGATTGATAATATATTCAGTCTTGGTGCCGATTATGTTATGACCGATTTCTGTCTTGAAAACCCAAATCTTTCGGATTACAAAACCATTCACAGCTTTAATTTTGACGATTTTGCAAAAAAAGGCAAGGATTATAGCCTTTTATTATCATTTAAAAATTTAGGTCTTCACCCCGGAGATATGGTAGTGCTCTCTGCAAAAAGCAGCGACACTGCTAAAGACGGTGCATATCTTAGAGTAGCCACCGAGTCTTCTCCCACCGTTCGCTTTGCAGAGCGCGAGCTTAAAAACTGCGACAATATCTGTTATGTTGTAAATGACAAATTTGAATATGACATTACAGCGAGCGTAATTACAAACGGTATGAACATAACCGATTTGAGCCTCAAAATTATGCGCGAGAGTGCAAGAGGCGAAAAATAAGTAGATAGATAAATAAAAAGCTAAGGTCTATAAAAGACTTTAGCTTTTTTATTTTAAAATTACGGAAAACTGTGTATATTATCAGTGGC
>JAFSGZ010000045.1 GCA_017440545.1 Oscillospiraceae bacterium
CGGTCAGGGTGTATCAAGGCATATTTGATTTAGAGCAAACGGGTGAAGTAAATAAGGAAACCTGGTATAGCTTAGTTAGAATTTATGTAAGTGTAAAAAGACTTGCTGAACTTAATTCCGAGGGACTTAAATTAGCCGATGTCGCTAAACAATATCCTCAGCCTCTTAGCGTAGGCTCAAGAGGGTCAAATGTAAGGGTAATGCAGTTTTTCCTTTCTTATGTTGCGGCATTTAATGATTTTATTCCGACAGTAGCAATAGACGGCATTTTTGGTGAAAAAACGCGTGATGCCGTAATAGCATTCCAAAAGAATTATAATTTAGAGCCAACCGGAATAGTTGATGAACAAACCTGGAATAGACTATATTTAGGCTATAGAGCCATAGAAAGCCAGATACCTATTGATGTAGCTTATCCTATAACTATGGTATATCCCGGCTCACCATTAAAGCAGGGTATGTCAGGTGAGTCTGTTAGAGCAATTCAAGAATATTTAACATTTATAGCACTTTATTTCAGAGCTATTCCAGCAGTAACTCCTACAGGCTATTTTGGGCCTAATACAACAAATGCCGTTAGACGATTTCAAAATGAGTTTGGCCTTAAAATTGACGGTATAGTAGGAGAGGAAACTTGGGATGAAATTACAGATGTTTACGCTGATTTAAAAGCAGAAGAACTTAGAAGAAGCGACCAAGCGCCAACATACACTCTAACAAGGGAGGAATAATAAATGACAAGTATAGAGAAGCAAAGAGATGCTCTTAAACGGCAAGCAATTTTTGACCTTCAAGAAATGCTTAAAACCATTTCTATGTTTGAAGAAGAGGAGCTAAAGCTTCTTCCCGACGGTATTTTCGGAGTTGAAACCGAAAACGCTGTAAAAAACTTTCAAAATAGGTATAATTTAGAGCTAAGCGGAGAAGCAGATTATAGCACTTGGCAGGCAATTTCAAAAAGATATAATGAGGTGATTTTACAAATAGGTCCCGCACAGTTTATAGATGTTCATAAAGGAGATTTTAAGGAAATTAAAATGGGTGACAGCGACGATAGAGTTTATATGCTCCAAATTATGTTTAATAGCCTTGGAGATGAATTTAAAACATTTAAAAAATGTGTTGTAAGTGGAAATTTTAATAATACTGATTTTGAAAATGTAAAACAATTTCAGAAGATAAGCGGTCAGAACCAAAGTGGAATCGTAGATAAAATTACCTGGGATAAAATAGCAAAGTATTATAATATGTTTTAAATCAAAAGAGCAGTATGCTTAATGCATACTGCTCTATTTTAAAATATGGTTTTTACGAGTTTGTTTGAAGTTATTGGGGAATAGGTAAATTCGTTAATATGTCCTGAATTTTTAAAATATTTAGGACTTTTTATAACTCTGTCTGTGTTAAAGGAATCAACTATAATAAGCTTTATCTTCATTTTTTCGGGAATAATGTTTTTTATGTAAACACTTGCACTTTGTCCGGCGTATACATTTTCGCGCGGCTCTGCAAGTCCTGCAAGATTTGGTGTGAGCTCAACAAAAATACCGTAATCCTCAACCGACCTGATAATTCCCGAAACTGTTTCGCCGATATTAAAGTCTTGAGCATTTTCCTCCCAGGTGCCGAGTAGCTCTTTATGAGAGAGAGTTATTTTGCCGCTTTGGTCGATTTCTTTTATTACAGCATAGATGTTTTGTCCGCCGTAAAATCTGTCAGATGGATGCGAAATACGTGAAACCGAAATAAAATCAATAGGAATCATAGATATTATTCCGCAACCTATGTCAACAAAACAACCAAACGGTTCTAAATGAGTGACTGTTACAGGAATTATATCTCCCTTTGAAAGGCTATCAATATAATACTTTTTACATTCAAGCTGAACTGCTTTTCTCGATAAAACTGCATAATTATTTCCATTTTGGTCTTTTTTTATTTCTGTTATTTTAAAAACAGTAGGCTTATTAACACGTGAAATAATTGCAATATCTCTAACGCTTCCATCGTCAATTCCGATAGCTGCCTCAACTCGAGGTATTATACCTTTCATACATCCTAAGTCAACTATAAGATTGTGATTAAAATCGCAGGTTACCGCCATAGCCTCTAAAATTTTTCCTTGGTTCATAGCCTCATAAAGTGCCGACACCGATTTAAGATTAGAAATGTTTGAAGCTGTAGAGAGTAGAGAACCCTCTGGTTTATATATTGTCATGCTTATATTGCCTCCCGTTTTATTTATATCCGAAACATAGTTTAATTAACTTGTCGGCTATACAAATTATATGAAAGAGTGTAAAGTAAATATTCTAATAATATTGCCTTTTTAAGATAAATTGTGTATAATAGAATAAAATGGGATTTTTATGTAAAGGAGTAGTAAAAATGGATGTAAGAGTTAATGATATTCTTACAATGAAAAAGCCACACCCATGCGGAAATAATGAGTTTTTAGTTCTCCGTTCAGGTATGGATTTTAAGCTAAGATGTACCAAGTGTAGCCATGAAGTAATGCTCCCGCGCTCAAAAGCCGAAAAAAATATAAAAAAAATAACCCGTGAAGGTTAAATTAATTAAAGGAACTGATTAAATGTTTAGTAAATTAAGCGTAATTGCAAAAAAGTTTGAGGATATTAAAGAAAGTCTTATGGACCCAAATATAATTTCCGATAATGAAAAATACACAAAGCTTATGAGGGAATATAAAAATATTGCACCTATCGTTGAAAAGTATGAGGAATATTCAAAGTGCAATAATGATATGAAAGAGGCAAGAGAGCTTTTAGAATCGGGTGGACTTGATAAGGATTTTAAAGAAATGGTTCAGTCCGAGTTTGAGGAAAATAAAGAAAAGTGCGAGAAAATCTCGGACGAGCTTAAAATCCTTTTGCTTCCTAAAGACCCTAACGATGATAAAAACGTTATCGTTGAAATAAGAGCAGGCGCAGGTGGCGAGGAAGCGGCACTTTTTGCAAATTCGCTTCTTAGAATGTATAGTATGTATGCTGAATCACGCGGTTGGAAAACCGAAATGCTAAATGAGAATGCAACTGAGCTTGGTGGTTACAAAGAAGTAAGCTTTGGTATAGCTGGTGAGGGAGCTTATTCCTGCCTTAAATTTGAAAGCGGTGTGCATAGAGTTCAGCGTGTGCCCGAAACAGAAGCAGGCGGCAGAATTCACACCTCAACCGTAACAGTTGCAGTTTTGCCCGAGGTTGAGGATGTTGAGGTTGAAATCAACACTGCGGATTTACAGATTGACACCTACCGTGCAGGCGGCGCAGGCGGTCAGCATGTAAATAAAACCGAGTCCGCTATTCGTATTACACATATTCCAACCGGACTTGTTGTTGAATGTCAGGATGAGCGTAGCCAGTATAAAAATAAAGATAAGGCTATGAAAATTCTCCGTTCAAGACTTTATGAGCTTAAACAAAGAGAACAAAATGATAAAATTGCAAGCCAAAGAAAATTGCAGGTTGGTACAGGAGATAGGTCGGAACGAATTAGAACCTATAACTATCCTCAAGGTAGAGTAACCGACCATAGAATAGGTTTAACTCTTTATAAAATTGAAAGTATTCTAAACGGAAGCTTAACTGAAATTATTGAAGCTCTAAATACAGCCGACCAAGCTGAAAAGCTTGCTGAGGCAGCAGAGCAGTAAAAGAAGGTTGTTTAAAATAAACACTATCATTAAAGACGCTTTTGATATAATAAATGATAAAGAAAATTTAAAGCTTGCGGCAGATATAATAAAAAACGGCGGTACTGTTGCATTCCCGACCGAAACAGTTTATGGACTTGGTGCAAATGCCCTTGATGTAAACGCCGTTTCAAAAATCTTTAAAGCAAAGGGCAGGCCGCAAGATAATCCCTTGATTGTACATGTGGATTCTTTTGATATGATTTATTCATTGGTTGAGGATTTTTGTGAGAACGCCAAGAAATTAGCTCAAAAATTCTGGCCGGGTCCACTCACAATTATTCTAAAACGCTCAAAGCTTGTGCCGAGTGAAGTCAGCGCAGGACTTGACACTGTAGCAATAAGAATGCCGTCTAATGAAATTGCAAGAAAATTAATTTCTTTATCTAAAACACCTATTGCAGCTCCTTCGGCAAATTTGTCGGGTAGCCCAAGCCCCACCACATCCGAGCACGTTATCTCTGATTTAAACGGTAGAGTTGATATGATTTTGAACTCTTATTCAAGCACTGTTGGGCTTGAGTCAACCGTTATTTCGCTCGCAGGAGAAAAGCCGAGACTTTTAAGACCAGGATTTGTTACACTTGATGAGCTAAAAGATATACTCGGTGAGGTTGAGGTTGATAAGGCGGTATTCAGTAGTATTTCAAATGATGCTGTTGTAAATGCACCGGGTATGAAATATAAGCATTATGCCCCTAAAGCTACAGTTAAAATTGTAAAATCAAGCTTTGAGGATTTCATTTTATATGTCAATAATAAAAATGAAGAGGGAACTGCCGCACTCGTTTTTAATGGCGAGGGACAAAGGCTTTCTGTTCCGTTTGTAGAATATGGCAAGCAAAACGACTCACAAAATCAAGCAGCACACCTTTTTGATGCATTAAGACAACTTGATAAAATAAATGCTAAAATTGTTTATGCCAGATGTCCAAGCGATGAAGGCATTGGTCTTGCAGTTACAAACAGGCTTTTTAAAGCCGCAGGATTTGAGGTGATTGAGCTGTGATTATCGGACTTACAGGTCAAACAGGAGCCGGTAAAAGCGAGGTTTGTAAGCTTTTAAATAACGATAAAATAACTGTTATAAACTGTGATTTGCTAGCAAGAAAGATTACAGAAAAGGGAAGCGAAGCTTTAAATGAGCTTGTTTTAGCTTTTGGTAAACAAATTCTCTGTAAAGATAAAACACTTGACAGAAAAAAGCTTGCGTCTTTAGCCTTTAAAGACAAGCAAAGCACTCAGCTCTTAAATAAAATCACACATCCTCATATTATAAATGAAATAAAAAAGCAAATTATAAATGCTAATACCGAATATACTATTTTAGATGCGCCAACACTATTTGAAAGCGGTGCAGATAAGCTTTGCGATAAGACAGTTGCGGTAATTGCAGATGAAAATATTAGAATTAATCGTATAATAAAAAGGGATAATCTTTCAAGAGAAGACGCTCTTTTGCGCCTTTCGGCTCAAAAAGGCCAAAGCTTTTTTGTTAATAACTGTGATTATATAATTAAAAATGATGGCGATTTAAGTGCACTAAAAAATGAGGTACAAAGCCTTTTAAAAAATCTTGGAGTAAATTAATGCGAAAAAGTATAAAATCCGTAATAATAGTTATATCTGTTGTTCTGTTGCTATTCTTTCTTGTACTTGCGGTTGCATATTCGCGCAGGGTATATCTTAAAAAGGCATATCCTGTAAAATATAGTGTGCTTGTTGAAAAATACTGCACCGAATATGATTTAGACCCCTATTTTGTCTATTCCGTGATAAGAACAGAAAGCAATTTTCAGCCTAATGTTAAATCATCTATAGGCGCAAGGGGACTTATGCAGTTTACAAACGATACATTCGACTGGGTGAAGGGCAGACTTAAGGATAAAGATGCCACTTATGATGATATGTATAATGAAGAAAAGGCAATAGAATACGGCTGCTATCTTTTAAGCTATCTAAAAAATAATCTGGGTAGTAACACAAATGTGCTTTGCGGTTATCACGCCGGTATAAATATCACAAAAAATTGGCTCACAAATGAAGCTTATTCGCAAAACGGGGAAATAATATATGATAAAATACCCTATGGCGATACAAAACAGTATGTTAATAAAGTGATTTCTACCTATAAAATTTATACAGAGCTTTACAGTAAAGGAGAATAATTATGAATAATGAAAAAAGCAGTGCAGAAATGTTAAAGGAAAAACTCTTTTACACCAAAAAACACATAGCAGAAATTTTAAGTGATAAAGAAATTGAAACTGCTTTTGATTTTTGCGATGAATATAAAAACTTTTTGGATTATGCCAGAACCGAGAGAAGAGCTGTAAATTACGCTGTAAACAAGGCAAAAGAGCTTGGATATAAAGAGTTTGATAAAAATAAGAAATACGCACAAGGTGATAAGGTTTTTGTAAATAACAGAGGAAAAGCTGTTATTTTTGCTACTATCGGTAAAAAGCCTTTATCTGAGGGTGTCAAAATTTCTGCTGCTCATATAGACTCTCCAAGGCTTGATTTAAAGCAGGTTCCTGTTTATGAGGACAGCGAAATTGCATTTTTTAAAACTCACTATTATGGCGGAATTAAAAAGTATCAGTGGCCCACAGTGCCTCTCGCTCTTTATGGAACTGTTATAAAATCCGACGGCAGTGCTGTTGATATAAAGATTGGCGACGATAAAAACGACCCTGTTTTCTATGTAACCGACCTGCTTCCGCACTTAGCACAAAATCAATCTCAAAAGAAGCTTTCTGAAGCAATCGACGGTGAGAGCTTAAATCTTGTTGTTGCCTCCATGCCCTTTAAAGATGATAAAATCAGTGAAAAAGTTAAGCTTAACCTTTTAAATATTTTATTTGAAAAATATGGTATAACAGAAGCCGACCTGCTTTCAGCAGAGCTTGAGGCGGTTCCTGCTTTTGATGCACGCGACATTGGCTTTGACAGAGCTTTAATCGGTGCCTACGGACACGATGATAGGGTGTGTGCATATCCTGCTTTAATGGCAGAATTTGCGGCAAAGGATATAGAGTACACCTCGGTTACTGTGCTAACTGATAAAGAGGAAATAGGAAGTGATGGTAACACCGGATTAAACACTGCTTATCTTAAATATTTTATTTACGATTTAGCAGAGTGTTTTAATCTATCCGGAAGAGATGTTCTCTCTAAAAGCGAATGTATGTCAGCCGATGTAAATGCAGCATACGACCCCAATTTCCCCGATGTGTACGAAAGAAGAAACGCAAGCTTTGTAAACTACGGTGTGGTTGTTACAAAATATACAGGCTCAAGAGGCAAAAGCGGTACATCAGATGCTTCTGCTGAGTTTATGGGTAAAATAAGAAACCTTTTAGACAGTCAAAACATAGTTTGGCAAACCGGAGAGCTTGGTAAGGTTGATATTGGTGGCGGCGGTACCGTTGCAAAATATATTGCCGCATTAAATGTTGATGTAATTGATGTCGGTGTTCCTGTTCTTTCAATGCATTCACCTTATGAGGTTGTTTCAAAGCTCGATGTCTATATGGCATATAAAGTATTCTTAGCATTTTTAGAACAAAAATAAAGATATAAAAAGCAGTTACTTTTAAAAGTAACTGCTTTTTATTTTAGTCGCCTAATGCGGCAATATTGTTGCTGTTTACAATGCTATCTATATTGTATAAAAGAAGAACATCGTTGTAATCGCTTACATCTGCAAGTTCTCTGTAATTTTTGTTAGTGTATCTTAAATCAATAAGCTTGATTTCAGAATAATGAAGTGATAAAAAGGGAACTAAGCTGTGTGCAAAGGAATCTTTAAAAATTAATAGCTTTTTGTTGTTTTTTACATCGGTTTTAATTGTAACCTCGGGCTGAACCTGACCTAAGAATACAGAGTATTTATCCTTTTTATCAAGCCATTCTCTAAAATAAATGCCATCGTGTTTTGTGGTTTCTTTTCCATTATTAACTAAAACCTCGGTAACATTTACATCTTTGTTTGAAAGTGTATAAAGCTCAATACTATCCGGCTCAACCTTTATGTTTGATTTTGAGGAAAATGTTCCGTAAAATTCATAGCTTGCGTGTTCAACATCAAACAGCTCTTTGTCATAGGGCTTAAAACCAAGCGAAGAAGCTATTTGAGTGTAAGCATAATAAGCTCCGAGGGTTGTCCAGTGATGGTCTGTATTGTAGTAGATATATTGGTCCTTTTTAGAGGAAAGTGTGCTGTAAATATCTGTACAAACAACATTCTCACCAAGGTCATTATAAAATCCGTCTAAAAATTCTTTTTGACTCCAAGTTTTTTTGCCATAGGGAAGTGTGTCGGCATATAAATCGCAGGCTGTTGGCGCGATTGCGGCAAAAACCTTTGTATCAGGATTATTTTTAACAAAATCATTAATACCTAATATATTTTGACCAACATTTCTACTATTTGGCTCTTTAATATTTTCAACAAGCCTTCTTTTATTTGTAAGGAGAATACCATTATTTTCTCTCTTCATTGTTAAAAGCTCAAGTGAAGATTTTAAGGAAACCCAGGAATTTCTGAGAATAAAGTGGTCTGAAACATACGAGTCAAATCCGTTCATAAAGCTTTTGTCAAGTATTTCATTATCGACTAAAACCGACGGGTCAGAAAACGGATTTTTAAGAGAAATGGTCGGGAATGAAGCAAGCTCTCTGTTTTCTGCATCTGAAAAGCTTTGTTTAGGTGAAAATGCAGTTAAAATGGGGAGCGCTATAACAATAATTGCAAAAATTACGGCAAGAAATTTGTTTCCGTTCATTTAAAGCACTCTCCTTTCTAAAATCTGAAGTATAAGAATGGGTTGTAGGTTGCGTCAACTAAATATGCTGTGCAGATTATTAGTAAGACAACGCAAACAATCGGAATTGCATATTCCATAACCTTTGGGAATTTATCTCTTGTTTTTCTAATAAGGTCGCGCGATTTTTCGAGCGAGAAGAAAATGCAGAGGATAAATATAACAGAGTAGGAAATAAGATAATAAACTGTGTCAGAATTTGCAAAAGGAGTTTTGTTTCCTCCAAACATAGCAGCGAAAAATGCCCAAACATTTGAAAGCTTGTCATATTCAAACATTACCCAACCAAATACAACTAATATAAATGAATAAAGCATTTGAAGTATGGTTGGAATTTTAGAGAGCCATTTTGATAAAAATAGTCTTTCTAAAACTATTATTACACCAAAATACAAGCCCCACAAAATAAAGTTCCAGCTCGGACCGTGCCAAAATCCTGTTAATGACCAAACGACTAAAAGGTTAAATACTGTTCGAAGGGTACCTTTGCGGTTTCCGCCCAAGGGAATGTAAACATATAAACGGAACCACGAGCCTAATGTCATATGCCATCTGCGCCAAAACTCAGAAATGCTCTTTGAGACATAGGGAAAGTTAAAGTTTTCCGGGAAGTTAAAGCCAAGCATTTTGCCAAGACCAACCGCCATATCAGAATATCCTGAAAAGTCGAAATAAATTTGGAATGTAAATGCTAAAATTCCAAGCCATGCGGTTGCGGCAGGAAGTGATGAGATTTCTTCTGCTTTAATTGTTGTCCAAAGTGAGCCTATGTTGTTTGCAAGCAAAACCTTTTTAGAAAGGCCTTTTATAAATATTTTTACGCCCTGGCCAAACTTGTCTAAGCTTATTGTTCGATTAACAAGCTCGTTTTGTACATCAGAGTATCTAACAATAGGACCTGCAACAATTTGTGGGAAAAGTGTAACATATGTTGCAAAGTCAATAGGGTTTTTCTGAACATTAATATTTCTCATATACATATCGATTGTATACGACATACTCTGGAAGGTGTAAAAAGAAATACCGATAGGAAGAATCATATGCGGCAGCGGAATAGATGTGCCGAAAATGGAATTAAAGGTTGATATAAAAAAGTCGCTATATTTAAAGACAGATAATAGTCCTAAATTCATAGCAACAGAAATTATTAAAAATAGTCTTCTGAGCGCAACACTGTGGTCAAATTTATATATTCCGTAGCCGGCGGCAAAGTCGATAAGTGTTGATAGAACCATTATCCAAAGAAATACAGGCTCGCCCCAAGCATAGAATAAAAGCCCTGCAAGGAACATAACCATATTGCGCCAGCTTTTAGGTACTAAAAAATATATCCCAAGTACTATTGGAATGTAAAAATATAAAAAGGTTGGGCTTGAAAAAACCATTTTAAATCTCCTTTATTTTGTCTGTAAATTCCTTTTTATCCATAATTGTGTTTAAAACATCAAGCATTGAGTTTGTAGATAGATGGGTTGGCAAATTTAATGAAAGCAGAAATTTGTTTCTTTTTTGTTTGCTGTCATCTTTGCCGCATAAACCACATTCGTATAAATCATATTTGCTGATTTTTTCTGTGTGATCTGTTTTTGATTCTGTGACACCGGCACGTTTTAAAGCGTCGGTTATAATTTTAGCAGAAACACCCTCTACACCTAAAAATCCCTCTTTAGAGCGAGTTGATTTGCGCTTTTCTTTTCCTAATATTTCGGGTATATAAACATTTATAATTTCGCCATCAGAAATAATATTTTTGAGATAGTTTCTTATTTTAAATCCGGCAGAGTCACTGTCGGTAATAATAACAAGACCACACTCTTTACACAGCACCTTTAAAAGTTCTGTTTTTTCTTTATCTTTAAAAATGCTAAAGCCACCGGTCTCTATTATTGTGGCGTCTATAATAGATGATAGCTTTATTTTGTCATATTTTCCTTCAACAACTACAACTTGAGATACCTTTATCATAAAGCCCTCTCAAAAATTATGTTAATAATAGCTTCTTCAATAATTGATTTCTTGTCTTGTTTAGAAGATTTAAGCTTGACATCGGCAGCGGTTAATTGTAAAATTGCATTTTTAACAAAGCTTAAACTGCATTTATTAGCATCATATCCCGCATTTCTGAGCTTATAGTCTTTGCCCTTGTAATCGTACTCTGCGGATAGCTCTGAGTTTGAATGATTATGTTTTGCCATAAGCTTAACTCTGTAAATATCAACAAAAGATGACGCGACAGCGGCATTAATTGCCACAGCGTCAACCTGCTCTAAAAATAGCGAGTTTACAACCTTTAGTGCCATATCACTTTTTTTAGAAAGTATATGCTTAATAATTTCAAAAGCTTTGTAATCTAATTGCTGCGCTGTTAAAGCCTCAACGGCATCTAATGTTATGTCGCCCGAATTTTTTGAGAGAGCGTAGCTACAAAGCTTTTCAAGCTCGCTGTTAATTAAAACCATATCATTAAGGCATCTATCACAAATCTCTCCTGCAAGAGAAGAGGAAATGTTGCAGCCACGCTTTTTAACTGTGCTTTCAATCATAGAAATGACATTAGCACGGCTCTTTTCAAGGCAAGAAACTACAATGCCGTCTTTGTCTATTTTTTTTATAAAGTTAGCCCACTTTGAAGATGACCTTGTATTTATTTCGGTAGCAGTTGAAATAAAGCATAATAGGCAAGATTCAGGTTTTGTGCCTATTATTTCATTTAACTGTTTTGTTTGTTCTGAAGAAAAACTGTCGATAGGAGGATTTTTAACAACAACACATTTTTCACTTGAGAAAAATGAAACAGAGCAGCACTCGTTTTGCAACTCTACAAGTTTCATCTCACTGCCATTAAAAATTTTAATATCAGTAGAAGTGTTAACACTTTTTAAAAGCTTATTTAAACATATTTCTTTGGAATAATCATCGGGACCATATAAAAAGCAAAGACCGATTTGATCGTTTTGGCGTATTTTTGTTAAAAATTCTCGCTCATTAATTGTTGCCAAAATTAATCCCTCCTAATTATATACATACAAATTTAGTATAGCTTATTTTGCATTTTAAATCAATAGCTTTTAAAATATAAACCTCTTTTTATAAAGCTTTGAGTCTTTTATATAAACCTCATCTAAAGTGCTGTCGCCTAAATAAACAACACCGCGTTTTTCAAGCTTTTGTTTAAGAAAATTCTCATCAGCGGCCTTTTCATTTAGAATAAAATATTTATATTTAAAGTTGTTTGTAAAGTAGAGAGCAGAGCCGTTAGAAATAAGTAAGTCGCAGTCAATTTTTAGGTTTTTATCAACAGCTGATTCAATATTTGCGTAAACTATCTTAAATCCTTCAATTTCATAGCAGATTATTTTGTTTTTATCTTTTATAAAGCTGTTAATCTTAATGTCATTGTTACTTACTTTAAGTGAATGGAAAAGAAATATTTTTTCTGCTTTTATTTTATCCTTTACACTATTAACTGTTGCCAAAATACCATCAGGAACAGATAAAATATAGGGACTTGATATGTTGGATATATTGATTAATGATGCAACATCTTTTTCGGAAGCATTCTCCATTGATAAAAATAAAATTTGTGGGTTTTCTTTACAAAGAATTTTATTCTTAACTGCATAAGAGCTGTCTTTACTGTAGTCATTTATATAAAAGCTGTTATTATGTTCTATTATTAATGCTTTGCTGTCAAAGCCTTCAAGTGAAATTTTGGTGTATGGCTTTGTAAAATATGCATCAATTAAAAATGCAGAGCAGGTAATTATAACAGTTATAACAGCAGCGTTAAAGCTGTTTCTGAAAATTCGTTTGGAGTAAATCGCAAGAGGAACTAAAACAAGTATTAATATAGTAAACAGAGCTGCAATTTCTTTAGATACCTCGATTTTTGAGAATGGAAGAAAAGCAACTTTTTGAGATATGTATATAACACCCGAGCAAATAATGTTGGAAACATATAAAAACGGGTAGTATAAAAAGCTTATTGAGGTTAAGGAAAGAATTGCACCAATAAAAATACAGCCAAGCATTATGCTTGAAAATGGTGCGATTAAAAAGTTTGTGAGCGGAGAGTAAGTTGAAACATAGGAAAAGGCATACGCAGTAACAGGAATTGTAAATATATAAGCTGTGATACAGGGAAGAACCATTCTCATAAACTCATAGAAAATCATTTTAGAAACCTTAACGGTTTTAACGCTGAAAGAAAGTCTGTATTCCTCAATCAAGCGGCTTGAAACGAGCAATCCCGCTGTTGCAGAAAATGAAAGCAAAAAGCCGATATTTTCAACTGTGTAGGGATTTATTATAACTAAAATTACTGCAGCAATAGAAAGTGCTGTAAGTCCATCATAATCCTGCCGTAGAATTCTGAAAATGATTATAAATAAATTCATTATGGCAGAACGTATAACTGCCACAGTAAAGCCCGTCATTGTCATAATAATAAGCATAATTATAATAGACAGAACAGAGCGTGATTTGTATCCTAAGCCTATAGATGATAAAAATCTTTCAAGAATTTGGACTAAAATAGTAAGATGCAATCCCGAAACAGAGAGAATGTGGCTTATGCCTGAAATGGCAAACAGATTTTTGGTTTGTGCATCTATATAATTTCGTTTGCCAAATAATATTCCGCATAAAACATCGCTTTCTTCATTAGAGATAGCTGACCGAATTTTATAAATCATTTTGTCACGTATTTTGCAAATTTCGCGAAGAAGCGAAAATTCGTTTCTGTTTGTAATCTCTGCTTCGCCTAAAGAAATTGCCGAAATAACAACACTGTCAGTTAAATTGTAATTATCCTCATTTGAAATTGAGCTTTTAAAGAATTTCACATTAACCCTTATTTTGTCATACTCAAAAATCTCATCACTCTGGTCTAAAAACAGCATTATGTTAAATGCGCGAGGCGCCTTTTTACCGTTAATGGTGTCAGCCTTTACAATGTAATATTCATTTTCGCTACTTGATGTTTGGCAGCTTGTAACTGTACCGCAAACCTCTGCCTTTGTTTCAGAAATATCATTAGAAAAGGCGAGGGTAGAAGAACTGAAAATTAAAAAGCTTCCCAAGGCAATAGAAGCAGAAAGTGCAGCCAGGGGAAGCATATTTTTAAATTTAAATATAATATAAACTATTAAAAGCATAACAAATATTGCCGCAAGCAAAATTGCTGCAGCAATAATTGTTTCATTTTGACTGTGAATTGCAAATACAGTTGCAAGTAAATAAGAAACTGCAATAACAGGGAATGGTCTTTTCATTTTAAATAATTAGTCTTTAAAAAATAGTGGAAGCTCGCTTAAAAATACAATATCATCTCTTTTTGCAGCATCGCCTTCGGCAAGAACTGCAGCTTCTGCTACAATATTTCCGCCGGCCTCTTTAACCAAATATTCAATAGCCTTAAGTGATTCGCCGGTGCTTATTACATCGTCAACTATAAGCACGCGCTTGCCTTTAATAAAATCAGCTTCATTTTTATCAAGGAACAGCTTTTGCTCTGCGGCTGTTGAAATAGATTTAACATTTACACAAATGGGGTCTTTCATATAAAGCTTAAAGTTCTTTCTTGCTACAAAGTATTTTTCATTAAGCTGCTTTGCCATTTCATAAGCTAAAGGAATACCCTTTGACTCTGCAGTGACAATAACATCGTGCTCGGGCACCTTTTTAATTAATTCGGTAGCGCAAGCCTCTGTGAGTTCTACATCTGAAAACATAACAAAGCCTGCTATGTAAAGCTTTTCATTAACAGGGCATACGGGAAGTTCTCTTTTTAGTCCCGCAACCTCTAAGGTGTAATATTCCTGCATTTTTTATTCCTCCTAAATTTTATAAAAGATAAAAGGTGTATTAGCCCGGAGGCCATGCGAGAAGTCTGCCACCTAAAACGTGGAAATGCAAATGTTCAACTGTTTGGCCACCGTTTTGACCGCAGTTATTAACAATTCTGTATCCGTCATCAAGCGAAAGCTCTTTTGCAAGCTTTGAGATGACAGTGAATATATGAGCAATAATATCAGAGTTACTATCATTAATATCGCTTGCGCATTTAATGTGCTCTTTAGGGATTACAAGAAAATGAACAGGAGCTTCGGGAGCAATGTCGTAAAAAGCATACACCTTTTCATCCTCATAAAGCTTATTAGAGGGGATTTCGCCTGCAATTATTTTGCAAAAAATACAATCCATTTTTAACACCTCTTTATTTAGTTTGTTGTATGAATTTAATTGCTGCATCAAAACAGTCGTTTATTTTATCAAGCTCTTTAAAGCCTGCCATTGCGCTGTCAGGTCTGCCGCCGCCTGAACCGCCTGCAGCCATAGCTGCAGCTCTTGCAATATTTCCTGCGTGTGCACCAAGCTTAACTGCTTCTTTACCACAGCTTACGCAGATATTGCCTTTAACGCCGTCACTACTTGCTAAAACTATAATACAGAGGGGATCTGCGTCACGAAGTTTATCGTTGATTTCGCGCATTGCATCGGGTTTAACGTTTTCAAGAGATTTTGTAATAACATTGAAACCACAAATTTCTTTTTTATTATCACCGATATTTTCGGTTTGTGATGCGGCAAGCTTGCTGTTTAACTTTTCAAGTTCACGGCTCTTTTCTTTAACTTCGTCTTGAAGTGCTGAAATTTTTAAAGGAATTTCTTCAACAGAGCCTGCCTTTAAAGAGGCGGCAGATTTATTTAAAAGCTCAAAACGAGAGCTTACAAATGATAAGAAATTCGCGCCGGTTACAGCTTCGATTCTTCTTATTCCAGAAGCAACAGAGGCTTCGCTCACAATTTTAAATAAGCCAATTTGCGAGGTGTTTTTAACATGAGTACCGCCGCAAAGTTCTACCGAAAATGAGGGAATATCAACAACTCTTACTATATCTGAATATTTTTCAGAGAAGAGTGCCATAGCTCCCATTTTCTTTGCTTCGTCAATGGGCATTTCGGAAACCTTAACATCTGTGCTGCTTAAAATAGCGTCATTAACAAGAGTCTCAATTTTAGAAAGCTCGTCAGGAGTTACTGCCGAGAAATGTGAAAAGTCAAAACGAACTCTTGTATCATCAACAAGCTGACCTGCCTGATGTACGTGCTCACCTAAAACTTCTCGAAGAGCAGCTTGTAAAAGATGAGCGGCTGTATGATTTTTGGCTATAGCAGAGCGTCTTTTTGCATCAACACAAGCAGTGCCACAGTCCCCCTCGGTGATTTTACCATCAGTAACCTTACCGAAGACAAAAATTCTGCCGCTTTTATCCTTTTTACAGCCTGTAACATTAACATTTCCGTTTGCTGTTTTAATAAATCCATAATCAGAAACTTGTCCGCCGCTTTCAGCATAAAAGGGAACTGTGTCTAAAATAAGGGTTACATTACTATCTTTTTCGGCACAGTTTACAACCTTGTTATCAACAACTATGTTTATTATTTTTGCGTCACAATCGAGTTTTTCATATCCAATAAATTCGGAGATAACATCTGTTAGACCTTCAATTTCGCCTTCGCTCCAGCCAACAACATCAAGGTTTTCTCTTGCTTTTCTTGCTTTTTGGCGCTGCTCTGACATAAGAGCGTTAAAATTTTCTCTGTCTATGTCAAGGCCTTTTTCGCTGACAATTTCAAGTGTTAAATCAAGAGGGAAGCCGTATGTGTCGTAAAGCTTGAATGCCTCACTACCTGAAAATACTTTTTCACCATTTTTAACTGCCTCGTCAGCGAGCGAGTTTACAAGGTCCATACCCTTATCAATGGTTTTTGCAAAGCTTTCTTCTTCGACTGTTATAATCTTTTTAATATAGTCTGCTTTTTCTTTAAGTTCAGGATAGGCAAACTCGTTTTCTTTAATAACTGTGTCGCAAACCTTATATAAGAATGTATCAGTTATGCCGAGTAACTTTCCGTGACAAGCGGCACGCCTTAAAAGCCTTCTGAGTACATAGCCCCTGCCTTCATTAGAGGGAATAACACCGTCGGAAATTAAGAATGTTGTACTTCTTATGTGGTCGGTAATAATTCTGAGTGAAATGTCGGTTTTTTCGTCCTTTTTATACTCTACATTTGCTATTTTACAAATGTGCTGCATAATTTTCTGAACTGTGTCAACCTCAAAAAGATTGTCAACACCCTGCATAATGCAAGCAAGTCTTTCAAGACCCATTCCAGTATCAATGTTAGGATGTTCCATGGGGGTGTAGTTGCCTTCACCGTCAGAATTATACTGCGAAAATACTAAATTCCAAAATTCAACATATCTGTCACAGTCGCAACCAACAGCACAGCCCTCTTTGCCACAGCCATGTTCTTCGCCGCGGTCAAAATAAATTTCGGAGCAGGGACCGCAAGGACCTGAGCCTATTTCCCAGAAGTTATCTTCGCGACCAAGCTTTACTATTCTGTCTCTTGGAACACCAACTTCATTGACCCAAATGTCAATAGCTTCATCGTCGGTTTCAAAAACCGAAACCCATATTTTATCGGTAGGGATTTTCATTACCTCGGTTATAAATTCCCAAGCCCATTTTGTAGCCTCAACCTTAAAATAATCACCAAATGAAAAGTTTCCGAGCATCTCGAAAAATGTTCCGTGACGAGAGGTTTTACCAACCCTTTCAATATCGGGCGTTCTAATACATTTTTGGCAGGAGGTAACCCTTTTTGAAGGAGGTGTCGCCTGACCTAAAAAGTATTTTTTTAAGGGTGCCATGCCCGAGTTAATTAAAAGTAAGCTGTTGTCGTCAATAGGAACAAGAGGGAAGCTTGAGAGGCGTTTGTGTGCCTTGCTTTCGAAAAATGATAAGAACTCTTCTCTTATCTCATTTAGTCCCATCCATTTCATAGTTTAAAAACCC
>JAFSGZ010000004.1 GCA_017440545.1 Oscillospiraceae bacterium
GATGGAGGGAGAATTCTTTTTCGCCTGATCGAAAAGGTCGCGCACACGGGATGCGCCAACACCGACGAACATTTCAACAACGTCCGAACCGGAGATCGAGAAGAAGGGAACGCCTGCTTCGCCTGCAACAGCACGGGCAAGTAAGGTTTTACCTGTTCCCGGAGGTCCCATTAATAAAACACCTTTAGGAATACGAGCGCCTAAGTCGTTAAACTTCTTAGGGCTCTTTAAAAAGTCAACAATTTCGGATAATTCTTCTTTTTCCTCGTCAGCACCGGCAACATCTTTAAATGTGGTAGTTCTACCCGATTTGGTGTCGGCAATTTTAGCCTTTCCAAATGATGAGATTTTTCCGCCACCAATGCCGCCGTCCTGCATTTTTTTGAATATGAAAAAGTAAACCACAACCACTGCGCCTATTGTAAGAACTGTTGGGAGCAGTGTAACCCACCAAGGAGTAGGTGAAGGGGGAAGATGGTCGTAAAGAAGCCTGTCGTCTCCCTCTTTGCCCTCATTGTAGCTCTCAATAAACGGCTCTACATCCTCAAGGAAAAGAGAAATACTCGGAACTGTATAAGAAAGCTCCTTTTTCTTTGTTTTCTTAAATTCCTCTGAAAGCTTTAAATCAAGCTTGCTGTTATTAAAGTCAAGGGTGTAGGACACAACCTTTTGGTTCTCAAACAAATCGATGATTTCATAGTATTTCACCGTTTCGGCTTTGGGCATCATACTCCAAAAATTCCATAGCATAAATATGCCAAAAACAGCAATTAATAAATATGTTATTAGGTTTTTTTTCTTCATCGGCTTAAATCACTCCGGATAAATTATTTTGCGTAAACTTCGGGTTTTAATACCCCAATATAAGATAAATTGCGATATTTCTCATCATAATCAAGCCCGTATCCCACAACAAACTCGTCGGGAATATCAAAGCCATAATAATCTGCCTTAACATCTGCTTTGCGACGTGATGGCTTATCTAAAAGGGTGGCAATTTTTATGCTTTTTGTGCCGCGTGTTTTTAATAGCTCGGTTATATACTTAAGTGTCATGCCACTATCGAGTATATCTTCAACAATAAGTACATCATATCCGCTTAGGTCTATATCAAGGTCTTTAATAATTTTAACGACACCGGAGGTTTTAACTCCGCTCCCGTAGCTCGAAACAGCCATAAAGTCTATTTTTAAGGGAATAGATATAGCACGCATTAAATCAGCCATAAAGGTAACAGAGCCCTTTAAGATGCTGACAAGAAGCAGGTTTTTACCCTCATAGTCGCGGCTGATGGCTGCACCAATTTCATTAACCTTTTGATTTAATTCGCTTTCTGTAACAAGTACCTTTAAAATGTCGTTTTTCATTTTAACTCTCCGTTTGTTTTTGAGCCGAAATAAAAAGGATATTTTGAGTGTCTTTAGTTACACATGCTGAGCTATCCACTCCGATGCCATCTATCCAAAGAATATGACTATCTTTGGCGATTAATGGTATTATATATCTTTTTTCGGCTGTAGTTTTTACCTCATTAAGAAGTTTTTTTAAAGTTTTTGTAACATTTCGCGGAAAAAGGGAAATATAGTCCCCATCGCGTCGTGTTCTTAAAACACTGCCTTTTATTATATCATAGTCAAGACAGTTTTTTAATAGTATTTTGCTATTTTTTTTAATATTCTCAAATTCCTCATGGCTTATAAGTGAGAAATTTAAAATTCTGCCGTTAAAATTTATATTTTCTAAAGAAATTTCAAGCTCATTTTCAAATTTAGGGACTGAAATGTCTTTAAGAATTTCAAAATTTATCTTATTGTCTTTTAATATAAGATAGCCGTCCTTTTTAAGCGAAAGCTTAAAATCACCCTTTTCTATGAGCTCGTCAATTTTAAAAATGCGCTCTTTGTTTATTTCTATATCATAGAAACTAAGGTATTCTTTTAAAACCTCTTTTCGAAGCGCTTTGTGAAGAGCTAAATAGTCGTTTCTGTTTATGACGCCTTTAAAGTCTTTTAAAAACCTTTTTGCTTCAGATTTAAAGAAGTCTTGCTGCTCGCGCATAATGTCGGTAAGATTTTTTATACTCTCGTCAAAAGAGGGATTTAATTTGTTTAACATAGGCACTATCTGGTGCCTTACAAAATTACGGGTATAGTTTGTGTCAAAATTTGTTTTGTCGGTTACAAAATCCTGATTTTTAAGCTTTAAGTAAGCTTCAATTTCGCTTCTTTTGCACATTAAAAGAGGTCTTATAATATTATCCCTTTTTATATCTATTCCCGAAAGACCGCTTTGGGCGCTTCCTCTTGTGAAATTTAAAATAACCGACTCCATATTGTCATTTAATGTGTGAGCCGTTGCAATTTTAACATTTTCGCCGATTTTCTCTGCTGTTTCATTAAAAAAGGCATATCTTATCTCACGGCCGCACTCCTCAAAACCAATGGAACGCTCTTTTGAAATGGAGTTTACATCAAAGCGTGCGGAGTAAAAGGGAAGAGAGTGAGCTTTGCAAAAAGCCTCAACAAATTTTTCGTCATTGTCTGACTCTTCTCCTCTAAATCCGTGATTTACGTGGCAAACATAGAGCGATAAGTTAAATGCTTCTTTAATATCAAGCAAAAATAAAATAAGCGCCATAGAGTCTGCGCCGCCCGAAACGGCTGCAATTATTTTATCATTTTTTGAAATGAGATTGTGTTTTAAGACTGTAGATAAAGCTTTATTATTCATTTTTAGCATATCCAAGGGTTGAGAATTTAGTGTACTGTCCGTCCCAATGGAACTGTAAGGTTTTAACCTCGCCGTGTCTGTTCTTTGCTACATCACAGTTTACAATGTAGCTTCCGCCAAGCTGAGCGTTGTTTTCATCCTCGCCCTCGCTGTCGCGATAAAGCATAAATACAATATCGGCGTCCTGCTCGATAGAGCCTGATTCTCTTAAGTCTGAAAGCATAGGCTTTTTGTTTTTCTCAGAAGCACGGCTTAATTGTGAAAGCACAATAACAGGAACATTTAGGTCTTTTGCCAAAATTTTAAGATTTCTTGTAATGTCAGAAACCTCTTGCACACGGTTGTCAATGCGCTTTGCTGAGGACATTAGCTGTAGGTAGTCAATAATAACAAGACCTAAGTCGTTAATACGTCTAAGCTTTGCTCTTATGTCTGCTATATTAATGCTCGAGGTATCGTCAATGTAAATTGAGGAGGCAGAAAGCCTGCCCGATGCTTCGGCAAGGTCAGCCCACTGTGAGTCCTCAAGCTGTCCGATTCTAAGCTGGGTGTTAGGGATTTTTGCCATAGAGGAAAGCATACGAAGTGCAAGCTGTTCCTTTGACATTTCAAGGCTGAAAACAGCAACGCTCTTTCCCGAGCGTTCGCCAACATGAGAGGCAATGTTAAGTGCAAGGCTTGTCTTACCAACACCGGGACGGGCAGCAAGGATTATAAGGTCTGACTTATTAAGTCCGTTAGTTGTTCTGTCAAGTTCTCCAAAGCCCGAAGAAAGACCTAAAAGCCCATCGTGGCTTTCCTGCGAAATTCTCTGAAGGTCGTCATAGGTGTTAATGATAACATTAGAGATATGTACAAGACCTGAGGAATCTCTGCCCTGTCTTATTTCATAAATGCGCTGCTCTGCGTGGTCTAAAAGCTCTTTAGCCTCAACACCCTCGGAAACCTCTTTTCTTATATCCGAAGCCGCATTTAAAAGTCTTCTTATATAATAGCGCTCGCGCACAATTTTTGCATATTCCTCAACGTTTTTAACTGTAGGAACAATCTGCACAAGCTGTGTTAAATACATTTTAGCCTGCTCGTCGCTGTCAAAAATATGGGCGTTACGGGCGTTTACAAGTATTGTAATAAAGTCCATAGTTTCGCCGGCAGAAAACATAGAGAGCATAATGTTAAAAAGCTCTTTATGCTGTTCTTTATAAAAAGAGTCGGCATTTAAATATTCAAGCACGGTTGTCATACAGCTTGCATCAACAAGCACCGCGCCGAGAACCGATTGCTCGGCCTCTAAATCAAATGGGAGCTTTTCAAAATTTTCGTTAAATTCCATTTTTAACTTCCTCCAAAATTTTATAAGAGGTTACGCCTTTAAAAGTCTTGATGCATTGTCTATAAGCTTTTCGCTTACAAATAAACTTTTTTTAGGTTTTAAAAGACCGCCGTTTTTGCCTAAACAAAAGGGAATAGCAACAACTTTGCTAACCTTTTTGGCTACAATAGCAGCTTCGCTCTCACCTAAAAATATCGGCAATACTAAAATTTCACTGCTGTTTTTGCCGCTGTAAAATACAATACTTTTGGTGTAATCGCAAAGCCTTTTTAAAAGAGCGTCGCTGTAAGGCTCACTCACCGTAAAGCAAAAAACCTCACCCTTTTCAAAGGTGTTTAATTTAGGGCAGGTATACATTTTTACATTTAAATGAGAGAGTGTGATATATTCGCTTTTTTGAAAAAGCGATTCAATTTTTTCGCTAAAATTAGCATTGTTCATTTTAAAGCCTCTTTATTCGGTAACAATAACCTTTAAATTTGCAGCTATGCCTGTGTAAAGCTTAATAGGAACATTGAAGGTTCCAAATGCTTTTATGTCGCTGTCAAGCGAGATTTTCTTTTTGTCTATATCAAGCGAAAGCTTGTTTTTAATTTCAGCGGCAATTTCCTTTGTTGTAACTGAGCCGAAGAGTCTTCCGCCTTGACCTGCTTTAGCCTTGATTACAATTTCAGCCTTATCAAGCACGCTCTTGTTTTTCTGTGCAGCTTCGATTAAAAGCTTTTCTTTATATTCTTTAGATGAAACGGCGTTGTTGTATTCGTTCATTGCCTGAGCGTTTGCCTCAACAGCAAGTCCCTTGGGGAATAAAAAGTTTCTTGCATATCCATCGGAAACATTTATGATTTCACCTTTTTTACCGTTTCCCTTAACATCTGCCTTTAAAATAACCTTCATAGTTTTGTCCTCCTATTTTGTCTCCTTTAGGTTTTCTTCAAGATAAGAATTTATTGCCGAAATAAGCTCTTGTTTAACACTTTCACAGCTTTCGGCTTTTATTTGAGCACCGGCCATAGTTAAATGACCGCCTCCGCCCATTTTTTCCATAATTAATTGTACGTTTATGCAACCATAAGACCTCGCCGAAATATAAACAATATCATCGTGTCTGTACAGAACAAATGACGCCTTGACGCCTTCTATATTTAAAAGCTCGTCAGCGGTTTGGGGAGCTGCTAATAAAAGCTCGTCTTTAAACTCCTCTTCAAGTGTTATAGCACAGCCAAAATGCACTTCAGCACGGGATATAAGAGCTGCCCTTTGCCTATATGTTTCAATGCTGCTTGCAAACCAAGCATTAACATTTACAATGTCTGCGCCTTCGCGCTTTAAGTAAGCGGCGGCTTCAAAGGTTCGCACGCCCGATTTTACTATAAAGTTTTTAGTGTCGAGCATTATGCCCGAGAGAAGCACTTCGGCTTCGGTTTTGAAAAGCTTAACCTTGTCACCAAAATATTGTATAAGCTCGGAAACCATTTCGCTTGTAGATGAGGCGGCAGGCTCGTGATAGAAAATAACTGCATTTTCTATAAAGTTAACCATTTTTCTGTGATGGTCAATTACAACTATGTTTTTAGAAAGCTCTAAAAGCTCGCTGCATTCAACAAAGTTCGGATTATGTGTGTCTACAACAATTAAAAGTGTATCGCTTTTTGTAAGAGAAATTGCATCTTGGGGAGAAATAAAAACATTTTCATAGCCGGCACTAACAAGCTTTGAAATTACATTTTTAGAAAGGGTGTGCTCACGGTCGATGCAAATGTTAACTGGCTTTTGAGTAGAGCTTAAAGCTCTGTAAAGACCGACAGCGGCGCCGACACTGTCAAAGTCGGACATTTTGTGGCCCATTATTATAATATTACTACATTCATCGGAAACCTCTAAAAGTGCCGATGCTATCATACGAGAGCGTACCTTTGCACTTTTTTCAACGCCTCTTGAAAGACCGCCGAAAAATTCATAACCGTGCTCACTTTTAACTGCTACCTGGTCGCCTCCGCGGCCGAGTGCCATATCAAGTGCTTTTCGTGAAAGGGCATCCGATTCGCTTAGATTCACAGCGTCTGATGCTATTCCTATAGAAAGTGTGGGGGCGACGTGTCCGCTTGAAACAAGCTTGTGTGTTTTGTCTAAAATGCTAAACTTGTCCTCAATAAATTTATCGAGGGTTTGCTTGTCTATAATTGCAACAAATCTGTCTTTTTCAAGCTTTCTTAAAAATCCGCCCGATTCGGTTACGATGGTCTTTTCAAGCACCGCTTCAATTCGGCTTGGGAAAAAGGTTTTTTCACCTGCCGATGCGCTGTTTATAACATCCTCAAAGTTGTCAACCAAAATATGAGCAACTAATGGTTTGGTTTTTTTGTAAAGCTCACTGTTTTTAAAAAGTTCGGTGTTATCGGTTAAATATATAACCTCAAAATCTTCTGCCCCTGTCTTAAAGTTTCCTTTAACACAGCAAAAGCTTTTATCGTTTGTGAAAACGGTGTTGTTATCTTCGCTAAAGGTAAAAATATCGCTAAACGACTTTCCAACAGCGGATAATCCATCCATTATATTAATCTCGAAAAGCTCATTGTGCCAAATAATTTTGCCATCGCTTAAAATACAAAGGGATATAGGAAAGCTTTTAAGACCCTCTTGCTGTTTAGGGGTAAGACTTTCTTCGAGAGCACTGAAAAAACTGTACGCCTCACTTTTAAAGGTGCTTAAAAATACAGCAAAAAATCCGAACAGCAAAAGTGAAATGATAAGCTCAATAACACCGATTACAGTGTTAAAAAACATTGAAACAAGAGAATATAAAAAGGCAACTGTAAACAGTGCTATTATTAAGATTTTAAAGTTTTTCTTGTTGCCTTTCATTTTAATTCTCCTTTTTAAACATTAATGATAATGGGAAGTATCATAGGATTGCGCTTGGTTTTTTGGTATACATAAGAAGCGAGAGCCTCTCTGACAGAGGACTTGATTGAAGGCCAGTCAATATAACCGTCGTCAAGCTTTGCCTCAAGAGTATTTTTAATAATGATTTTTGCTCTGTCCATAAGCTCTTCCGATTCGCGAACATAAACAAATCCGCGCGAAATAATATCGGGACCTGAAACAAGCGCGTGCGACTGCGAGTTTATAGCTGCAACAACTATGATAAGTCCGTCCTCGGCAAGATGCTTTCTGTCGCGAAGCACAATGTTACCAACATCGCCAATGCCAATGCCGTCAACAAACACCTTTCCTGCCTGAACGGTTTCCTTAAATTTCATACTATCGCCATC
>JAFSGZ010000046.1 GCA_017440545.1 Oscillospiraceae bacterium
CAACTGACTGGGCTTGGGCAGCTGAAACTGATGCTACAACCATCACATTTGCTGATGATGCAGCAGCTTATGAGTATGCTGTAATCTCAAGATACAATGCTGGTCCTGCAGTTGGATACAGTGCTATCTCAAATGCAGCAGCAGTATAGGCTAATTTACTAACCGTTTAGTAATTATCTTATAAAACTTAAAATTAGAGCCTCGGGTTTATCCCGAGGCTCTTTTTTGCTGTTTTTTCGATATGTAGAAATATTTTAATGTTCTGTAAAAATGTTGCAAAAGCAAAAGAGCTATGGTAGAATAAAGAAAAATAAAATACTCTTAAAAATGGTTTGGGGGAAACTTATGGACTTTAATTTAGATTTTAATTCTGTCGGCAAAAGTGCGTCAGGTTCAGAAAAGATGTCAATAGGGCTTTTTCATTTTAGCTCGTTTTTCTGCAAAAACATAGGTGAGAGCGACAGCGACCGACTTTTAGAGTTAGAGGCAGTTATGCGCGAGGGGTATATAAACACACTGCTTATTTCCTCAAAGGAAACCGATTTTGAGGGCGTCATAAAGCTTTGTCAGAAGTATGACTGCACCATTTGGTTTTCGGCGCAAAAGTTTTTCAGCACCAAGCAAACCATAGAGGAGTATATAGAGCGCATAGAGCCGTATGTTAATAAAATAAAAAAACTCGGTGCGGATAAGCTTTTTAAAGGCTTTTATTGGGATGAACCCTTTTTAAATAAAATTACAAACGATGATTTTTACATAATGACTAAAACTCTTTTTGAAAAGTGGGGCAAGCGTAATTTCCCTGTTATCAGTTTTACACCGCTTATTGAGAACAACAATTTTACAGGTGAGCATATAAAGAGCGAGGCGTTAAAATATGTAACAGACATCGCTTGGGATAACTATTCATACGATTTAAGCGTTGAGGCAGAAGATAATGCCCCGCAAACCAAGCATCTAAAAACCCTTCACAACATTGGCTTTAAAACCGCAACCGAATATTACAACTGGATTCATAAACTGTTAATGGAGAGATTAGACCATAAGGTTAATGTTTGGCATTATCCGGGTGTTTATTCTACCTGGCTTTATACCGAGAGACGCTGTGACGAAAAGGGAATAATTGAAAATCTAAAATATTCAAATAATCTTATTGCACAAAGCGAGCACCCTTGTGGACTGATTATGTATAACTACGTAAATTTCAACAAAAACCCAAACGAAAAGGGAATTTGCTCGTTTTTAAATCTCCCCGACCAAAACGGCGAACAATTACTTTACAAGGACGAGAAAAAGTGGAACGAGGCATCAGCCCTTATAAAACAGCTTAAAAAGGTTTATGACAACACCTATATTAAGCCTGTTATTGATATTAAAGATTAAAATTTCGCACTGTTTTTAAAACACAGCTACACATATAAAAGCCAAAACGCCCACCTAAACGATGGGCGTTTTGGCTTTTTATTATTCTACATATTTATCTTAAAAAGTACTTATTTCGGGCTTTGCAAAATGCAAAAATAGCGGCAAAAAGCATAGACATTTCAGCTTTATTGTGTTATACTATAAGTTGGATTAAAATAGGTAAATTATTATCTAAATTAGGTAAGAGGGGGGCTTAGATGCTTGTACTTGGGATAGACCCCGGATATGCGATTATCGGCTGGGGCGCCGTCAATTACAGTAGCGGTAGGCTTGTGCCTGTTTCCTACGGCGCGATAACTACAAATGCAGACACCCCCTTTGCTGATAGGCTCAAAGAGATAGGAAATGACATCGGCGTTATTTTAGATAAGCTAAAGCCGCAGGCAATTTCGATAGAAAAGCTTTATTTTGCTGCAAACACCACAACTGCCATTGATGTAGCTCAAGCACGTGGGGTAATAGTCTATGAGGCGGCAAAAAGGAATATAGATATTTTTGAATACACTCCGCTTCAGGTAAAGCAGGCGGTTGTGGGATATGGTAGAGCTGAAAAAAATCAGGTTATGGAGCTTACACGTCAGCTTTTAAAATTAAAGAGCGTACCAAAACCCGATGACACTGCCGATGCACTTGCTATTGCAATTTGTCACGCGCACAGCTTTAATTCGCAAAGCTATGCCGTTTTGAAAAACCTTAAATAAGGGGGATTTTTGTGATTTACAGCTTAACCGGTCGCCTTATTCATAGAGGAGAAGGCGTTGCCGTTGTTGAATGTTCGGGCGTTGGATATATGTGCCAAACCTCGAGTAATACACTTTCAAAGCTTTCGGGCGAAATAGTAACACTTTTCACATATATGCATATAACCGAAAATTCTTTAGATCTTTTCGGATTTTCAACAAAAGACGAGCTTGAGTGCTTTAAGATGCTTATATCGGTGTCGGGGGTAGGTCCTAAGGTGGCACTTGCTATTTTATCGGAATATAGCTGTGACAGAATAATGCTGTTTATAGCCTCAAACGATTCAAAGATGCTCACAAAAGCTTCGGGCGTTGGTCCCAAGCTTGCGCAGAGAATTGTTTTAGAGCTTAAAGACAAGGCTTCAAAACAGCTTCCCTCGGGTATGATTACTGTAAGCGGCGAGGACTTTTTAGCTAAAAGTGACTCGGTTGCAAGAGATAATATTTCCGAGGCAATAAGCGCACTTGTGACTTTAGGTTATTCACGAAGCGAAGCTTTAGAGGCGTTAGGGGCTGTAAATCCCGCGCTTTCTGTTGATGATATGATAAGGGCGGCTCTAAAGAGCCTTGCAAGAATGTAGAAGGGGAGTGAAAGAGTATGGCAGTTGACAGCTTTGAGCCGGATTTTTCAGAGCGCATTGTTGTTCCTGAATATGTCGGGGAAGACAG
The DNA here is from genome assembly GCA_017440545.1 of Oscillospiraceae bacterium. GTDB lineage: Bacteria > Bacillota > Clostridia > Oscillospirales > Ruminococcaceae > SIG578. The sequence goes on from JAFSGZ010000046.1 coordinate 2,835, forward strand.
CGAAACCGAAATTTCTTTAAGACCAAAGGTTTTAAGTGAATATATCGGTCAGAAAAAGGCTAAGGAAAATTTAAAAATATATATCGATGCCGCAAAGCAGAGAAAAGAGTCACTTGACCATGTGCTCTTATATGGACCTCCCGGACTTGGAAAAACAACCCTTGCAGGCATTGTGTCAAATGAAATGAATGTCAACATACGTGTAACAAGCGGCCCGGCTATTGAAAAGCCGGGTGACTTGGCGGCACTGTTAACAGGTCTTGACGAGGGCGACATTTTATTCATTGATGAAATACACCGCCTTTCCAGAAGCGTTGAAGAAGTGCTTTATCCTGCAATGGAGGATTATGCGCTCGATATTATAATCGGCAAAGGCCCTTCGGCACGCTCAATAAGATTAGACCTTAAAAGGTTCACACTCATAGGTGCAACAACAAGGGCAGGACAGCTTTCGGCACCGCTCAGAGATAGATTTGGTGTTCTTTTAAGATTAGAGCTTTACACGCCGCAGGAGCTTTGCGAGATTATAAAGCGCTCAGCAGGGCTTTTAGATATAGAATGTGAAAACGAGGGCGCACTTGAAATCGCAAGACGCTCGAGAGGCACCCCGAGAATTGCTAACAGACTTTTAAAAAGGGTGCGCGATTTTGCTCAGGTAATCGGCGATGGTATTATAACAAAGGAAATTGCCGATAAGGCGCTTTTAAGGCTTGAAATTGATGATATGGGGCTTGACAGCATAGACAGACGAATGCTCGAAATGATAATAAAGGGCTATAACGGCGGCCCTGTGGGGCTTGAAACCCTTGCTGCCGCTATTGGAGAAGAAACTGTAACACTTGAGGATGTTTACGAGCCGTATCTTATGCAGATAGGCTTTTTAAGCCGCACACCTCGCGGCAGATGCGCCACAGCACTCGCTTACAGGCATTTAAACCTTGAAATGAATAGAGAATAACTTTTTGGAGGCATTTTTATGGGCAGATTATTCGGAACAGATGGAGCAAGAGGCGTTGCAAACTCACAGTTAACCTGCGAAATTGCACTTGAAATAGGCAGAGCTGCCGCCTATGTTTTAACCAAAGAACAGCATCATAAAGCTAAAATTATAATTGGTAAGGATACCCGAATTTCATCTGATATGCTTGAGTCGGCTTTAACAGCAGGCTTATGCTCAATGGGTGCAGATGCAATACTTTTAGGAGTTGTTCCCACTCCTGCAGTTGCCTATTTAGTTAAGGAGTACAATGCCGATGCAGGTATTATGATTTCGGCATCACACAACCCCGTTGAATATAACGGCATAAAGATTTTTAACCGTTATGGTTTTAAGCTTGACGATGCCATTCAAGATGAAATCGAGGCAATTATTTTAGACAAAGCAGTAGAGCTCCCCACAATTATTGGCGGAGAGCTTGGAAATGTAACAACCTGTTCTTCTGCAAAAAAGGATTATGTTAATCACATAATTGATAGCATTGACAGCGGTGTGGGCGGCATTAAGGTTGCTATTGACTGTGCAAACGGAAGCGCAAGTGCCACAGCACACGAATTATTTAACAGCATTGACGCCAACTGCAGATTTATAAACTGCGAACCCGACGGCGTTAATATAAACGAGAATTGCGGTTCAACACATCTTGAGCCACTTATTAAATATGTTAAAGAGCATAGATGTCAGGTTGGTCTTGCATTTGATGGCGATGCCGACAGATGTTTAGCTGTTGACGAAAAAGGAAATGTCGTAGATGGCGACCACCTTTTAGCTATCTTCTCGTCCTACCTAAAGGGCAAGGGTGAGCTTAGCGGTGATGTTGTTGTTGGAACAGTTATGTCCAATATGGGACTTGGTGAGTTTGCAAAACAAAACGACATTAAATTTGTTGCCACAGCAGTTGGCGACAGATACGTTTTAGAGGAAATGTTAGAGCACGGCTATGCAATAGGCGGTGAGCAGTCGGGACACATTATATTTTCAAAATATGCCACCACAGGTGACGGTCAGCTAACAGGCGTTCAGCTTTTAAATATTATGCGTCGCTGGAAAATGCCCCTTTCAGAGCTTTCAGCTTGTATGACAGATTATCCTCAGGTGCTTAAAAATGTAAAGCTTTCGGGAAAGGTTACTACTCCCTTTACAGAGGACAGCGACATTATGACAGCAATTAAAAAGGCAGAGGATATTTTAGGCGAAAACGGCAGAGTATTAGTCAGAGCTTCGGGCACCGAGCCACTTATCAGAGTCATGCTTGAGGGCAAAGACAGCGAGCTTTTAGAAAAGCTTTCAACCGAAATTGCAGATATAATAAAACAAAAACGCGGATAGATAAGCAAACGGAGAAAAAATGAGATTTTATAAAGATTTTAAAGAGTATAGATTGCTTGACACCTCAAGCGGTGAAAGGCTTGAAAAATGGGGCGATGTTACACTTATAAGACCTGACCCCCAAATTATATGGAAAACAGAAAAGGATAGCAAATGGCAAACTGCCGATGCACGATACCTTCGCTCAAACAAAGGCGGCGGACATTGGGAGGTTTATAATAAAACACGCGAGAGCTGGAGTATAGAGCTTTGCGATTTAAAGTTTAATGTAAAACCTACAGGTTTTAAGCACACAGGGCTTTTTCCCGAGCAGGCAGTTAACTGGCAGTTGTTTTCCGAGCTTATTAAAAAAGAAAACAGACCTATTTCGGTTTTAAACCTTTTTGCCTACACAGGCGGCGCAACCCTTGCTTGTGCAAAGGCAGGAGCGAGTGTTTGCCACGTTGATGCCTCAAAGGGTATGGTTTCGTGGGCAAGGGATAATGCAAGGCTGTCGGGTCTTGAGGATAGGCCGATAAGATGGATAGTTGACGACTGCAAAAAGTTTGTCGAGCGCGAAATAAGACGTGGCAATCGCTACGATGCCGTTATTATGGACCCGCCATCCTATGGCAGAGGCCCTAATGGCGAGGTTTGGCAGCTTGAGGACCAGATTTACGATTTAGTTAAACTCACATCGCAGGTTTTAAGTGATGACCCTCTGTTTTTTGTTATAAATTCATACACCTCGGGCTTAACCGCTTCGGTTATGAAATATGTTTTAAAGCGTACAGTGGGCGAAAAATATAAGGGCGAGGTTTCGGCAGACGAAATCGGCATACCGGTTGAAAGCACTGGGGATGTTCTCCCTTGCGGTAACACAGCAATTTGGCAGAAAAAGTAAGGAGTAAAATATATGGCAGAGCATTTTATAAGCTGCAAAAATGTTTGCTTTAATTACGAGGGCAGAAGTGATGCGGCGCTTAAAAATGTAAGCTTGAATATAGATAAAGGTGAGCTTGTTGCAGTTCTCGGTCACAACGGAAGCGGCAAAAGCACCCTTGCAAAGCATCTTAACGGCATTTTGACTGCTCAAAGCGGCGATGTTGAGGTTGCAGGCTATAACACCAAAGACGAAAATAACATCTTTAATTTAAGAAGCCGAGTAGGAATGGTTTTTCAAAACCCCGATAATCAGCTTGTCGCTACAATAGTTGAGGAAGATGTTGCATTTGCACTTGAAAATTTAGGCGTTGAGCCTAAGGAAATCAGAAAAAGGGTTGACGAGGCTTTAGAGGCAGTTGGTATGAGCGAATTTAAGCTTTCTCAGCCTCACAAGCTTTCGGGCGGACAAAAGCAAAGGGTTGCTATTGCAGGCGTGCTTGCAATGAGCCCTGACTGTATAGTTTTAGACGAGCCTACAGCTATGCTTGACCCTAAAGGTCGCGCGCAGGTTATGGACACCATCATAAAGCTAAACCGCGAAAGAGGCATAACCGTTGTGCTGATAACTCATTTTATGGAGGAAGCGGCACTTTGCGACAGAATAGTTGTAATGAACGACGGCGAGGTGTTTTTAGACGGCGAGCCTAAAGAGGTTTTTAAACACGCTCAAAAGCTAAAGGATGTAGGTTTGGCTGTTCCCGATGTTACAAGCCTTTGTAACTCTTTACAAAAACTTGGTGTAGAAATTGAAACAAGCATAAACAAGGACGAGTTTATAGAAAATATACAAAAGCTTTTAATAGGTTAAAATTTGGAGGCAAAAGCTTTGACAGTTTTAGAAGTTAAAAATTTAAGCTATAGCTACGGAAGCGGCACACCTTTTTATAAAAAGGCGCTGTCCGATATTAGCTTTAAAATAGAAAAGGGCGAATTTGTAGCCATAATAGGTCACACCGGCAGCGGCAAGTCAACGCTTGTGTCACACCTAAATGCCTTAACCCGCGCCCAAAGCGGAAGTATTATTTTAAACGGTGAGGACATTTATAAAAAAGGCTACAACATAAAAAAGGCTCGCCAGACAGTAGGCCTTGTGTTTCAGTATCCCGAATATCAGCTTTTTGAAGAAACGGTTTACAGAGATATAGCCTTTGGCCCTAAAAATATGGGACTTTCCGAAAGTGAAATTAAAAGCCGCGTTATTTCGGCGGCAAGTGCGCTTGAAATTGATAAAAGTATGTTTAATTCTTCGCCATTCGAGCTTTCGGGAGGTCAAAAGCGCAGGGTTGCAATAGCAGGTGTTATTGCAATGAACCCCGAAATTTTAGTTTTAGATGAGCCTGCCGCAGGGCTTGACCCCAAGGGACGCGACAGGGTTATGAGACTTATTTCAGAATACAGAAAAAACACCGGCAACACCGTTATTATAGTTTCCCATTCAATGCAGGATGCGGCAAATTATGCAGACAGAGTGCTTGTTTTAAATGAGGGTAAGCTTTACTTAAACGGAACTGTTGACGAGGTGTTTGAGAAGGCAGACGAATTAGAAAGCATAGGACTTTCTGTTCCGCCTATTACCAAAATTTTAATTGAACTGCACAAAAAAGGGTATGCTGTGCCCTTAAATGTTTACACAGCAGAGGACGCCGCAAAGGCACTTTTGCCTCTTTTGAAAAAGGAGGTAAAATAAATGCTTTCAGATATAACAATAGGTCAAATGTTCCCGGGGAACTCGTTAATTCATAAGCTTGATGCGAGATACAAAATAGTGTTTACCATTATTTTTATGGTAATGCTGTTTTGCGCAAACAGTTTAATTGGAATGGCAATTACACTTTTGTTTGTAATTTTCATCTATCTGCTTGCAAAAATCCCCCTTACAATGCTTTTAAAGAGCCTGAAACCCATTATTCCCATTGTAATTTTTATGACGGTGTTTAACGTTTTCTTTTACAGCGGCGAAACGGTAATTTTTAAATGGGGAATTATTAAGCTTACTTTAGAGGGCCTTAAAATGACAGGGGTTATGATGTTCAGAGTTATTTCTGTTATTTCGGGAACTGCAATGCTAACCTATACAACCTCATCAATAGAATTAACCGACGCCATTGAAAGTCTTATGTCACCTCTTAAAAAGGTTAAATTCCCTGTGCACGATTTGTCTATGATGATGACTATTGCGCTTAGATTTATCCCAACCTTAATTGAGGAAACCGACAAAATTATGTCGGCACAAAAATCGCGCGGAGCCGATTTTGAAAGTGGTAATATCATAAAACGAGCAAAGGCGCTTATGCCCATTTTAATTCCGCTGTTTTTATCTGCTGTTACAAGAGCAGGCGAGCTTGCAACGGCTATGGAAAGCAGATGCTACCGCGGAGGCGAGGGCAGAACAAAAATGAAACAACCTAAAAGCGATAAAAGAGATTATATCTCGCTTGTGTTTATGATTGTTCTCACAGCACTTGTGATTTCGCTAAACTATATTAAATTTTAGGAAAGGACGCTTAAAATGAGAAATCTTGCAGTTAAAATCCAGTTTATAGGCAAAAATTATCACGGATTTCAAAGGCAGGATAATGCAGTCAGCGTTCAGGGCGAAATTGAAGAGGCACTTTTTAAAATTTTAGGAGAAAAAATAAGCATTATAGGCTGCAGCCGCACCGATACGGGCGTTTCGGCAAAGGAATATGTATTTAATTTTAAAACAAACAGCGATATTACGCCGTTTAAGCTTATGGGCGCGTTAAATTATTATTTAAGCGAGGACATAGGGGTTTTAGATGCAGTAGAGGTGGAGGAAAATTTCCACGCGAGATATTCCTGTGTTAAAAAGGAGTATATTTATATCATAAGAAACGCACGCGGCAGAAGTCCTTTTGTAAATAATACGGCGCTTTCATATATGATAAGTGAGCTTGATGCCGAAAGCTTAAACTGCGAGGCTCAAGACCTTGTCGGAACATATGATTTTTCGTCCTTTTGTTCACTTCACGACAGTGCCAAAAGCCATATACGAACCATTTATTCGGCAGAGGTTAAAAGAGAGGGCGAAAATGTAATTTTTAAATTTTGCGCCGACGGATTTTTATATAATATGGTAAGAATTATGGTCGGCACACTTTTGTTTATAAACGAGGGTAAAATTAATAAAGGACAAATTAAAAATATTATAGAGGCTAAAAATCGTAAATGCGCGGGTGCTACCGCCGAGGGCGTTGGGCTTATATTAAACCGCGTTTATTACCAAAACGAAATTTTTAAGGAAGGGGAAAATTAATGGCAACCTCAAGCGAGATTAGAAATACATTAGAGCTTAAACGAAAAAGACGGGTAGCCGTTAGAATTATTGCACTATTCTTGAGTTTATTGCTTATTATTCTGGCAATAATCTACAGAGATAAGCTTTCCCCCGACGCCATTTCAAACTGGCTGTCGCAGTCGGTTACAGCCGACAGCGGCAAAACCGGATTTCCTGTTCAGCTTCCACCGGGCGAGATTTTGTCGGTTGATGCACAAGGCTCAAATGTGCTTGTTACAAACCAAACGGGACTTTACTTTTATTCCCCAAGCGGTAAACTACTCAGAAGCGTAAACCACGCCAAGAAAAATGCACAGGCAATTTGCAGTGGCGACAACGTTTTAGCATTTGAGGTCGGCGGCTCCCTTTATTCGGTTGAAACCGACTCAAAAACCAAAATCTCAAAGGAACTTGAATCTTCAATTTTAACGGGAGCAATTTCCAAAAACGGCAGGTTTGCTCTTGTTACCGATTCCGATGTTTACACCTGCGATATGCAGGTTTACGATAAAAACGGCAACGCTGTCTTTAAGTGGTCGCCATCGGGCAGTGCCATTTCGGCAGTAGCACTTTCGCAAGACGGCTATCACGTTGCCGCCGCAACGGTTTACACCCAAAACGGAAAACTTATTTCGGGTGTTCACCTTTTCTCAACCTCAAAGTCCGAGGCGCTTATTTCCAAAAGCTTAGAGGATGAAATTGTATTAAAGCTAAATTGTCAAAGCAACAGCATTTCTGTTATAACCGATAAGGGCTATTTTACAGTTAATTCCGAGGGAGAAATTGTTAGGCGCTATGATTTCGGCGAAAAAAAGCTTATAACATCAAAGCCATATAAAAACGGTATGGTGTTTATTTTTGAAGATGTTAACGACCCCAATAAAAGCGTTTTATCGGTGGTGTCAAAGGACGCCAACGAAATTGCGGGGGTTAATATTGACGGCAAAGCGGTTGATAGTGATATAAGCGGTGATAATGTTTATATCTTAACACCAAGTCATTTGTACAGCTACGATGTAGAAACAGCCATAAGGCGCGGCACTGCCGCACTTGAGGGCGAGGGTGAAAGACTTTGTGCAACTGTTGGCGGTGGCTATGTTGTCACCTCAACCTATGAGCTTATAAAACCTGAACTTAAATAAACATAAACGGAGGTAATTTTATGAACTGGATTATGGGAATTGTAATTGACATTTTATTACTTGTGCTTATCGCTGTTTTTTCATTTAAGGGAATACGCGATGGCTTTGCAAAAACACTTGTAGAATTTGTGAGCATTTTTGTTGCATTTATAATTGCACTTATGCTCTCTGCCCCTATTTCAAACTTTACATACGACAAATTTATAAAAAATTCTGCACAGCAGACAATTTACACCGCACTTGAACAAAAAACAGAGGAGGGCACTGCCAGCATTGAGGCAATTAAAAACGATGTAAACGAGGTCGTTTCAAAGCTTCCCTCTATAGTTAAAAATCTGCTTCCCTCAGAGGAAGAGCAAAACAGACTTGTTGAAGAGGCTGTAAAAAGCGTTGACATCACCGAAATTTCCAATAACCTTGAAAACAATGTTGTAAGGCCTGCCGCTGTAACGGTTATAAAAATAATTGCATTTATTTTGCTGTTTATTATAGCCTCACTCCTATTATCCATAGTTGCAAAAATGCTTAAGTTTGTTAATAAAATTCCCCTCTTAGGCAAAGCCAATGCCCTTTTAGGCGGAATTATAGGATTTTTAAAAGCGGCTGTATTTGTAGTTATTATTTCGGCTGTGCTTTCCTTCTTTACAGTAAACGGCGGCACATTCTTATGGTTTATAAATGGTGAAATGGTAAATTCCTCTATTATATTAAGCCGCGTTTCTGCGATTAATATATTGGGTTTAATAAAGCTTAAATAACAAAAACAAAAGGAACATAAAGCGATGGAAACAAAAATTACAAAAAAGGATTTTTTAAATTTACCGAATATTCTTTCGTATTTTAGAATAATTCTTATACCGCTGTTTGTAATAACCTATATGAAAGCGGACGCGCAAAATGAGCAGTATTATTACATCTCAACTGCCGTTTTGGTGCTTTCGGGACTTACAGATGTTCTCGACGGCATAATCGCAAGAAAATTTAACCTAATAACAGCCCTCGGCAAGATTTTAGACCCCCTTGCCGACAAGCTTACACAGCTTACAATGGTTATCTGCCTCTCACTAAAGCTTAAAAGTCTTCCTATTATGATAGTCTTGATGATTTTCATAATAAAGGAAGTGCTTATGCTCACCTGCGGCTTTATTATGATTAGAAAAGACATCACCATTCACGGCTCTAAGTGGTTTGGCAAGCTTGCAACCGTTGTGTTTTACATTGTAATGGGTTTAATTGCGCTTATACGCGATATGCCGGGTGAAATATTGCTTACACTTATTTTAATTGCCGCATTCTTTATGGTGTTTGCGTTTTTCGGATACATTTCACAGTATAAAAAGGTTATTAAAACCGATATAATGCACAAGTAATTTAGCGATTTTTTAAGGAGTTAGTTTATGCTTTGTACACGCTGCAAAAAAAGACCTGCGGTTGTTTTTATGACAACCATGGAAAAAGATGCAAGAAAAAGTGAGGGTTACTGCCTTGTATGTGCAAAGGAGCTTGGGATAGGTCCCGTTGAAGAAGCTATTAAGGCTATGGGAATAAACGAAGAACAGCTTTCGCTTATTGCCGACGAAATGGCAGAAATGATGGACGAAAACGGCGATATGCCAAACCTTTTTGAGCTCGGCGGCGCACAAACATTTCCGCTTTCTGAAAAAAGCGAGGGGGAGAACAAGGATAAAAATAATAAAAAGGAAAACGGCGATAAAAAGAAGAAGTTTAAGTTTTTAGATAACTTCTGCACAAACCTTACAAAGAAAGCCCGTATGGGTGAAATTGATGCCGTTATCGGTAGACAAAGGGAAATTGAGAGGGTTACCCAGATTTTAAGCCGTCGCAGTAAAAACAACCCCTGCCTTATAGGCGAGCCCGGTGTTGGTAAAACCGCTATCGTTGAGGGCATTGCAATTAAAATTGCCGAGAAAAATGTTCCTCAAAGGCTTATGGATAAGGAAATTTATCTGCTCGATTTAACCTCTCTTGTTGCGGGAACTCAGTTCAGAGGTCAGTTTGAAAGCCGTATAAAAGGGCTTATCGACGAGGTCAAAAATGCAGGTAATGTCATACTGTTTATCGACGAGGTTCACAACTTAGTCGGCACAGGCGACTCTGAGGGCAGTATGAGTGCTGCAAATATATTAAAGCCGTCACTTTCAAGGGGCGAAATTCAGGTTATAGGTGCCACCACCTTTACAGAGTATAGAAAGCATATAGAAAAGGACTCTGCGCTTGAACGTCGTTTTCAGCCCGTTACAGTAAACGAACCCTCTATTGAAGATGCAATAGAGGTTTTAAAGGGCATAAAGAAATATTACGAAGAATATCACAACGCTATACTGTCAGATGACATTGTTGTGCGTGCTGTGTCACTTTCAGAGAGATATATAACCGACAGATTTTTGCCCGACAAGGCAATAGATTTAATTGATGAGGGCTGCGCCTTTGCCTGCCTTAAAAACAGCGAGCGCAACCTCTATGATAAAAAGAAGCGCCAGCTTGACGCTTTAAAAAGTGATGAAGGTAAGCTTGCCTCTGCTGAGGAGGTAAATTACGAGGCACTTGCAAATGTAAGGGCAGAGATTTGCAAGGTTACAGACGATATTAATAAAATTGACAAAAGCAAAATTGTAACACGCGTAACTGTAAACGACCTTGCAGGTGTAATCGAGCTTTGGACGGGTATTCCTGCCTCAAAAATTGAGCAAAACGAAAGGGCAAAGTTAAGCTCTTTAAAGGAGCGCTTGTCTGAAAAAATCATCGGTCAGGATAAAGCGGTTGATGCAGTTGTAAGGGCAATAACCCGAAACAGAGCAGGACTTTCGCCTCGCAAAAGGCCGTCGTCATTTATATTCGTCGGTCCTACAGGCGTTGGAAAAACCGAGCTTGTTAAGGTGCTCGGAGCCGAGCTTTTTGATGCAACCGAGCCTATCATAAGGCTTGATATGTCGGAGTATATGGAAAAACATGCTGTTTCCAAAATCATCGGCTCACCGCCGGGCTATATCGGCTATGATGAGGCAGGTCAGCTAACCGAAAAGGTCAGAAGAAAGCCATATTCAGTCATTTTATTTGATGAGATAGAAAAGGCACATCCCGATGTGTTAAATATTCTTTTACAGCTTTTAGATGAAGGCAAGCTGACAGATGCTCACGGCAGAACTGTAAGCTTTGAAAACACAGTTATTGTTATGACCTCAAATGCGGGAAGCGAGCTTCGCGGCTTTGGTATGGGATTTAATAAAACCGAGGGCGAGCTTATGGAGGAAAAGGCTAAAAAGGCTTTATCCGAGTTTTTACGCCCCGAATTTTTAAGCCGTGTTGACGAGGTTGTTGTGTTTAATAATCTTTCGGAAAAAGAGCTTGTAAAAATCTCAAGGCTTATGGTAAAAGAGCTTGAGAGCTCTTTAAACGAGCGCGGAATTGATTTTATTTGCGACGACAAAGCGCTTGAAATTATAGTCTTTAAAGCCGACGGCGGAAAGTTTGCCGCAAGAGATTTAAGACATATTATAAGAAAAGAAATTGAAGATAAAATTGCATTTATCTACACAAACAGCGAAGAAGGTAGCCTTAAAGCATTTAAGGTAACCGCTGAAAACGGCGAGGTTAAGGTTTACGCCGAATAAAAGGAAAGGAAGGGTTAAGATGGCAAAGAAAATAAGGCTTTTTTCGGTAGTAATGGCAGTTATAGTTTTATTTACTTCCTGCAAGGGCCCAATTCTTGATGTGGGCAATCTTTTAACCCCTCCCGTATTCTTTTCAGAGCAAAACAAAATTATAGACGCCCTTAAAAGCTCGGTGGGAAATGAAATTGAGCTTGAATACCCATCGGGCGGCGACTACCGCTCGGCGTTTATACTTTATGATATTGATAAAGACGGCTCTAACGAGGCTATAGTTTTTTATAGGCTTGTAAAGCCCGATATGCTTCAGAATATGGTGCACATAAATCTGCTTGATACAAAAAAGGGTGAGTGGGTTTCGGTGTGCGATATTATAGGCGAGGCAACCTCAATAGACAAGGTGGCGGTCGGCACCTTTTTAAGAAAAAGAGAAATCTTAATTGGCTGGAACCAAATTCGTGACAGAGAAAAGAAGCTTGTTTGCTATTCCTTTAATGATGGTATGTTAGAACGCGATTTTGAAACGGGATATGTAGAGTTTGCCGTTTCGGATTTTTACGGCGAGGCGTATGGCGACGAGCTAATCACAGTAAACTTTGTGCCTGCAAATGAAAACTTAAATCAGGTAACCCAGCACGCAAGGCTTATAAGATGTATCGACGGCGAATTTAAAATAACCTCTACAACGCCGCTTGATATTCGTGTGCAGGGCTTTAGAAAGTGCATAGCAGGTAAGGTTAATCCTGCCGTTAAGGCGCTGTTTCTTGATGGAATTATAGACACAAACACCATTAACACACAGGTTTTAATAGTGTCATCTAACGGCAAGATTACAAATCCGCTTTTAAAGGACGGCAAGGTAAACAGCCTGACTGAGCGAAAAAGCAATCTCACCACCTCGGATATAAACCTCGACGGAATTTTGGAAATCCCGCGGCAAGAGGAGCTTTTGGGCTACAACGAGGTTCCTGAAAGTGAACGACTTTATAAAACCGTTTGGCAAACTGTAAGCGAAGGTTCGCTTGCAGTTTCAAGTGAAATGTATATCGGCTCGAGCATACGCGTAGCTTTTGATAGTAAAAGTGCGGACAAGCTGACTGTAAAATATACAGCCGCAAGAAATGAGCTTGTCTTTTACGAGTTTAATAGGAGCCTTGAGGCTTCGCAGAATGCACTTTTTTCGGTAAAGGTTAGCGAAAAGGAGCTTTTTGAAGCCGAGGAGGGCTATCATAAAATAGCCGAAAACGACTATACAGTTGTAACGGCAAAAATTATAAACGAGCAAAGCCCTCTGGCTTTAAGTCTTGATAGGTTAGAGGAGCTTGTTTATATAATCTAAAGGGGAGGTGCTTTTATGCCGAGAATACTCGTTTGCGAGGACGAAGACACCATAAGAGATTTTGTCATAATTAATTTAGAACGAGCAGGCAACACTGCCCTTGGAGTTAAAAGTGGTGAAGAGGCACTTGAGATTTTCGATGAAGAGGATTTTGATGTTGCACTTTTAGATGTTATGCTTCCCGGTATCGACGGCTTTGAGCTTTGTAAAAGATTAAGGCAAAAGGACGCTTCGCTCGGTATAATAATGCTGACTGCAAAAACGCAGGAGATAGATAAGGTAAACGGCCTTATGATAGGCGCTGACGACTATGTAACAAAGCCCTTTTCTCCATCAGAGCTTAATGCAAGAATAGATGCACTTTGCCGCAGACTTAAAAGGGTAGAGAGCGCTAAAACAGAAAAGGTTAAGGATAAAATTCAAAGCGGTCCCTTTGTTTTGGATACAAAGAGCCGTAATCTGTATAAAGATGGCTGTCAAATAGAGCTTACCCACGTTGAATACGAAATAATGGAAATGTTCATTAAAAACAGCAACGCCGCATTAAAGCGTTCGCATATACTTAAAAGTATATGGGGTGAGGATTATGTTGGCGATGAAAAAATAGTTGATGTAAACATAAGACGTATACGAATGAAAATCGAGGACGACCCGTCAGAGCCCACCTTTATTCAAACAATGTGGGGCTTTGGTTATAAATGGCTTAATTTTTCAAGATATATTGACGACTAACAAAGGAGGTGCCACTAAATGATAAAGTTTGAGCGAATTACAAAAAGATGGATGCTTAAAAGCTTTGTGTTTATTATGGTGGCGCTTGTATTTGTAGAAACCGCATTAATATTTATAAATAAAAACAGCAGTTATGCGCAGGTTCAGCAGATAGTAAAGGCAAAGGCAACAGTTATTCAAAACATTGTTGACACCTATGCCGCCGACAGTGACATAAACTTTGTAGAGCAAACAAGGGCACTTGTTGAAGGCTTTGACGATAATGCACGTATGGAGCTTATAGCCATAAACCGCGATAAGCAGGCGCTTGTTTCGTCAAGCGGATTTGCTCCCACAAATGTAAACACACCCGACCTTAGAAAAGCCTTAAAAAGCAGCGATAGAATGGGCGACTTTTTGGGGAAGCTCGACAGCGGCGAGAAAATTTATTCAGTAAGTATTGCTATGTCAAATCAGACGGGTGATATAATTGCCTTAAAGCTGATGGTATCGCTCTCGCGGGTTGACAGACAAATTTTTATGACCTCGCTTTTTTATATTGCCATAGGTCTTATAGTCGGAATAATAATTCTTTTGACAAATTTAAGCTTTTTACATTCTATTGTAAAGCCCATTGTTGAAACAATAAGAACGGCACGAAAAATTGCCTCGGGCGACTTTGAGGTGCGAATTGAAAATAATTATAAAGACGAGGTTAGCGACCTTTGCGATATTATAAACTATATGGCAGACGAGCTAAACCAAAGTGAAACTCTGAAAAATGAGTTTATTTCATCAGTTTCGCACGAGCTTAGAACTCCGCTCACCTCTATAAGAGGCTGGGGAGAAACGCTGTTAGACGAGCAAAATTCGGATAGTAAAATAAGAGAAAAGGGGCTTAAAATAATAATTGACGAAACCGAAAGGCTTTCCTCGATTGTTGAAGAGCTACTTGACTTTTCAAAAATTCAGAGTGGACATTTTTCGATAAAGAAAGAAAAAATGGACATTTTAGCCGAGCTTGAAGAGGCCATCTTAATATTTTCCGAGCGCGCAAAACGCGAAAATAAGAAAATAGAATACAACGAGCCTCAAATGCTCTCATATATTTATGGTGACAAAAATCGTATTCGCCAGGTATTTGTAAACATTCTTGATAATGCAATGAAATATTCCGAAAGCGGCAGTACCATAACCGTCAATGCAAGGGAAGAATATTCCGTAATATATATATCAATAAAGGACGAGGGCTGCGGCATCAGCAGTGAGGATTTGCCTAAAATCAAAAAGAAATTTTATAAGGCAAATTTAACAAAGCGCGGCTCGGGAATAGGGCTTGCTGTGGTTGATGAAATCATTACAATGCTTGACGGAAATGTTGAAATAAAAAGTCGTGCAGGCGAGGGAACCGAGGTTACAATAAGCCTGCCGGCAATAGTAAAAGAGTAATTTTGGAGGAAAGCTATGAGTAAAGAAACAGAGATAAAAAGCTGTCATAAAACTTCAATAGGCGGACAGGCGCTGATTGAGGGAGTTATGATGAGAGGACCTTATGAAACAGTTATGGCAGTCAGAATACCAAGCGGCGAAATCGACACAGAAACTGTTGAGGACAGACGCGACAAGGGGCTTCCTAAAATATTAAAGCTCCCCGTAATCCGCGGCGTTATAAACTTTGTCAGCACAATGATTTTGGGCTTTAAATGTATTATGCGTTCTGCCGAAAAAAGCGGAATGGATGAAAGCGAAGAGTACACAAAATTTGATAAGTTTATAATCGAAAAGCTTGGCGAAAAGATTTACACAATCATCGGCATAATTGCAACCGTTCTGGGTGTGGCACTTGCTGTAGGCCTGTTCGTTTTTGTGCCAATTTACCTAACCAAGCTTTTTAACACCTATGTGTTCGATTTAGGCTCAGCGCTTACATCGGTTATGCAGGGAATTATAAAAATTGCGGTGTTTATCGCCTATATCGCGCTGATTAGCTTAATGCCCGATATTAAGAGGACCTTTGAATATCACGGCGCCGAGCATAAAAGCATTGCCTGCTATGAGGCGGGAGATGAGCTGACGGTTGAAAATGCTAAAAAATACACACGTTTTCATCCTCGCTGTGGCACCTCGTTTATACTTATCGTGCTTATATTAAGCATTGTGCTTTTCTTGGCGGTGCCTTCAAGTCTTGGCGTTTTAAATATGTTTTTACTTAGAATAGTGCTTCTTCCCGCTGTTGTGGGGTTAAGCTATGAGGTTATAAAATTTGTTGGCAGACACGACAATGCCTTTACGCGCTTTATCTCAAAGCCTGGTATATGGCTTCAAAGATTTACAACCCGCGAACCCGATGAAAAACAGCTTGAAGTTGCTCTTGCGGCTTTAACCGCCGTAATTCCTCAAAGCAAAGAAGAGGATAAGTGGTAATGGTTTTAAAAGAGGCGTATCAACTGGCAAATGAGCTTTCAAAAAACTCTCCTATGCCGCAAAGCGAATTTGAAATTATAATCGAGGAAACGCTTGAAACAACAAAAGCTGATAAGCTTTTAAATGGCGATATGGAAATTTCAGAGCAAAAAGAGAAGCTTTTAATAAAACGCTTTAATGAGCTTAAAGGCGGAAGGCCGCTTCAGTATATTTTAGGCAAGTGGGAGTTTTTTGGCAGAAGCTTTTGTGTCGGCGAGGGAGTTTTAATTCCGAGAGAGGACACTATGGCGGCGGTTGAGCTTTGTATGCGATATTTAAAAACAAAGCAAAATCCCAAGTTTTTAGACCTTGGCGCAGGTAGCGGCTGCATATCGGTCACCCTCTCTAAAGAGCTTAATATAAAGGGATATGCCGTTGAGAAAAGCGAAAAAGCGGCAGAGTATCTTCAGAAAAACATAAAAGAGCATAATGCAGATGTAGAGATTGTTTTAGGCGATATGTTTGATGAAAAAGTCAAAGACAGCTTTGAAGGGATTGATTTAATAGTTTCAAATCCGCCTTATATTACAAAAGAGGATATGCTCAAATTAGACGAGAATGTAAAGAGAGAGCCGCACGAGGCACTTTTTGGCGGCGATGACGGACTTGATTTTTACAGAGAGATTTCAAAGCAGTATAAAAACAAGCTTAAAAAGGGCGGCGCGCTTGTTTTTGAGGTTGGATACAACCAAATGGACAGCGTAATCGACATTTTAAAGCAAAATGGATACTGCGATTTTACAGAGATTACAGACATAAACGCCATAAGGCGTGCAGTCTTATCTATAATTGGGGAATAACACTTATTTTTAAGGAGGACATACAAAATGGCAAAAACAACCATTGCAAAACAGGTTGAGGACAACAAAAGCAGCACCTACGACAAACAAAAAGCATTAGAACTCGCACTTGCAAATATCGAAAAGAAATACGGACAGGGCGCCGTTATGCGCCTCGGTCAAAAGGACACATTGAATGTTGAGGCAATTTCAACAGGCTCGCTTTCACTTGATGTGGCACTCGGAATAGGTGGCGTTCCCAGAGGTAGAGTTGTTGAAATTTTCGGACCTGAAAGCTCAGGTAAAACAACGGTAGCACTTCACATTTCAGCAGAGGCTCAGAAAAAGGGCGGTATTGCTGCATTTATTGACGTTGAGCATGCGCTCGACCCCATTTATGCAGGAAATTTAGGCGTTGATGTTGATTCGCTTTTGATTTCACAGCCCGACTCGGGTGAGCAGGCTCTCGAAATTGCAGAGATGCTTATTCGTTCAGGCTCTGTTGATGTTGTTGTAATTGACTCGGTTGCCGCTATGACAACTAAGGCTGAAATTGAGGGTGAAATGGGCGACAGCCACGTAGGTCTTCAGGCAAGACTTATGTCGCAGGCACTTAGAAAATTAACTCCTCTTGTTTCAAAATCAAATTGCGTTGTAATCTTTATCAACCAGCTTCGTGATAAGGTTGGTGTTATGTACGGAAACCCCGAAACAACCCCCGGTGGTAAGGCACTTAAATACTATGCTTCTGTAAGACTTGATGTAAGAAAGGTAGAAACCATTAAGTCGGGCACAGAAAACATAGGAAGCCACACACGCTGTAAGGTCGTTAAAAACAAGGTATCTCCACCGTTCAAAGAGGCGCATTTCGACATTATGTACGGTAAGGGTATTTCCAAAACAGGTGAGGTTGTCGATTTAGCGGTTGACTACAACATCATTTCAAAGGGCGGCTCGTGGTTTAGCTACGGCACCGAAAGACTTGCTCAGGGTAGAGATAATGTAAAGGCACTTTTAGAAGAACGCCCCGAGCTTATGGAAGAAATTTCAAACAAGGTTATTGCCGCTATTAAAGAGGAAAGAGAAAATCCAAGCGCAAGCAAAAAAACAGCATCTCCTCTTAAAAAATTAACACCAAAAACAATGAGCGCATCACTCGATGCAGAGGTTGACGACTAAAAATGCGGATAGTCAAAATAGAGGCTTACGATGATAACAAAGGCTTTTATAAGGTGTTTAATGAGGAAGGCTATTTACTAAGCCTTCCAAAAGAGATTATAAAAAGCTTTAATCTTTTGGAGGGGCAGGAAATAGACGCAGTTAAGCTAAATGAAATTAATGAAGCTTATTTAGTAAGGCGTGCGCGTGAGCGTATGCTATATAGTCTTGACAGACGCGCCCACTCTAAAAAAGAGCTTATAGAAAAGCTTAAAAAGGATTATCCCATAAAGATAATAGAAAAGGCAATTTTAAAGCTTGAAAGTTTAGGACTTGTAAACGATTTTGAGTTTGCAAGAGCCTATGCGAGCGACCTTTTTAACATTAAGAAAAAAGGTCAGCTCTACATAAAAAATGCCCTTTTTAAAAAGGGAATAGAAAAAAGCATTTGTGATGAAGTTTTAGGTGAGCTTTTTTGTGATAATGACATTGAAGCTCAAAATGCTTTGGATTTTTTAAAAAAGAAAAATGCCGACCTTACAAGCTATGAGGGCAAAAATAAGGCCTATGCACAGCTTATAAGGCGAGGCTTTTCCTATGAGTCGGCAAAAAGGGCTATGCGCCTCTTTTGCGCCGACGAGGAATTTTATGAGGATTAATTCAGCGAAAGGGAATAAAAATGGCTATAACAGTAGGAATGATAAGTTTAGGCTGTCCTAAAAACCAGATAGACGCCGAAATTATGCTTGCCGACCTTAAAAAAATGGGTTTTGAGCTTGTAGGTGATGCGGCACTTGCAGAGGTTTGCATTATAAACACCTGCGGCTTTATCGAGTCGGCAAAAAGAGAGTCTATCGAGCAAATTCTCGAAATGGGACTTCTAAAAAATGAGGGCAGAATTAAAAAGATAGTTGTAACGGGCTGTCTTGCCGAAAGATATAAAGAGGAAATCGCAAAAGAGATTCCTGAGGCGGATATAATACTTGGAATTGGCAGTAACAGCGAGCTTGGCGACGCTATTTTAAAAAGTTTTGAGGACGATAAGAGGTATACAAGCTTTGATGAAAAGGAAAAGCTTTGCCTTGACGGAGATAGGGTGCTTACAACCCTTCCCTTCTATGCCTACATAAAAATAGCCGAGGGCTGTGATAACAACTGCACCTACTGTGCCATACCTTCAATTCGCGGACGCTTCAGAAGCAGAAGAATGGAAGATATAGTAAGTGAGGCTAAAAGCCTTGCAAAATCGGGCGTCAAAGAGCTTGTTGTAGTGGCTCAGGACACAACGAGATATGGAATAGATTTATATAATAAGCCCTCTCTTGCAGAGCTTTTAGAAAAGCTTAATGAGATAGACGAGCTTAAATGGATAAGGGTACTTTATGCATATCCCGAAATGGTGACCGATGAGCTTATTGATGCTATGGCAAGACTCACTAAAGTAGTAAAATATTTAGATTTACCCATTCAGCACTGTTCAAGAAATGTTCTAAAGCGTATGAACAGACGCGGCGACAGCGAGAGTCTTATTAATTTAATAAATAAAATGCGAGATAAAATCCCTAATTTAATATTAAGAACAACATTAATCGCAGGCTTCCCCGGAGAGAGCGAGGAGGATTTCTGTGAGCTTTGCGAGTTTGTTAAAAAGGCAAGGTTTGACCGCCTCGGCTGCTTTAGCTATTCTCGCGAGGAAGGCACACCTGCCGCAGAATTTGACGATCAGATAGATGAGGACGTAAAAGAAAGACGCGCCGAAATTATAATGACAATCCAAAGCCGCATCGCCGAGGAGTTAAATGAAAAGATGGTCGGAAAAACTCTTGAGGTTGTGGTTGAGGGCTTTGATAAATACGGCGAGATTTATTTTGGCAGAAGTGTAAACGATGCCCCCGATATTGACGGAAAAATATTCTTCTCTGCAAAGGGAAAGAGAATTGGCGACTTTTTAAATGTAAAAATAACCGAGGCTATGGATTACGACCTACTCGGCGAGGAGGCTAATTAAATGAATACACCAAATAAGCTTACAGTTTTCAGAATGGTTATGGTGCCGGTGTTTTTAGCGGTGCTGTTTATTGAGGCAATCCCTGCAAGATTTTTAATTTCAGCTCTTATTTTTGCAGGTCTTTCCTTTACAGATATGCTTGATGGTAAAATCGCTCGAAGCCGAGGCCTTGTAACAAATTTCGGAAAGTTTTTAGACCCTCTTGCTGACAAAATGCTTGTTGTAAGCGCCCTTGTAGCTATGACAATTTTAAAGCGAGGCAGTGAAGCTGAGTTTGTATTCTGGCTTATCTCAATTATCATTGTTATCGCAAGAGAGTTTATGATTTCAGCACTTAGGTTAGTTTGCGTAGAGCAGGGTAATGTAATTGCCGCAAATATGTGGGGTAAGGTTAAAACTGTTTTGCAGTTTATTGCCATTTTGGTTATCTTATTAACACAGCAGGTTTTGGTATGGTTCCCCGCGCTTCCCGCTGAAATTAAGATTTTAGGCGATGTAATTTATTTAGCATCTATTGTTGCTACCATTCTTTCGGGAGTAATCTATGTAAAGCAAAATGTAGGCGCTATTGACGAAATGTAGGTTAATAATTTATGTTTTCAAGTATAAAAAGCTTTGGAATTTCGGGCATAAGCAGTTATAGTGTCGAGGTTGAAACCGATATATCAAACGGTATGCCGTCTTTTGAAATAGTAGGACTTCCCGATGCGGCGGTTAAGGAATCACGCGATAGGGTGCGCTCTGCCATTAAAAACTGCGGCTTTACCTTTCCTGTTGGAAGAATAACCGTAAATTTAGCTCCTGCTGACACTAAAAAAGTAGGTGCAGTTTACGATTTGGCTGTGATGCTCGGGATACTTTCCGCATCAAATCAAATTAAATATAATTTTTTAGACAGCGGATTTGTGGGAGAGCTTTCTCTAAAGGGTGATATAAGAAAGGTAAACGGCGTGCTTTCAATGACCATAAAGGCAAGAGATATGGGACTTAAAAGCATAATAGTCCCATTTGAAAACCGCTTTGAAGCGGGAGTTATCGAGGGAATAGATGTACTCCCCGTAAAAACCTTTTTTGAAGTTATTGAGCATTTTTCGGGCGAGAAGATTATAGAGCCATATAAAAGTGATTTAAGTGCCGAGGGAGCGGTTGAGCTTTCAAATCTCGATTTTTTCGAGGTTAAAGGACAGCCTAAAGCAATCAGAGCTTGTGAGATTGCTGCTGTTGGTGAACATAACCTGCTCCTCGTGGGACCCCCAGGCTCAGGAAAGAGTATGTTAGCTAAAAGAATGCCCACTATTCTTCCCGAAATGAGCTTTGAAGAGGCTATAAAAACCACAGAAATACATTCGATTGCAGGCGTTTTAAAATCGGGTGTGGCACTTATAAAACAGCGTCCTTTCAGGGCACCTCACCACAGTGTATCGCCGCACGGACTTTCGGGTGGCGGTGTTTACCCAAAGCCTGGTGAAATTTCACTTGCACATAACGGAGTTTTGTTTTTAGATGAGCTTCCTGAATATGACAAAACTGCCCTCGAAATTTTAAGACAGCCGCTTGAAGATAGAAGTGTTACAGTTTCGCGTGTTGCAGGGAGTGTAACCTTTCCAAGCTCGTTTATGCTGATTGCGGCTATGAACCCCTGCAAGTGCGGTTATAGAGGACATCCGACAAGACCCTGCACCTGCACAGATGCGGCGGCTCAAAGATATGTAAACCGCATAAGTGGTCCGCTTCTTGATAGATTTGATATGCAGGTTGAGATAAATGCTGTGAAATTTGAGGATATTTCGGCTTCTCCAAGCGGAGAGCACTCGGAAAGCATAAAGGCTCGTATTTTAGAGGCGATAGAGTTTAGAAACAAGCGTTTAGAGGCTTTGCCGAGTAATATTTTAGAGAAAAACCGCGGTAATTTCAGCTCGTCGCGTTTGACGCCTCAGCTTTTAGAGTTAACCTGTAAAATAACAGACGATGCCAAAAAATCACTTGCTATGATTTTTGACCGAACGGGTCTGTCGGCACGCGCTTATGATAAGATTTTAAAGGTTTCGCGCAGTATTGCTGATATTGATAAAAGCGAGGATATCACCGAGGACCACATTTTTGAGGCGGTCCAGTACAGAAATTTAGACCGTAAATATTTTTCACGATAATTCTACTTTTTTTGTCTTTTACATATAAATTAATGTAGGAGGCGGTAGTATGAAAAAAGTAAAGCAAAGGCTAATGCCTGCCTTAATAGTTCTGCTTGAGCTCATAGTAATTTACATATTGCAGGCGTTTTGCCTTAAAATAAAAAGTCCCGAGCTGACGGTTTTTATGCTGACAGTTTCGGTTTTAACCTTTGCGGCACTCTTTTTTCTGTTTATTAGGTTTACAAAAGAGGTAAAATAAAAAAGCTGTGTAGAAATTTTCTACACAGCTTTTTTTTAATTTAAAATATGTAGCTTAAACCGAGAAGAAGATATAAGGGACCGAAGCAGTAAGCCATAAACATTTCGTTGTGGGGCACTTTTTCTCTGAAGCAGTCGGTTAAAAGCAGATATTCGAAGCAGTACGCCGCAGCGCCGCAAAAATAGGCAGCTGCTTTGAGGTTATGAGATGACTCTTTAAAAAAGAGCGATAACACAAAAAATATTACAGCCATAATTACAATGGCATTTCTCAAAATAAGAAGCAGATGCTCAATTTTGGGATAATGGCCGTGGGTAAGCTCGTCTTTATCGGGAATAAAGGAATCTATAGCGTGTGTTATTTGCTCTAACAGATTTATCATATACTGCCCCCTTAATAGTATGAATATATTCTATCATATTTTATGCTTTTTGTAAAGAAAGCAGGGTAAACAAAAATCCCTCACGGCGCTGTGCTGTGAGGGATTTTAGCATTGAAATTATTTTGTACCGAAGATACGGTCGCCGGCGTCGCCAAGACCGGGAACAATGTAGCCGTGCTCATTTAATTTTTCGTCAACGTGGGCACAGAAAATGTCAACATCGGGATGCTCCTCCATAAGCTTATTAATTCCTTCGGGAGCGGCGATAAGGCACATAAATTTAATTCTTTTAGCGCCTTGATTTTTAAGCTGATTTATAGCATCAACAGCAGAGCCGCCTGTTGCGAGCATAGGGTCAACAACTATTGAAAGGCGCTCTTCTATATTTGCAGGAAGCTTACAATAGTAAGGATGGGGGATAAGGGTTTCCTCATCACGATACATTCCGATGTGGCCTACTCTTGCAGAGGGAACGAGTGTGAGCATTCCGTTTACCATTCCAAGACCTGCACGGAGAATAGGAATAATTGCAAGCTTAACGCCTGCTATCATATTTGTTTTGGTTTTTGTGATGGGGGTTTCAACCTCAACCTCTTCTAAAGGAAGGTCGCGCAGAGCCTCATAGCTCATAAGCATTGTGATTTCTTCAACCAAGGTTCTAAACTGGTTGCTGCTTGTTTTAACATCGCGCAGAATTGAAACTTTGTGCTGAATTAGGGGGTGGTCAAATACTGTTAAATTTGCCATATTTATACTTCCTTTACTTTATAATAAGGAGATTTACTTCTATATATAAGGTTACTAAATTAAGGGCAATTTGTCAAGGCGAAAAACAGGGAAAAAAGACGAAAAATGTCTTTACAAAGCTTAAAAATTTTAGTATACTAATAAAGGTAAGGCTTTTAAATCGGTGCGGGACATCGTCAAGGTCGAAAAAAAAGAAGGTTTCTAATCCCGCAGATTTTGGCGGGATTATTTTTTTATAAAGGGGGAATTTCTGTGGCAGAGGCATTTCGTTCACGCATTATGAACGAGCAGGATATTATGCGTGCACTTGTTCGTATTTCACATGAAATAATCGAAAAAAACG
>JAFSGZ010000047.1 GCA_017440545.1 Oscillospiraceae bacterium
AAAAGCTACTGATTTAATGAAGGGTACAAATATCCGTACCGCCTTGGTATCAACAAACTCAGTTTCACAAGGCGAAAGCGTTGCAATTCTGTGGAAACCTCTTTTTGAAGATGGTGTGCATATTGATTTTGCTCACCGCACATTCCGTTGGGATAGCGAAGCAAGTATTAAGGCTCACGTGCATTGTGTTATTATCGGCTTTAGCATTGCTCCGTTTTATAAATCTAAAGTCATATTTTCAGCAGAGCGACCTTTAATAGTAGATAACATTAATGCGTATTTAATAGATGCACCAGATGTCTTTATCGAAAGTGTGAAAAAAACTGTTTGTGATGTCCCTCAACTTGTGTTTGGCAGCATGCCTAATGATAATGGCTTTTTGAGTAGTTATTCTCAAGAAGAGCGAGATGCAATTGTAGCAGAATATCCCGAATCTGAAATAGTGTTCAAACAATTTGTCGGTGCAACGGAATTTATTAACAATAAGATTCGTTGGTGTTTGTGGCTGCAAGGAGTATCGCCGAGCATTATAAGAAGCGTTCCTCATATCGCAAAGGCAGTTACTTCTGTTAAAGAAATGAGAGAGCAAAGCGCACGCGAAGCAACAAGAAAATTAGCCGATACTCCTATGTTATTTGGAGAAATTCGTCAGCCAAGCACAGACTATATTATAATTCCAGCGCACTCATCCGAAAAAAGAAAATATATTCCGATAGGATTTGTGAGCAAGGATATCATTTGCAGTAACGCTAACTTGCTTATGCCGAATGCTTCATTGTATCACTTTGGAGTTTTGACATCTAATGTTCATAATGCCTGGATTCATGCGGTCTGCGGTAGAATCAAAAGCGATTTTAGATATTCGGTAAATATCGTTTACAACAACTTCCCGTGGTGCAATCCTACCGACGATCAGAAAGCGGCTATTGAGAAAACTGCGCAGGCAATTCTTGATGCAAGAGCAAAGTATCCCGATTGTTCTCTTGCAGATTTGTATGACGAGGTTGCTATGCCACCCGAACTCCGCAAAGCACATCAGGAAAACGATAAAGCCGTTATGCGTGCCTACGGTTTCTGGGGCAAACTCAACACCGAATCCGAATGTGTGGCAGAGCTTATGAAAATGTACCAAAAATTAACAGCCAAAAGTTAAAGTGTAGAACAAATTAAGTGCAGTCTTGCACATATAAGAAAAAACACAGAGTGTTGACACTCTGTGTTTTTTTGTCCTTAACAGTACGACTCCTACGCTAAAGCCTTTTTACTTTTTAGTCCTCTAATTTATTGTCGCAGTAGGCGCATCTATAAAAGTCCTCATCGGCATTTTTATAAAATGCGTTTTTAATTTCCTGCTCGGTTGTGGTGATGCAGTTGTGGTTTTTACAAGCCTTATCTAAAATTACAGCATTATTATAATTTTGGAGCACCTTGGGGCTTCCCTCTTTTTCATTAAGAAGCTTTAAAATTAATGCCATTCTTATAAACTTGCCGTTTCTTGCCTGTCTGAAATAAGCGGCACGCTTGTCCTCGTCAACGGCAGTTGAAATTTCGTTTACGCGCGGCAGAGGATGAAGAATTATCATATCCTCTTTTGCACTATTAAGCTTATCAAGGGTTAGAATATAGCTGTCCTTTAGTCTTTCATAATCGTCTAAATTCTTAAAGCGCTCGCGCTGAATTCGAGTCATATAAAGCACATCAAGCTTTGGCATAGCCTCTTCAAGCGAAGCGGTTTCGTAAACCGACATCTCACTTCCCTTTATATATTCCTCTTTTACATAATCGGGGAGCATAAGTTCTTTGGGAGAGATTAGCACCAAATTAATGTTTTTATATCTTGACATAGCGGCAATTAGTGAATGTACCGTTCTGCCGTATTTAAGGTCGCCGCAAAAGCCGATGGTTAAATTATCAAGGCTGCCTTTTTCGCTTTTAATTGTTAAAAGGTCAGTTAATGTTTGGGTGGGATGAAAATGTCCGCCGTCGCCCGCATTTATAATGGGAACATCGCTTTTAAGGCTTGCAACAAGCGGCGCGCCTTCTTTGGGGTGGCGCATAGCGATTATATCGGCATAGCCGCCCACAACCTTAACTGTATCACCAACGCTTTCACCCTTTGCCGCCGAGCTACTTGATGCCTCGGAAAAGCCGAGCACGCTTCCGCCAAGCTCTATCATTGCCGACTCAAAGGAAAGTCGTGTTCTTGTTGACGGCTCAAAAAATAAGGTTGCAAGGGTTTTATATTTGCACGCCTCTCTGTATTTTAAGGGGTTTTTAATAATATCGTTAGCGACGGAAATTAACTCATCAATTTCAGCTACGCTTAAATCCATTATGTTTATAAGGCTTTTCATTTTAAAAGTCCTCTCAAAATTATTCTTTAGCGCCGTTTACAGCAAGGTAGTTTTTAATGCGCTCGACATTTTCCTTATTTTTGTCGTCTTCTTCTAAATACTCAATAATATCATAAACATCAACAACAGAATAAACGGGGAAGCCAAACTGTTCGCCTACCTCTGCCATAGCGCTTTTTTCGGTTTGACCCTTTTCTTTTCTGTCAACCATTACAAAGGTTGCAACAACCTTTGAGCCTTTAAGTGACGAAAGCACCTGCATACTTTCTCTGATAGCTGTTCCTGCTGTGATAACGTCCTCAACGATTACGATTTCCTCATTTTCTGTGGGCTTATAGCCTACGAAAACGCCGCCTTCGCCGTGGTCCTTTTCCTCTTTTCTGTTAAAGAAGAAGGGCACATCAAGTCCCTTTTGTGAGAGGGCAACTGCCACCGAAACGGCAATAGGAATACCCTTATAGGCAGGGCCATAAAGAACTGTTCTCTTTTCGCCCACCTTTTCAAAATATGCCTTGGCGTAAAACTCGCCGAGCTTACAGATTTGGTCGCCTGTTTTAATTTCTCCTGCATTGATAAAGTAGGGGATTTTTCTTCCCGACTTTGCTGTGAAATCGCCGAACTTTAAAACTCCGGCACTCTCTAAAAACTCAATAAATTCTCTTTTATAGCTTTGCATAGCGCTTCTCCTTATATATTAAATGTTGTTTTTACGGCTTTAATCAGCGGCTTAATTATAAACTCATAGCCTTTATTGTGTGGGTGCACGCCCTCAAAGGTGTAATCCTTTGCGTTTTGCATAGTAAGCCCGCTTTCGTTAAACATATCGCAAATGGTTACATTATACTTTTTACCGACTGCCTTTATGGCAGACACAAAATCATAAAGTGTCTGGCCCTTATAGACGCTGTCGCTTGCAAGCCTTATAAACTCCTCTTTTCTGTGAAGGGTGTTTCTGTGAAGCGGCGTCATCAAAATAACCTTTATATT
>JAFSGZ010000048.1 GCA_017440545.1 Oscillospiraceae bacterium
AAGCAAAACGGGAAAACTCAAGAATCCAACAACAGGAAGAAAACTGACGGGCGTAACACCGCCCAAGACCGTATGGGGCAGACTGATGATCTGCTCCTGCGGCAGGCGGTTTAACCGCCGCAAATGGAGAACCAACGCTAACGGCGAAAAGTTCTTTGGTTACCAATGCTACGGGACAACGCAGACAGGCACTATCAAAAGCCGCCTAAAGCGTGGACTTCCCATAGACGGCATCTGTCAGTCACCGATGATAGCTGAGTGGAAGCTGCAGATGATGGCAAACTATATCTTCCGTCACTTCCTTACAAACAAACAAAAGGTGTTGGAAATCGCAAATTCCTTGCTTGAGGAGCATATCGGCGATACCGAGGAAGTACAAGACAATTCAAAGTTAATTGAGCAAAAGCAACGTGAGCTTGACAGAGCCAACACAAAACGCAGAAATCTTATAGATTTGCTCAGCAATTGTGATATCTCCCGTGAGGACTATCAAGAAGCACGTGCTGAGGTGGACAGGCAGATTGACAAGCTCAAGGCGGAAATTGAAGAACTGACACCAGTGGTTGAGCCAACCGAGGAAGAAGAAATCGACTACGAAAGCAAAATCACCGTTCTCCGATATGCCTTGGAGCAATACACCAATTTTGATACCGACGGAGATATCCCCGAAAGTGTTATCGAAGCCTTTGTAGAAAAAATCGAGGTTTCAAAGGACTGCTTCAGGTGGCATCTTCGTGGTGACTTCGGCGGCGACTCTCCCATTCCTATGAATGTGGAGGGCAACCGCAAGAAAGGGGCGACAATTTCGCCCCAGTACATAATTCCCCCTGCAAACTTTGGCGACTCAGGCTGCTATTAGTTGAGAGAGGTTAAGGGTTTGAGATTTCCCTAAAAAAGTGGAAAATGTAATATACATTTTACCTGCTTATTACTTGATAAGACAAAATTAAGAGCTGTGTAGAAAATTTCTACACAGCTCTTTTACTATCCTTTAGGGTATGACTCTTAAGGCTTTGCTTTTTATGTTTTATTTAAGAGGGGGAGTATTCCAATTATTGCTCCAGTTGGTTTTTAACATTTCATCTAATGTTACCATACATACACAGCGGCTGTTTGTGTGGGTGCTGTCGTAGGTCAAATATTTTCCGTCGGGACTCCAGCGCACGTGAAGGTCGCATCTTATGTCTGTGTTATCTGTGGGCACAGAGTATGAGCTGACTCCTCTATATATTCTGTCAGTCTCGGTGTCGATAAGCCAGATGGTGCGAATGTTATTTATATTGGGATAGTCATCGCCTGCAATATAGCGTCTGTCGGGCGAATAGATGCAGTGAATATCATCGGTGGGGTTAGGCTCGGGGAGCTTTGTTGCCTTTGCGGTTTCATCCTCAATTAAATAGAGCGCATATTCCTTTGCTTCTGTTTTTAAATTTGTAACGATTAATATTTCTTTATCGTTTTTCCAGTGGTAGTGAGAGTTTACGCAGTATTCGGTTAAGGCGCAAACATTTCCCTCTAAATCGCTTGATGCAAGCATTGTCTTCCATTTTTTCTCATTGGGTGCGGGGAAGTTACGAAGTAAAAACAAAAATCTGTCGCCCTTGGGGTTAAAGGTAATGTGGTTTACTAAGAGCTTTCCGTCACTGTAGGGCTTTTGAGGAAGCTTATTCTTTAACTCTTCATAGGTTAAAATAAGCTTACATTCGCCGCTGTCCATATCCATTAAGAACACGCCGTCGTCAGCGGGAGCGTTAACATCAAAGTATTTATCCTTAATTTGAGGATAGCCATAGCCGGGGCGGAAATCGTAGATACGAGAAAAGTTTATGCAAACTGCTCTTTTGCCGTCCAAGCTCATATCGGCAAATGCCATAGGATAACGCTTGGTTTCGCCTGTTTTAATATTTTTAACCTCAGTGCGATAAGCCTCGCCGTCATAAATATTGTAAACGATATGGTCATCATCGCGAAACCATCTTAAAAGCGAGCCCTGCTGAAAATTAAAGGCGGTGGTTTCGGAAAGCTTAATAAACTCGTTTGTTTCAAGGTCAATCATACCAAGCTCGCAAACGTCGCTTTCAACGGGAAGTCTGTCCATAAATTTAACTCTGTGGCAGAGATGATATTTCATCTTGCTGTCAAAGGGTTGCAGGTCGTAATAGCCAAAGAAATAATGCCAGCCGTCATTTTGCGGTGTAATAATTTTCATTTTCTATTCTCCTTACTCTATTGTGTAGCGCACGCTGAAGTATCCGTCGCTATTTAAGTTTACATCAAATTTCTCGAGTTCAACTGTTTTGTCGCTGTTTCCAACTACATCGTTATACTTTTTAGAGGTTACTGCCTCGCCGTTTTCATTTAATACCTCGGCGGTTACAGACACCTTTTCGCCCTCTTTAAGTCCCATAACTACGGGCTCTAAGCTAAAGCTGCTGCCCTTTAAAACATCAACCGATTTTGAGAATACCTGTTTTTTAAGGAAGCTTTCCTTAAGGGTGTAGAAGGAGTATTTGGGATAGCCGTAGCAGTCGATAGGTGGTTTTAAATAAGAGCCGTTGTTAGCACCACTCATAAGGCAGCACCAAAGCATACCGTCAGCACCCTTTAGATTTAAAATCTGTGTTGCAGCCTTTGCAGCGAGTGCCTGATAAGCCTGACTTTGTCGCCAGTCCTCAGTTTTGAATTTAAAGCCTAAAACATTTTCGTCCCCAACTTCATAAGATTTATCATTGAAATACTCTTTACATTCGGGTGTGTTGGGGTTTTGTCTGCCTATAATAGCATACTCTGTTACT
>JAFSGZ010000049.1 GCA_017440545.1 Oscillospiraceae bacterium
CGCATATTACTATAAAAAGAATGTTGTTTTTACGGTTGTCTTTAAAAATCATTTTTTCATCCTGTTTCTTTAATATTAAAATAAAAATCCAAACACTATTTTATTATAAATTTGATGTTATGTAAATATTTTTCTTTAAAAAGTGCAAAAATATTCTTAAGTGTTAAACTATAAATCCGCCGCCTAAAACCTTGTCGCCCAAATAAAACACGGCAGATTGCCCTGCGGCAATAGCTTTAACGGGTTCACTAAACACAACTTTTGCTTTTCTGCATTCAAGTGGATAAATTATTGCAGGGGCTCTTTTTGCTGTCGAGCGAATTTTAACCTCGGCACGAGTGGGCTCGCTTATGTTATCTAAGCACATATAAACACAGTCTTCTACAAAAGCGGTGTCACCAAAATCTCCACCCTTGTAGGCTAAATATATGTTGTTGGTTTGCGCGTCAATTTTTTTAATAAATACACTTTGTCCAAGCGAAATGTTAAGCCCCTTTCGCTGACCGACGGTGTAGTGAATAATACCCTTGTGCTCTCCTACAATTTTGCCCTCGGGAGAAATGAAATTTCCCTTTGGCGATGCGCCTACTAAATTTTCAATATATTCGGCATAATTGCCGTTTGGGATAAAGCAGTTTTCGACGCTGTCGGGAGCGTCGGCACATTCTAAATTAAGCTCGTGAGCTTTTTCTCTGACTTCGCTTTTCTCTAAAGAGTCAAGCGGCAAAATAAGCCTCTTTAAAATTTCCTGCGGAAGTCTGTAAAGCATATAAGATTGGTCGCGCGCTGCACTTTTTGCTGTTTTAATAAAATAGCGGCCGTTTTCAAAGCCGACAGAGGCGTAGTGACCTGTTGCAATAAAATCACAACCCGTTTTGTCTGCCTCTGTTAAAAGGTATTTAAACTTAATCTCGGGGTTACAAACAATGCAGGGGTTTGGTGTTTTGGCATTTTTGTAGCTTTGAGCAAAAGGAATAATAATTTTTTCCTTAAACTCCTCTCTTAAATCGAGTACACTTAAGGGAATGTTAAAGCGCTCAGCCATTTTCTTTGCTGCTAAAACGGTGTCCTCGTGGGCGTCGGACATTTTCATAACCACTGAAAAGACTTCATAGCCCTCGTTTTTTAAAAGCTCAATGCAAACAGAGGAATCAACTCCGCCCGAAAGAGCCAACATAACGGTTTTTTTACTCATTTTTATTTCCTCATAAGCTTTTCATAATATGAAACGGCAAGACGGTCGCACCGCTCATTATACTCGTGACCTGCATGCCCCTTAACCCAAACAAGAGTGACCTCGTGTTTTTTAAAAAGCTCTAAAATTTTCTCCCATAAATCAGGGTTTAAAGCTGGTTTTCTGTCTTTTTTAATCCAACCGTTTTTTTGCCAGCTTTCTGCCCAGCCAAGAGTTATGCCATCAACTAAATATTTTGAGTCGGAATAAAGCGTAACCGAGCAGCGCTCTTTTAAAGCGGATAGCCCTTCTATTGCGGCGGTGAGCTCCATTCTGTTGTTGGTGGTGTTTTCCTCGCCTCCGCAAAGCTCTTTTTCAATGCTATTATATTTTAAAATTGCACCCCAACCGCCCGGTCCGGGATTTCCTGAACAGGCTCCGTCGGTGTAAAGCTCAATTTTTTTTAAGTTTTCAGACATACAGTCCTCCGAAAAATAAAGTTATATATCTATTATACAGCAGAGCTTTAAAATAAACAAGTTATTTTGAAGCTATCAATAAATAAATATTGACAACAAAGCGATTTTAAGGGATAATATATATAAGAATGTAAAGGGGAAAAGATTATGCGTGTAATTGCCGGAAGTAAAAAGGGAAGAAGGCTAATATCCCCTGAGGGACTTTCAACTCGTCCTACAACCGATAAGGTTAAAGAAGCTCTTTTCAGCATTATTCAGTTTGAGCTTTTTGATGCCGATTTTTTAGACCTTTTTTCAGGTAGCGGGCAGATGGGAATTGAGGCTGTAAGTCGCGGCGCAAAAAAAGCAGTGCTTGTTGAAAACGATAAAAAAAGCATTGATGTTATTAAAAAGAATGTAAATGCATTAGAGCTTCAAAAGGAATGTGAAGTGCATTTTAAGGGTGCTGAAGAATTTTTAAGGTTTAATACTAATAAATTTGATATAGTTTTTTTAGACCCTCCTTATAATAAAGAAATAATCCCGCAAATTTTGCCTGAAGTTGTAAAAACAGTAAAGGACAGCGGTTTTATAATCTGCGAAATTGAAAAAGGCGAACAGCTGCCGGAAATTTGCGGCGAGTTTTATCTTAAAAAGCGCTATCGCTACGGCAAAACCGAACTTTGTATGTATAAAAACAAAGAACTGCAAAACGAAATCTACTAATTTTCAAAGAGGTACAAAAATGAGAATAGCAATATGCCCCGGAAGCTTTGACCCCATAACAAAGGGCCATGTTGATATAATTAAAAGAGCGGCAGGTCTTTTTGATAAGGTTATTGTGCTTGTGCTCACTAATTATAATAAGCACCACACCTTTTCGCTTGAAGAAAGAAAAGGGCTTATAGAAAAAGCAACCTGTGATATAGAAAATGTCACTGTTGATATTTACGACGGGCTTCTTGCAAACTACGCTTTAAATGTAGGGGCTAAAAGCATTGTAAAGGGACTTCGCGCCGTGTCCGATTTTGAGTATGAATTTCAAATGGCGCTTACAAATAAAAAGCTTAATCCCGAACTTGAAACGGTGTTTTTAACAGCTACCTCGGAGTATATGTATTTAAGCTCAAGCTTAGTTAAGCAGGTGGCAGAGTTTGGCGGGGATATAAGCGAGTTTTTGCCGCCGCAAATAGTTAATGATGTTATGAAAAAATTATGTAATAAAAAAATAGGGGGATAGAAAAATGAACGTAGACGATATGGTAGATTTACTCGACGATATGTTCGAGGACTCATTCAAAATGCCGCTTACAAACGGCAAATGCATAATTGATATGCAAAAAGCAAGAGATATTATTGATGATATCCGTATGAATTTGCCTCAGGAGATTAGACAGGCAAAAGCAATAGTTGCCGACAGAGGTGAGATTATCTCTATTGCAAAAGCAGAGGCAGAGGATATTATAAGAAATGCCGAAGAGCGCGCCAAGGCTATTGTTAATAAGGACGAGCTTGTAATTCAGGCTCAAAACAGAGCAAACGAAATTCTTTCTCAAGCTCACCAAAAATCAAGAGAGGTTAGACAGGCTGCTAACGATTTTGCCGATGAAGTACTTAAAAACGCTGAAGATGTACTTGTTAAAAGTGCAACCGAGGTTAAGCAGACAAGAATAACCTTAAGAAACAAAAGGAAAGGCACCTTAACCGAGGGTTAATTAAAAAAGAATAGAAAAATACCTAAATCCCGAGCATTTTATGCTCGGGATTTTTTATGTGCAAAATATACAAAAAGATGTCGAAAAATATGTCATTTAGCTAAAAAATTAATTTCGATAAATACTTGATTTTTGCATAGCATTACTGTATAATAGGTGTATAAAGGTGGATAAGGGTGAAAAAAGGTGGGTTTTTCATCTCTTTATGCATCAGAAACTCAAATTCTCAAAGAAAGGCGGGATATTGTGCTAATCGGTAAGTATCAAAACAGTATAGACCAAAAGGGCAGAATTATATTCCCCGCCAAATTCCGCGAGGATATGGGAGAAAATATAGTGCTTGCAAAAGGCTTTTTTGATAAATGCCTTTGTGCCTACGGTGAAAGCGAATGGAAAAGGCTTTGTGAAAGCCTTAAAAACTTCCCCGAAGCAAAGGTTAGACAGGTTAGAAGCTGGCTTTTTGGTTCAGCCTGCCTCTTAACTCCGGACAAGCAGGGAAGAGTTTTTATTTCGCAAGAGCTTGTAAAGCACGCCGAGCTTGACCACGATGTTATCTTCATCGGTATGGATTCAAGGGTTGAGCTTTGGAATAGTGAAAACTACGATAAGATGTATTCATCCATCACCCCCGAAAATATTGCCGATGTTTTAACTCAGCTTGATTTTTAGCTTTGGAGAAAACTATGGAATTTGTACATAAACCAATAATGCTTACACAGTGCCTTGAGGCGCTAAATATAAAAAAAGATGGCATTTATGTTGATGGCACCGTTGGCGGTGCCGGACACTCGTCAAAGATAGCTGAGCTTTTAGATTATAAAAAGGGCGGCAGACTCATTTGTCTTGACCGTGACCCCGACGCCTATAAAACAGCAACCGAGAGGCTTTCAAAATATGCTGCGGCAAGCGTTTTAAACAGAAATTACAGCGAGCTTGCAAATGTGCTCTCCGAGCTGAATATAAATAAGATTGACGGCATACTTTTAGATTTAGGCGTTTCTTCATTTCAGCTTGACTGTGCCGAGAGAGGCTTCTCTTACAGAAATGATGCCCCCTTGGATATGCGAATGAGTAAATCGGGCATATCTGCCAAGGATGTTGTAAATACATACAGCGAACAGCAGCTTTCAAAGATAATTTTTGATTATTCCGAAGAAAAATTTGCTCGAAAAATAGCGGCGGCTATTGTAAAGGCAAGGGAATTAAAGCCCATTGAAACCACCTTTGAGCTGGCGGAAATTATAAAGTCAGCCGTTCCTGCGGCGGCAAGAAAAGAAAAGAACCCCAGCAAGCGCACCTTTCAGGCAATAAGAATTGAGGTAAACGGTGAGCTTGAGCATTTAAGAAAGATTTTAGATGACTTGTTTGAGTGTTTAGAGGTTGGCGGACGAATAGCAATAATAACCTTCCACTCACTCGAGGATAAAATTGTAAAGGCAAAGTTTAAAGAGCTTTGCGAGGGATGCACCTGCCCTAAGGATTTTCCTATCTGTGTGTGCGGAAAAACTCCAAGAGCCAAAATGAAGCCGTCAAAGGCAATAGTGGCTGATGAGAGTGAAAGAGAAGAAAATCCAAGAAGTAAAAGTGCAAAGCTTAGGGTGCTTGAAAGAATAAAGTAATTTAATTTAAAAGAAATTTAAAAAGGAGGAAGCTTTAAATGAATGTGAGCACAGCGTACGACCTCTCGCGATTTGAAGCCAGACCCCGCGAGAAAAAGCCACAGCTCAAGGCTGTTAAAACAGTACCTAAAAAGAAAACAGCGGCAATGAGGCTTTCTCCGGTAGTAGCAGTTTTAGTTTCGGCAGTTTTAGTTTTCGTTTGCGCATTTATGATTTACACAAACGTAATGATAAATGAAACCACCGCCGATATAACAAGACTTAATAAAGAGATAACCAATTTGCAAAGCGAACAGGTAAGACTTGACAGCGAGCTTAATGTTATAATGTCAAGAGGAAATATAGAAGAGCGTGCCGCAGAGATGGGAATGTATCAGGCAGGTAAGCTTCAGGTTGAGTGTATCGAGGTTAACACCGGTGATAAAATCGAGGTTATAGCCGACGAGCGAAATATGTTTGAAAAGATACACGATTTTGTTTCGAACCTTTTCTGAATTGTTAATATATCTTAGGACGACAAAAGAGTCAGGAGGGTATTTATTAGGGTGAAAGCTCTTAAAATACTTGTGACTCTTTTGTTCACTTTATGGCACTTTATTTTTTTAAGGTAGGAGGAAGCACCTTGGCAAAAAAGCCCACTGTTTTAATGAAAAGAAGAATAAATATTCTGCTTATATTTGTAATAATTTTCGGCTTTATTTTAATGTCGGGAAGATTATTTTTCCTGCAGGTTATAGGCGGCGAGGAATATCGCAATAGGGCAACAAGCCAGCAGCTTCGCGACACAAGTATATCGGCTAACCGCGGCACTATTTACGACAGTAATATGACAATTCTTGCAAAAAGTGCAACTGTCTGGACAGTTTATCTTTCGCCTAAATATGTAAACAAAAAGGATAATAATAAGCAGGCTAATTTAATTGCCGATAAGCTTTCTGAAATTTTAGATGTTGACAGAGATACAATCTATGAAAAAACCCAGAAGGATAACTACTATGAATATGTAAAGCGTAAGGTTGAAGAGGATAAGGCAAAAGAGGTCAGAGCGTTTATTTCGGAATATAAAATTTCGGCAGTAGGACTCGATGAGGACACAAAGCGCTATTACCCGCACAACAATTTAGCTTCAACTGTTATAGGCTTTACCGGCACTGACAACCAAGGCCTTACAGGAATAGAGGCTTATTATGATAGCTATCTTAAAGGCGTAGACGGTAGAATTATAAGTGCTAAAAACGCTTGGGGCACCGATATGCCCTTTAAATATGAAAAAAGAATTGAAGCCACCGACGGAAACAGCCTTGTGCTTACAATAGATGCAAATATTCAGTATTATGTTGATAAGCATCTTGAAACCGCTGTAAAGGAGCAAAAGGTTAATAATAAAGCGGCGGCAATAGTAATGGATGTTAAAACGGGTGAAATTCTTGCAATGTCCACAAAAGGCGACTTTGATTTAAACTCACCCTTTAAAATTTATGACACCAAAATCGCCGAGCAGGTGGCACAGCTTTCGGGCGATGAAAAAACTGAGGCAACCCAAAAATATCAAAATTATCAATGGCGTAATAAGGTAATTTCCGACCCCTATGAGCCGGGCTCGGTTTTTAAAATTATAACTGCTGCTGCCGCACTTGAAGAGGGTGCAGCTTCGGTAAACGACAGATTTACTTGCACAGGCTCATATAGAGTAGGCGACAGAAATATTCACTGCTGGAAAACCTCGGGCCACGGAAGTGAAAGCTTTGCCGATGGAATTAAAAACTCCTGCAACCCTGTATTTATGGCAGTTGGTGCAAGACTCGGCGGTAATCTCTTCTATAAATATTTAAAGGCATTTGGATTAACCGAAAAAACAGGCATCGACCTTCCCGGTGAGGCAACAAGTATCACCCACAGCCTAAAGAGCCTTCAAAATGAGGTAAACTTAGCATCGTCTTCAATGGGTCAGTCCTTTAAAATAACACCCATTCAGATTATTACAGCCGTTTCGGCGGCAGTTAATGGCGGTAATCTTGTAAGACCGCATATTGTAAAACAAATTCTCGACAGCGATGGCTCAGTTATTGAAAATATTGAGCCCGAAGTAAAGCATCAGGTTATTTCGGAAAAATCCTCTGCCGAGCTTGCTTTAATGCTTGAAAAGGTTGTATCAGAGGGTACAGGTAAAAACGCCTACATAATGGGCTATCGCATTGGCGGTAAAACGGGTACTTCAGAAAAGCTCGATAAGGTGTATGCCGAGGGCGAAAAGGAAGACTATATTATGTCATTCTTGGGCTTTGCCCCTGCAGATGACCCGCAAATTGCTTGTATTGTAATAATCGACGAGCCGCGTGCAGGCGAGGTCTACGGCAGCGCCGTTGCCGCACCTGTTTGTGCAAGTATTATGGGTGATGTGCTTCCTTATCTTAACATAGAACCCGAATACACAGCTGAAGAGCTCGCTAAAATTAACGTAACAGTTCCTAATATAGTTGGAAAAAAGGCGCATTTAGGTCAAACAACACTTCAAAAGTATGGACTTCGCGGAACAATTCTTGGCGATGGAGACAAGGTTGTAAAGCAGGTCCCCAAAAGCGGCGAAAGTATCCCCAAAGGCTCAACTGTTATAATCTACACAGAAAATTCAGAACAAAAAATGGTAACAGTTCCAAATGTTGTGGGTCTTTCTGTTGATGAGGTTAAAAAGAGGCTTGGCGCTGTTGGATTGAATGTAAAGGTAAGCGGCGGCGGAATTGACCAAAGCGGCTGTCTGTCGTCAAGTCAAAGTGTTGCTCCGGGAGAAAGCGTAGCAGAAGGCAGTGTTGTAGAGGTAGTATTTTTAAGTAAAGATGCAGTAGAATAATTTTATAAAACGGAAGTGATTTTTAAGTGAATTTAAGGGCAAAAGATATAGTTTTTTTTGCAAACGGCAGACTAAATAAAAACACAGACGAGAAAATTTTAAATATCACAACCGATACAAGAGAAATTAAAAAAGGCTCGCTTTTTATAGCTTTAAAAGGCGAAAATTTTGACGGTCACAGCTTTTTGGAAGAAGCCTTTAAAAAGGGAGCGGCTGCCGCAGTCAGTGAAATTGAGAGTGAGCTTTGTGATAAATACCCCATAATATTAGTAGACAGCACCTATAAGGCACTTCTCGATATTGCAAAAGGTTATAGACAGAGCCTTGATTTAAAGGCTGTAGCAGTAACCGGAAGCGTGGGAAAAACCACCACCAAGGATATGATTTATGAGGTTTTAAAAACCGAGTATCAAACCTATAAAACTCAGGGCAACCTAAATAACCATATAGGCGTTCCCAAAACCATTTTCAGTTTAGACGAGAATACAAAAATGGCGGTTATTGAAATGGGAATGAACCATTTTAATGAAATTTCGCCTCTTACTAAAACTGCTCTTCCCGATATGGCGGTTATAACCGGCATTGGCGTTTCTCACATAGAAAATTTAGGCTCAAGAGAAAACATCTTAAAGGCAAAACTTGAAGTTTTAGAAGGTATGAATAAAAACGCTCCTGTGATTATTAACAGTGATAACGACCTTTTGGGAGAAATTAAAGCCTTAGATGAGCATAAAATTATAAGGTGTGCAGTATATGATAACACCGCCGATGTTAAGGCAGAAAACCTAAAGGAAACAGATGGCAAAAGTCAGTTTGAGGTTTTTTATAAAGGACAAAAGCTTTTTGATGCCACTTTAAATGTAATGGGTGAGCATAATGTAATAGATGCCCTCTTGGCAGTTGCAGTCGGTATT
Organism: Oscillospiraceae bacterium; assembly: GCA_017440545.1. Lineage (GTDB taxonomy): Bacteria > Bacillota > Clostridia > Oscillospirales > Ruminococcaceae > SIG578. The sequence continues at coordinate 8,729 of JAFSGZ010000049.1, forward strand.
AACGCAGGAATAGATGCTGAAAATATAAAAAAGGGACTTTATAACTTTACCCCGTCGGGTATGCGCCAAAAAATAACTGTAAAAAATAACATAACCTTTATTGAGGACTGCTATAATGCAAGCCCCGACAGTATGCGAGCATCGCTTTTGGTGCTCTCAAAGCACAGTGGCAGAAAAATAGCTGTGCTTGGCGATATGTTTGAGTTAGGCGAGCACACAAAGGCGGCACATTTAGAGGTCGCAGAGTTCGCAAAAAATAAATGCGATGTACTTTTCACCTGCGGTGAAAACTCAAAGCTTATGCATAATGTATTTAAAGAGGCACAAAAAGAAAGTTTTCACTTTGAAAACAAAGAAAAGCTTTCAAAGGCTCTTTTAGAAACGCTAAAAGAGGGCGACAGTGTGCTTTTTAAGGCAAGCCACGGAATGCATTTTGAAAAAATAATTGAAAACATCTATAGTGCCCTTGAGGGTGAAAAATAAGGGGAGAAAAAATATGAGTACTGCAATTTTGCTTGCACTTTCAACAATTCTATCATTTGCTATAACAGCTTTGTCAGGAAAGGTTTTAATTCCTTTTTTAAAAAAGCTTAAATATGGGCAGACTATACTTGATATAGGCCCAAAATGGCACAAGGCAAAAGAGGGAACACCCACAATGGGCGGCCTTATGTTTATTCTCGGTATAGTAGTGTCCATCTTAACAGTTGGTGCTACAGCTATGCTGATAATTAAAAATCCAAGTGTAAGCCAAAGGCTTGAGCTTTTAAGAATTTCAGCGGGCGTTATTATGGCGCTCTTATTTGCTGCAGTTGGCTTTATTGACGACTATATAAAGGTCGTAAAGAAGCGTAATTTAGGACTTACAGCAAAGCAAAAAATGCTTCTTCAGATTTTAATTGCCGCTGCATATCTCTTAATGCTCTATTTGGGCGGCGACAGACAAATCTCGGTTTATATTCCTTTCATAGCTTCGATAGACTTAGGTATTTTCTATTATCCCATATCGGTGTTTTTAATTGTTGGATTTGTAAATGCAGTTAATTTAACCGACGGAATTGACGGACTTGCATCAAGCGTAACCTTTGTTGTAGCACTTGGCTTTATGTTTGCTTCAACAATTCTTAATATGGCATTCCCGTCCTATCTTTCAGCGGCACTTGCGGGTGGTTGCTTGGGCTTTCTTGTGTACAATTTTTATCCTGCAAAGGTGTTTATGGGTGACACAGGCTCAATGTTTTTAGGCGGTCTTACAGTTGCTCTTGCCTTTTCAATAAAACAGCCGCTATTAATTGTGCTTTTCGGTATTATTTACTTAATGGAAGCAGGCTCTGTAATGCTTCAGGTAGCCTACTTTAAGCTCACCCACGGTAAAAGAATATTTAAAATGAGCCCTATACATCATCACTATGAAATGTCGGGCTGGAGTGAAGTTAAAATAGTTCTCGTATTTTCACTTGTAGCACTTGTTGGCAGTGTTTTGGCAATCTTCTCGATTATAAATATGATAAACTAAAAGGAGGCAAAAATATGGCTGTAAAAAACGGCACTAAAAAGATGAAAAAGCTAAAAATGCCAAAAGGCAAAATAGATATGCCGTTTTTAATTTTAGTCCTTGTTATTTTAACAATCGGACTTATAATGCTGTTCTCGGCAAGCTATGTTGATGCCTATTACAACGAGGGCGACAGCTTTCACTATATAAAAAGACAGCTTGTTTTTGCAGTTGTAGGTATAATTGCAATGCTGTTTATTGCCTATGTAGTTGATTATCACATTCTTCATAAATTCGCACTTCCGATTTTAATTGTAACCGAGATACTTTTAGTAGCAGTTTATTTTTGCCCCGAGGTTAACGGAGTTCACAGATGGATTCCCGTTCCCATAATAGGTAGCTTTCAGCCATCGGAAATTGCAAAATTCTCGGTTGTTGTAATATTTGCACACATAATTTCATTAAACTATAAAAAAATGAACACCTTTAAATACGGCGTAGCACCCTTTCTGCCCATTATTTTAACCGTTGTGCCACTTGTTTTGTTTGAGCGTCACCTTTCGGGTGGTATACTCATAGCAATGCTTTGTGCCGTTTTAATGATGGTTGGCGGAACTCAGGCAAGATGGTTTGCTCTTGCAGGAGGGGGCGCTGTGGGCGCCGCTGTGCTGGCTTACTTTTTAGGACTTTTGAAAAGTGTATGGCCGCGAATAGAAGTGTTTCTCGACCCATTTGTTGATGCTCAAGGTGCAGGCTTCCAAAACATTCAGGCACTTTATGCCATCTGCTCGGGCGGACTTATGGGGTTAGGCCTTGGTAATTCAAGACAAAAATATCTTTATATCCCCGAGCCTCAAAACGACTTTATTTTTGCAATAGTTTGCGAAGAGCTTGGTTTCGTAGGCGCTACCATAATACTAATTTTGTTCGCTCTTTTAGTTTGGCGCGGATTTGTTATAGCATCAAAAGCTAAAGACAAATTTGGCACAATGCTTGCAATAGGACTTGTTGCTCAAATAGGACTTCAAACAATTTTAAATGTTGCAGTTGTAACAAAGGTAGTTCCCAACACGGGCATTCCGCTTCCGTTCTTTAGCTATGGTGGCTCGGCTTTAATGATGCTTCTTGCCGAAATGGGCGTTGTGTTAAATATATCCCGTCATTCAAATATGGAAAAGGTGTAAAAAAGGAGGTCTTCTCGTGAGGATTTTGTTTGCCGCAGGCGGAACCGGAGGACATATAAATCCGGCACTTGCTATTGCAGGAACTATAAAATCGCGCCATAGCGAAGCAGAAATTCTTTTTGCGGGAACTCCGTGGGGAATGGAAGCTCGCTTTATCCCCGAGGCTAATTTTGATTTTAAGCCAATAAAGATTCGCGGCTTTGAAAGAAAATTTACTCTGAAAGCTATAAAAGGCAATATTAAGGCTGTATGGTATCTTGTCGGAGCGGAAAAAAGAGCTAAAAAAATAATAAATGATTTTAAACCCGATATAGTAATTGGTACAGGTGGCTATGTAAGCGGCCCTGTCGTTCGCACAGCCGCAAAAATGGGAATTAAAACCTTAATTCACGAGCAAAACGCCTTTCCTGGAGTCACTACAAAGCTTCTTTCTAAAGACGTTGATGTAATTTTGGTTGCCTTTAAAGAGGCAATGCCGAGAATTAACACAAAGGCTAAAATGCTTGAGGTTGGAAATCCTATAAGAGAGGCATTTTTATACGCTAAAAAAGACGAGTGCCGACAAAAGCTCGGACTTGATAAAAACAAAACCGTTATTCTTTCTTGCGGTGGCTCGCTTGGTGCAAAGGCAATAAATTTAGCTGTTTGCGAGCTGCTTTGTAAAAATAAAGACAATAAGGATGTTCAGTTTGTCCACGCAACAGGACACTACGGAAGCCTTTGGATGCCCAATAAATTAAGAGAAATGGGCGTAAATATTGATAATAACGAAAATATTCGCGTGCTTGAGTATATAAACAATATGCCCGAATATTTAGCCGCTTGTGACCTTATCATAACAAGAGCAGGCGCAATAACATTAAGTGAAATACAGGCACAGGGCAAAGCCGCACTTTTGATTCCCTCACCAAATGTAACCGAAAACCATCAGTTTCATAATGCAATGGTTTTAAAAAATGCAGGGGCAGGCGAGCTTATTGAGGAAAAGGATTTAAGCGGCAAAAGCCTTTGCAGTAAGGTAGATGAGCTTATAAAGGATAAAGAGGCGCTTTTAAAAATGGGAAGAAAGGCTGCCGAAATTTCTAAAACAGATGCAAATAATTTAATATATGATGAGGTTATGAAACTTTATAAAAAATAAAAAAATAAGGAGTTTTTAAGCCTTTTTAACACCAAAACACTCCAAACGGCATAATATGTGATGTATAGTTTATTTGCCTGAGGGAGTGAATTTATGAAACTAACAGTAAACGGAGGCACAAGCCTTTTAGGAGAGGTTAAGACACAAGGGGCAAAAAATGCTGTACTGCCTATTTTGTCAGCCTGCGTTGTTTGCAGAGGCGATGTGGTTTTACATAACTGCCCTGATTTAAGCGATGTTCGCTCTGCTATCAAAATTTTAGAGCATTTGGGACTTATAGTTACGAGAGAAAAAGACACTCTTATTATTAAATGCGGTCAAATAAAAAACTGCAGTGTGCCCGAGAATTTAATGCGAGAAATGCGCTCATCGGTTGTGTTCTTAGGCGCAATTTTAGCTTCCTGCGGCTGTGCCGACATTTCAATGCCGGGCGGTTGTGAACTTGGTCCCCGTCCCATTGATATGCATCTTTCGTCACTTAAAAAGCTTGGTGCTGAGATAAAAGATGAGCACGGCAGACTTAAATGCAGGGTAAAGGATAAGCTTTGCGGCTGTAATATCGACCTTTGGTTTGCAAGCGTTGGTGCCACCGAAAATATAATTTTGGCATCGGCTTTAGCAAAAGGGAAAACTGTTATAACAAATGCCGCAAGAGAGCCCGAAATTGTCGACCTTGCAAACTTTTTAAATGCCTGCGGCGCTAAAATTTACGGCGCGGGTGAAAGCACCGTCGTAATTGAGGGCGTAGATAAACTTCACGGATGTGAATACAGCGTTATGCCGGATAGAATAGCAGCTGTAACCTACTTAGCATCGGCGGCTGTAACGGGCGGCGATGTTAATGTGCTGAATGTAAAAAGAGAACATATCGTGTCTGTGACCTCGCTGTTTGAAAAGGCGGGCGGCAATATAAGCTTTGGTAAAGATAGTGTGCGTTTAAAACAAAAAGAAAGACCAAAACCGCTTTACATAGTAAAAACAATGCCATATCCCGGCTTTCCCACAGATGCGCAGGCAATTATTATGACGATGTGCGCACTGTCAAGCGGAACGACAATGTTTGTAGAAACGATTTTTGAAAATCGCTTCAGACACGTTGATGAGCTTGTAAGAATGGGCGCCAATATTAAAACTGAGGGCAAGGTGAGCGTTGTAAATGGAGTTGAAAAACTTCACAGCGCCAATGTAAACTGCACCGATTTAAGAGGCGGTGCCGCACTTGTTTTAGCGGCGCTGTCTGCAGAGGGAGAAACTAAAATAGATAGTATATATCATATTGACAGAGGGTACGAAAAAATCGAGAATAATTTCAAAGCTCTTGGTGCTGATATTAAGAGAATAAGTCCTTAAACCGAAAGGAATTTTAAAATGCGTAAAACTACGGGGAATGTTAAAACACAAGCTCAAAATACAGGCGTAAGAACTCGCAGAAAACGCCGTAAATCGCAGGCGGGCAGAATTGTGCTCGCCGCTACGGTTATTATTGTTGCAATAACTGCCGCTATTTTGAGTCTTACTGTGTTTTTTAATATAAAAGCAATAGATATTTACGGCGAAAGTAAATATAGTTCAAAGCAAATAATAAAGGCTGCAGGAGTTGAGCTTGACAGTAATTTAATTCGCCTAAAATCAAAGGAAGTTGAAAAGAAAATAGAGGACAAGCTTCCGTATATTCAAAATGCCAAAATAGTAAAAAAGCTTCCTACATCACTTGAAATCAGGGTGCAAAGCGCTGTTGTGGCAGGATACATTGAGGAAAACGGTAACTTTTCACTTGTAAGCGTAGAGGGAAAGCTTTTGGAAAACCTGAAAACACGCCCCGAGGGGTATGCCGAGATTATCGGTGTATCAGCTGAAAATGTAAAGCTTTCACAAACAATAAAGGATGAAAACGGAAGTTTAAAAAGCGTTGAAAAAATTTACAGCGCCTTTAATAGTCAGGGACAAAATAATATAACTAAAATTAATGTAAGCGACAGTCTTAATATGTCCTTTGTTTACAGAAACAGGATAACAGTAGAGCTTGGAAGCACAGCAGAGCTTGATGAAAAGCTTAATTTCGTAAGCAAAATTCTAAAGGATACCACCAAAATAGGCGAGGACGATGTCGGTACAATGTATGCAAGTAATGCAAGAAGAATAAGCTATCGCCGAAGCGGAAGCTATGAAGAAATTCTCTTAAGTGAAAAGGAAAATATGTCCTCGAGCGAGATTTCTCAAAATGAGAGTCAAAATAGCAGTACTTCGTCAAAAAAAGATTAAAAAAGATATTGAAAAGATTATAAATTTCTGTTATTATATAAATATATATGAGTATAATTTCCAATTCCATTTTCAAGGAGGAGCAAAAATGGACCTTTTTTTAGATAACGAGTTTGACAAAAAAGCAAGAATATTAGTCGCAGGTGTTGGCGGTGGCGGCGGAAATGCTGTCAGCAGAATGATTGAGTCAGGCATGAGCAGTGTTGAATTTTTAATGATTAACACCGACCAGCAGGCTCTTTTCAGAGCATCTGATAATATAGCTACAAAAATTTCAATAGGGGACAAGCTCACCCACGGTAGAGGCGCAGGCGGAGTGCCCGAAAAGGGCCAAAGAGCAGCCGAGGAAAGCCGCGATGAAATCGCTGCAGCTATTGAAGGCGCACAAATGCTCTTTATCACCGCAGGTATGGGCGGTGGAACAGGAACAGGTGCTGCTCCCGTAATTGCAGGAATTGCAAAGGAAATGGGAATACTCACAATCGGCGTTGTAACAAAGCCGTTTGATTTTGAAGGCAAAGTAAGAAAAGACCAAGCCGAGCTTGGTATAACCGCATTAAGAGAGCAGGTTGACTCGCTCTTAATTATCCCTAATGAGCGCTTAAAGCTCGTTGCAGAGGAGAATATTACATTCTTAAACGCATTTATTCTTGCCGACGATGTTCTTCGTCAGGCAGTTAAGAGCATATCTGACCTTATCAACGTTCCCGGTGTCATCAACCTCGACTTTGCCGATGTTGTAAGCATTATGAAGGGTGCAGGCACATCACATATGGGCCTTGCAAGCGCAAGCGGTGAAAACAAGGCAGAGGAAGCTGCAAACAAGGCTGTTTCAAGCCCGCTTCTCGAAACTTCTATCAACGGTGCAAGAGGTATTATCTTCAATATCACTGCATCACCCGATATTTCGCTTAACGATGTTGACACAGTTTCGTCTATTATTAAGCAAAATGCTCATCCCGAAGCAAATATCATCTTTGGCTTTGCTTATGATGATAATATGCACGACGAGCTTTCAATTTCAATCGTTGCAACCGATTTTGTCGATGACGTTCACTCGGCATCGGGCTTTGTAAATCCTTTCGATAGTATGTCAAAGGAAGACGGCTTCGGATTTGACGATATTGACCAATTTTTCAAAAACAACTAATTTAAGGGGACGGCACAATGTCAGGACATTCCAAATGGAATAATATTAAACGTAAAAAAGAAAAAACCGATGCTCAAAAGGCTAAGGTATTCACTAAAATAGGTAGAGAAATTGCAGTTGCAGTTAAAGAGGGCGGAGCAGACCCGAGTAGTAACAGCAAGCTTCGCGACCTTATCGCAAAGGCAAAGGCAAACAATGTGCCTAATGATAATATCGATAGAGTTATTAAAAAGGCAGGCTCAAACGACGGCAAGGACTATGAAACAATAGTTTATGAGGGCTATGGCCCCAGCGGAATTGCGGTTATAGTAGAGTGTCTAACAGATAACAGAAACAGAACCGCCGCAGATATGCGCCACTATTTTGATAAATTTGGCGGAAATATGGGTCAAAGCGGCTGTGTATCCTATCTTTTCTCAGAAAGCGGAATTATAGTAATTGAGAATAATTCACTTGATGAGGATGAGGTTATGGAAGCTTGTGTTGAGGCAGGCGCAGGCGACTTTGAGTTTCAGGACGATATTGTAGAAATTGTAACAGAGCCAAGCGAGCTTTCAAGTGTGCGTGAGGCACTTTCACAGAAATATAATATCATTTCTGCCGAGGTTGAAAAAATTCCCTCTACATATGTTCGCATCGACGATGCTGAAATTGCAAACAAAATGAATTTGCTTTTAAGCCATATGGAAGATAACGACGATGTACAGAACGTTTATCACAACTGGGAAAATATGGAAGATTTTGAAGACTAATTTAAAAAGAGGCTTTTCTTTACGAAAAGCCTCTTTTTTTTATGCTTTTTAAATAATGCCTGTAACCGTAAGGGTTGCAACACCGGGAGTAATTGTGTTTACACCGGTTGTCGGGTCTTGAGTGATAGTTGCGGCAGGAACGGTAATTTGTCCTGCGTTTGTTGTGAATAAGCCTGTTGCAGTATTGTAGGTGTAGTTTGTGTTTTCTGCCCAAGGTGTGCCGTTAAAGCTAACAGCGAGATTAGTTAAAATGGGATTAAATGTGTCGGTGATGATAACATTGTCAGTTACATCGGCTGCGGTGTTGCCGTAGTTTTGAATGATAAAGGTGTAGGTTACGGGTGAGTTTTCAACAACTGTTGAGGGGTTAATACTCTTTGAAATTGTGAGGTCAGGCTCGTTTGAAGCAGTGAGTGTTTCGCTGGCAGTAACGGGTGTTACAATGCTGCCGCCGCTTACTGCCACTGTGTTTGTAATTGTATTATTGGGGTTAAGGGGCGCTGTGTTTGTGGTTACAGCATCGTAAATGATTATGGCGTTGCTGTTTGCGGGAATTGTAACGCCTGAGAAGGTGAGGGGAGGTCCTGCAGTAACTGTGGGTGCTACTGCTTGAGGAACGCCATTAATAAAGAGTCTTGCCGAGCCGTCAACATAGCTTAAGGGGTAAACTGTTGTTGTGCCCACTGTGTAGCTGCCGAGGTTATCGGTTACGGCAAGGTTTGTTAAAGGAGCTGAGCCTGAGTTAACAAGGCTTATAACATAGGTGATGTCAGAGTTTCTTGAATAGGTGTCAACCGTTGCGGTTTTGGTGACGGCTAAAGTTTCTGTAAGCTCGCCTGTAGCAACGTTTGAATTTATGATATTTCCGTTGTAGGATAATTGTGCCTGATTAAAAAATGTTGCCATAAATTATCTCCTCTGTTTTATTAGCAAAGTATATCCTTTGCTATCATTATAATATTAAAAAAATTAAAAAACCGTTCAACTTTAAAAGCTTTGCAGGTCTTTACATTCTGTGAAAATGGTAGTATAATAATTATGTATTTGTAAAAAACAGAGGGAGGGTAAATTTGTGATTTATTTAGATAACAGCGCCACCACCAAGGTGTCAAAAAACGCCGCTGATAAGGCGCTTTATATGATGTGCGAAAATTTCGGTAATCCCTCTTCTCTTTATTCGCTCGGTTTTTCGGCAGAGCTTGAAATTAAAAAGGCAAGGCACACTATCGCCTTGGCCTTGTCTTCGAAGGACGGAGAAATATTTTTCACAAGCGGAGGCACCGAAGCTAATAACACCGCTATTTTAGGCGTAGCAGACGCCTTAAAGCGCCGCGGCAATAAAATTGTAATTTCAGCCATTGAACATTCCTCGGTTTTAGAAGCAGCACAAAGCCTTGAAAACAACGGCTTTGAGGTTGTTTTTGCAAAGCCTGATGAAAGAGGCATTGTAACTTCTGAAGAAGTATCAAGACTTGTTGATGAAAAAACAATTTTAGTGTCAGTTATGCTTGTAAACAATGAGATAGGCAGCATAATGGATGTTGCCACAATAGCCGCTGCCGCAAGAAGAAAAAGTAAAAATGTGGTTGTTCACTGCGATGCTGTGCAGGGCTTTTTAAAAATTCCCGTAAATGTTGGAAGGCTTGGCGTTGATGTTTTATCTGTAAGCGGACATAAAATCTCTGCCCCTAAAGGTATAGGTGCTATATATGTTAAAAAGGGCACCCGCATAAACCCTCGCTTTTTCGGCGGCGAACAGCAAAATAAATTTCGCCCCGGAACAGAAAACAGCGCATTTATTGCGGCATTTGGTGTAGCCTGCGAGGATGCGTTAAAAACAATGGCAGAGTCGTATAAAAAGGTAAAAGAATTAAATGCCCATTTAGTAAGCAGACTAAATGAAATAGAGAGTGTTACTATAAACTCAAATGAAAATTGCCTTCCCTATATAGTTAATTTCTCAACCAATCTTGTGAAATCAGAAACAATGCTTCACTTCCTCGAAAAAAAGGAAATCTTCGTGTCAAGCGGCTCAGCCTGTGCAAAGGGTAAAAAGAGCCACGTGTTGTCGGCACTTAATTTAAATGATAAGACTATTGATACAGCAATAAGAGTAAGCTTTAACTGTGATAATACATTGGAAGAAATAGACGAGCTTGTTTCGGCAGTAAAAGAGGGAATAGACACCCTTCAGCATATAAAATAGGAGCTTAAAATGAAAGAAATTATACTTATTAAAAACGGAGAAATTGCCCTTAAAGGCTTAAACAGAAGTACCTTTGAGGACACTATGATAAGAAATATTAAAAGAAGAATAGCTCATATAGGTAAAATCGAGGTTAGAAAATCACAGTCCACCATAACCGTAACCCCAAAAGACGAGTTTTTCGATATGGACGCGGCTGTTGATATAATAAAAAAGGTTTTTGGAATAAAGGCACTTTGCCGTGCTTGTGAAATTGAAAAGGATATAGAGGTTATTAAAAAGACCTGCAAAAGCTATCTTGAGAACGACCTTTTAAATGCAAAAACCTTTAAGGTTATTGCAAAACGTTCGGATAAAAAATTCCCCTTAAATTCGCCTCAAATTTGCAGAGAAATCGGGGGCTACCTTTTAAGTAAATTCAGAAACCTTTCGGTTGATGTTATAAATCCCGAGGTAACTGTTGTTATTGAAATAAGGGACCAATTTGCTTATATTCATTCAAGTCAGTTAGAGGGAGCAGGCGGTATGCCAACCGGTACAGGCGGCAGAGCAATGCTTTTAATTTCGGGAGGAATAGACAGCCCCGTTGCAGGATATATGCTTGCAAAACGCGGCGTCGAGCTTTCGGCTGTACACTTTGCAAGTCCACCCTATACAAGCGATAGAGCGCTTGAAAAGGTTAAAGACCTTTTAAGGCAAATGACACTTTACACCGGCAGAATTAAGCTTTACACGGTGTCGTTTACAGAAATTCAAGAAAAAATCCGCGACCAAATTCCCGAGGAATATTCAACCCTTGTTATGCGTCGCTTTATGATGCGAATAGCTTCCGAAATCGCCAAAAAAGACGAGGCAAAGGCACTAATTACAGGCGAAAGCTTGGGACAGGTTGCAAGCCAGACCTTAGATGCAATTTGTTGTACCGATGCTGTTTCAAAAATGCCTGTGTTCAGACCACTCATTGGAATGGATAAGGAAGAAATAATAGAAATATCAAGAAAAATAGAAACCTTTGAGGTTTCGGTTCAGCCTTTTGAGGACTGCTGTACAGTCTTTACACCAAAGCACCCTAAAACAAAGCCCGAAATGGATAAGCTTGTGGCGGTTGAAGATGTGCTTAATGTAGACGCGCTTGTAGAAAATGCAGTTAATAATACAGAAACCGAGTTTATTTGGTTTAAGTAAACCTTAAATATAGGAGAAAATTATGAATTCTGAAATTATTACAGTCGGCTCAGAGCTTCTTTCAGGTAGACAGCTTAATACAAATGCAAAGTACCTGTCGGATAAGCTTATGAGCATCGGAATTGATGTTGATTATCATATTTCGGTTAAGGATAACAGAAATGCCATAAAAAAGGCAGTTTCCGATGCTCTGTCAAGAAGTAATGTCGTAATTTTAACCGGAGGCCTCGGCCCAACCGATGATGATATGACTAAAGAAGCAGTTTGCGAGCTTTTGTCAATAGAGCTTGTAGAGGATGAGCAGAGTAAAAGAAAAATTGAGCTTTTCTTTCTGCAGAAGGGAATAAAAATTCCTCAGAATAATTATAAGCAGGCATTGGTGCCTGAAGGCGCAATCGTTTTAAGAAATGAGCACGGACACGCCCCCGGTGCCATTTTAAAAAGCGGCAATCAATGCATCATAATTCTTCCCGGCCCTCCCTCTGAAATGGAGCCTATGTTTGAAAAGGATGTTAAGCCCTTTTTAAAATCTATTTCGGACAAGTTTATAGTTTCAAAAACAGTTAATGTTTTCGGAATGGGCGAGTCGCTTATAGCACAGCAGCTTGACGATTTAATTAAAAAAGAAAAACCTGTTGTTGCAACCTATGCCTCTGTCGGTCAAACCGATGTAACCATTATGTCGGATAATGCCGATGTATCAATGGCTGTAAAAGAGGTTGACAGCACCGAAGAAGAAATTATAAGACGCCTTGGAGATTGTGTTTACGGCACAAACTCACCTTCAATTCAGCATACAGTTATAAGTGAGCTTATCACAAAGAATATTACCCTTTCGGTTGCAGAATCCTGCACCGGCGGTCTTATCTCTAAAAAAATTACCGATATTCCGGGCTCTTCACTTGTTTTCGGATTTGGAGTAACCACCTATAGCGAAAGTATGAAGCATTTCACATTAGGTGTAAATCCCGAAACTATTAACGAATACGGTGTTGTAAGTGCTGAAACTGCCGCACAGATGGCAGTTGGCGTTAAAAATCACGGCAAGAGCGATTTAGGTGTCGCTGTAACAGGATTTGCAGGCCCTGCTTCTTATGTAGGGGAGCCTGTGGGACTTGTTTATGTTGCTGTTTGCAATAAGGACACCGTTTGGGTAAAACGCCTCGATTTATCAGCAAATGCAGACTCAAGAGAAAAAATAAGAGAGCACGCTTCACTTCACGTCTTTGATATGATAAGACGCATTGTAAATGGACTTGCTATATTTAATTCCCAAAGAATTCCCGTTTATGAGGTTTTAGAGGATATGAAATCGGCAACAGACTTATCTGGCGCCGAGTACACACCATCTATTGTTAAGTCCTCAAGCAAAATTGTAATTCACAGAAATAAAGATGAGCAGGCAGAGAATGAAAACACTCAAGAGGCTGAAGAAAATCTTACCTTTAAGCAAAAGGCACAGAGACTTTTATTCTCGTTAATTCCTTTAAAAACCGATGAAAGAAATATAATTATAAAAAAATCGGTATTCCTTTCTGCTGTAGCACTCTTGCTTATTTCCATAACATTTGTTTTAAGCTTCTTTACAGGAATAAGCAGCAATAAAGCACTTTATAAAAATCTTGAAAAGCTAAAGGATAAAGAAATTTCACAAGGCGCAGTTTATCCGAGCGGTTATCTAAAGGAATTTGTAAATCTTTATAGCAAAAATTCCGATATTGCAGGTTGGATTAAAATTGATGGCACAGATATAAGCTATCCTGTTATGCAAACCGATAACAATTCCTATTATTTAAACCATAATTTTAACGGTAAAAAGGATAGACACGGCACACCGTTTGTTGATATGCGAAACAATATAAAAGAGCTTGACGGCAACACTGTAATTTACGGCAATAATATGAAGAGCGATAACCAAATGTTCAGTCAGCTTAAAAATTATTATGCCGGTAAGCAGCCTATAATGTTCTATCGACACCACCCCGTCATTGAATTTGACACCGTTTATGAAAAGAGTAAATGGAAAATCTTCTCGGTGTTCACCTGTAACACCGATGGCACAAAGGGCAATATTTTTGAATATGACCTTATAAATGCCTCTAATGCAATGGATTTTGATAGCTATATTAAACAGGTGCAAAGCCGCTCTATTTTTGATATTCCCGTTGATGTTGATATTTCCGATAAGCTTTTAACCCTTTCAACCGATTATTACGAGTTTGAGGGACAGCGATTAATCATAATGGCTCGTAGGGTCAGAGCAAATGAAACCGAAACGGTTGATGTAAATGCGGCAACCTATAATAACGATAAGTACACCGACAATGGTGCAAATAAAAGCACTGTAAGTATTAAGTTCCCCTCAAGAAGTCCTAACACTTCAAAGAACACAAGCAGTACTATAAGCTTTGAACCTGCCACTCCCACAAGCAGACCTATAGCTAATAATACAAGCAAAACTTCAAGTACAACCAGCAGAAATCATGTCACTTCGTCTATTACTCAATTCCCAAGTCAGCCGAGTGTAGAAAGTGACACCTCAAGCGAAAACACAAGCACTGAGGTAACCTCTGAAAGCAGTAGCTCTGATGTAGCTTCAAGCGAAAACACAAGTAGCATGGACGGCTCATCACAGGAGTCTGAAAGCAGCAGCTCACAACAAGAGGAAAGCACATCGCAGGAGCCCGAAAGTAGTAGTTTGGTTTCAGAGTAAGAATAAAAAAATAAACGGCATCAAGCTTTTGCTTGATGCCGTTTTTTGTTTAATTTAAGCCTACGGGCTTGTAGGTGTAGCCCTCGTTTAGACTGTAATTTTTTCCAAACATTAAATCATACTGGAACAACTTGTGATTTTCAAAATATTGTTCAGCCTCTTTTGGAAGCTCATACACAGCATTACCCTCGCTGTCAAGGAAGATGCCCTGAGTTGAAGAGCCTCTGAACACCTTTGACTGTTCATATAAATACTCAAAAAACTTAGGGGTATCAAGATTATACCACTCGCAAATTGAGGGAACAAGGTTATAAAGGCTCATGTTGGGAACCTCAAACTGCTTGTCGGTGGTGTAGTTATCCCAAACAAAGAATGGTGTGGAATATTTTCTGCGCTTATCCTCGGCGCTGCTTTCGGGGTCGTTCATATAGCCTGCTTTAACATATATTTCATCGCTTCCTGCAAGTGAGCCTAAGTGGTCACCAAACATACAAATAATTGTGGGCTCTTTAACCCTTGAAAAATATGCCATAAGCTTTCCAAGAGCATTATCTGCATCGCGTATACCAGTGGCATAGGTTATAAGTACGCCCTCTTGGTCTTCTGTGAGTTCGTCGCAGCTTAAATGTGTGCGATAGTTTTCTAAATACTGACCGCTTGTAAATGAACCGTGGTTTTGCATTGTAACAGAGAAGTTAAAGAAGGGCTGTCCGCTGCCGAGATTTTTTTCGTATTCTTCGATAATTCTGTCAACAAGCGAGTCGTCTTTTATAAGTCCTCTTCGGCGAAGCGGGTCGACAAAATCCTCTTCTGAAATAAATTCGTCGAATCCCATATTTGGATATGCTACATTTCTGTTCCAGAACTTTTCGCCGTATGAGTGAATTGCCACAGTTTTGTAGCCAAGTCCCTTTAAATATTTAGCATAGCTTATGCTTTCTTCATTGAAATATTGCTGATAAGGGGTGCAGCCTGTGGGGAGATTATTCATACTAAAGCCGGTAAGCACCTCGAATTCAGAGTTGCAGGTGCCGCCGCCAAACTGCGAGGTTAAAAGCGAACCGTAAATGCCATTTTCTCTGACATAGTTTGTGTACTTAAAAATATCGTCATGAAAGGTTACGTTTTCACACATTGTAAGGTCTGCAAAGCTTTCGCTCATAACATAAATAATATTTGGTTTTATTTTTTCTTCATCAGAGCTGTCAGAGTCAATTTGTGAAAGCAGAGTGTTTATGGTGTCCTCATTGTAGTCATCGGGCTTGTCGGGAAGTATGTATTTTCCGTGCATAACAAAGGACTGTAAAAAGCCGTTTTTCTTATATGTGCTTGATTGTCTGAATGGATATTCGGTAATTCCGAAGAACTTCATAACCCCTATATTATTCAAAACAAAAACGGTGTAGCAAACAAGCACTAAAAATGAAACTACTGCCTGCACGCTTATATTAATAACCTTTTTCTTGCTAACCTTTTTTCTTTTTATAACGCCCTTTTTAAAAGCGATTATATGCCAAATCAAAAGTGCGGCAAAAATTACAATTATAATAGAAAATGCAAGATACATTGAAAGGGTGGGAATAAGCACCATTTCGGAAGAAATATCCGCCGCCTCCGAGGCAATTAAAAGGTCCCAAGGAAAAAGTGGCTCGCTTCTGTATGTAGCCTTAAAATAGCTTGCCGTTGAAAGACCTAAAACAACAATTCCCGAAATTAAAATGGGGAAATCTATGCGCCTCATAATAGCGAACAGGAAAAAGGTTAAAAGGAAAACGAGCATTGATGAAAACACAAACTGCGTAGTGCGGTCATACACCCAATTAAGTGCTAAGTAGATGTCGTCTCTTACTATCCATTCCGAAAATATAATAATTGCAAATGACATAACAAGCATAATGGCAGTTCTGACGATTGCCGAGTCATGCTTTTTGAAAAATGAAGATATGCGCTTAAGTTTGCTCATTTAAATGTTCTCCTTAATCTTTGTTTTCGTCAAGTATTTTTTTAGAATACTTTGAAGGGGGAATACCCTTTGACTTTTTAAACACCCTCGAAAAATAGAGCTGGTCATCAAAGCCGACAGAGCTTGAAATTTCACCGATAGATAAATCTGATGTTCTTAAAAGTACGCACGCCTGATTAATGCGATACTGTGTTAAATATTCATTGGGTGAAAGATTTAGATTTTTAACAAAAACTCTATATAAATGGCTTCGGCTGAGTCCCACGTGGTTTGCGATGTCTGAAACATCTATGTTGTTTGAAAAGTTGCGCTGAATGAATTTAATAGCGTTTTTAATGTATGTTCTGCTTGTTGAGGATTCACTTAATTCCCTCGGGGCAGCCTTTATTATAAGCGAAAAGGCTTCAAACAGCTTTGATATAATAAGGGTTTCTTCTTCGGGCTTTGTGCCAAAAGAGGAATAAATTGATAAAAACAACTTTTTCAGAGCGACTGTGTCCTCACGGCCAAAAGAAACTATCGGCTCGCCTTCACTAAAGGCTGTGAGGTCGACAAGACGAGATGCATCTGCACCATTAAAGCCAACCCAACAATATTCCCAAGGCTCGTTTTTATCAGCTGTGTAGGAAACTAAATCCTGCGGCTTTATTATAAAAGCTTCGTTTTGAGAAACGGTGTAGGAGTTTCCATTTACGGTGTATTCACCCTTGCCCGAAACTACAAGATGGATAAGAAAATAATCCCTGACGGCCGGACCCCAGGTGTGCCCGCTTTTGCAGGATTGATATCCGCTGTTGTAAATATTTAGCCCAACATTTTCAAGCATAGGAGAATAAAGAGAATATTTAAAATACTTTTCTGACATACATTTCACCGCCATTTTTAAGTATCCTTTTCTTTAACAAGTAATATGAGTATAACATTTTGTAAAATAAAATGCAATAAAAATCCATAAAAATAAAGTTTCCAAATTGTTAATTTTATAGACAAAGAAAAAAAACAATGTTATAATAGGTTTGCACAATGCTCATTTTAAAAAATAAACACCTACGGAGGTAAGATATGAGTAATATAGCAAAGCTTAAAAATGATATATTAAACGGAGTTTGCGATAGCGCACTTTCAGAGCTGTATGGTAGTGCTGATAGCGTTATAAAAATGCAAAGACAGCGCTATGCCGAGGCACTTGATGAATTTAATAAAATATATCCTGAATACACAGAGGTTTCAGTTTTTTCTGCACCCGGTAGAACCGAGGTTTGCGGAAATCACACCGACCATAACAACGGCAAATGCCTTGCCGCTGCATTAAACCTTGATGTTATCGGTGTTGTTGCAAAGTGCGAAAAACGCCTTGAGGTACTCTCAAAGGGCTTTAAACCCGATATTCTTACCACCGATGATATTACCTTTAAAAAAGAAGAGCAAAACAGTTCAATTTCACTTATAAAAGGAATTTGCAACAGCTTTTTAGAGCGCGGCTATAATATAGGCGGCTTTGTAGCCTATACAACATCCAATGTGCTTAAGGGCTCGGGAATGTCAAGCTCTGCAGCATTTGAGGTATTGGTTTGCACCATTTTAAACCACCTTTATAACGATGGCAAAATTGATGCTGTTGAGGTTGCACAAATTTCACAGTATGCCGAAAATGTGTTCTTTGGTAAGCCTTGCGGACTTTTAGACCAAACTGCAAGCTCGGTCGGCGGTTTTATTACAATAGATTTTGAAAATCCAAAGGCTCCCGTAATTGATAAAATCGACTTTGATTTTGAAAAGAGCGGCTACGCTCTCTGCATTGTTGACACCGGCGGAAACCACTCTGATTTAACAGGAGAATATGCCGCTATTCCTGTTGAAATGAAAAATGTTGCATCCTTCTTCGGAAAAGAAACCTTAAGAGGAATAACATTAAAAGAAGTGCTTCAAAATGCTAAAGCACTTCGTGAGAAATTTGGAGACAGAGCAGTGCTTCGTGCTATTCACTTTGTCAATGAAAATGATAGGGTCGATATGCAGTCAAAGGCACTTAAAGAAAATGATTTTGATGCGTTCTTAAACACAACTAAAAAATCAGGCTTTTCTTCGTATATGTATCTTCAAAATGTTTACACAAGCCTTAACACAAGTGAGCAAGGCTTATCTTTAGCCCTTGCAGTAAGCGACAATATCCTAAAGGACAGAGGAGCTTATCGTGTACACGGCGGCGGCTTTGCAGGAACAATTCAGGCTTTTGTGCCCGCTGATATGTTAGAGGAATACAAAAACGCTATCGATGAGGTGTTCGGTAAGGACTCCTGCAAGGTTTTAAACATAAGACGGCACGGCGGCGTTTTAGCTGTTAAATAAAAAGTAAAAAGTAAAAAACAGGCTCGCACCTTTTGGTGCGAGCCTTATTTTGTTTATTTATTTTTTGTAAATGCTCTTTTAATAGCTTTTACAATTTCAACAATGGGGATAATCGAAATCGCAAGACCAACAGAAATCAGATATTCTGTGATGCCGATTGAGGTAAAGTCAAAG
>JAFSGZ010000050.1 GCA_017440545.1 Oscillospiraceae bacterium
AAATTATTGTGTATACATCAGGTTCGCACGATAATAAACTTACAATGTCATTTGTATATGATAATGTTTTATATGAGTTTGGCGGATTTGATTTTACCGAGAGTGAGATGCTTTCTGTAATAGAACAAATGAAATAGTCAATAAAAAGGCAGCGCATCCGCGATGTCTTTTTTATCCTTAAAAACAAATCTTTGCAGTATAAATTCCCTTTAATCACAAATACTAACATCACGATTTGAATTTAAAGGAGATTTATATATGAAAGCAACAGGAATAGTTCGTAGAATTGACGATTTGGGCAGGGTGGTTATACCGAAAGAAATCCGCAGAACAATGAGAATTCGTGAAGGAGACCCGCTGGAGATTTATACTGACAGGAATGGCGAGGTTATTTTGAAAAAATATTCGCCGGTGGGCGAGCTTTCGTCGTTTGCAAAGCAGTGTGCGGATGCGCTTACGCTTGCAACCGATTTTAATGTAATTATTTGCGACCGCGACCACTGCGTAGCTGCGGCAGGTATTCCTAAAAAGGAGATTATTGAGCGCAGAGTTACACAAGCTGTTGAGGATGTTATGCAGTCGCGAAGCGTTGAGGTTTATAAAAAGGGTGATGAAAAAAGAGCGGTTGAGGGCATTGACCAAAATATCGCTGTTGCGGCACCTATTATGGCTGCAGGTGATGTCAGCGGAGCTGTTGTGTTAACTTCAAAGGACGAGCGCGAGGCAAGCGAAGCCGATGTAAAGCTTGCAACAGTTGCCGCTTCTTTTTTAGGAAAACAAATGGAATCTTAAATATTAAAAGCCGTCCGATTGGACGGCTTTTTGTTTATTTTATATCTACTAAAACTGAGGCAAATCCGCTGTGGCTTTCTCCTTTTTTAAGGTTTATAAGGTTTGCTTTTTCAAAGCCCTCTTTTGATAGGTTATGGGCATTTACCGAGCAGGTTTGCGGCTCAATGCAGATAAAGGGGCTGTCTATCTTTCTAAAGACAATTAGGTGTTTGAAGTCCTCTGACATATTAATCTCTATTGAAGTGCTTTTGCTTTTAAGGGTGGGTGAGGAGAAAATTTCTGTGAAATCGTTATCGATTACAAGCCCTTTGGCGTTCCTGCCGTTTGTTGAGAGGCTTTCAAAAGCCTCATCTGTGGGAATAATCTTCTTTGTGGGATAGCAGCCAATGGCATCAAGCATTATGTTTGCAGGAATAAAAACCTCAGTGGTGTCGTCAATAGCAAAGAAAGGGTGGAATGCAAAGCCAAAGTCGAAATCACTGTCGCTTTCATTTACAACCTCATATTTTAAGGTTAATGCGTTTTCAAAAAGCGAATAGGTGAGTCTTAGTGTACATTCAAATGGGAAAGAGTCATAAAGGTGGCTGTCTTTATTGATTTTAATAGACAGAACAGCCTCGGTTTGAGTTTTGCTCTCTACTAAAAAGGGCTCGTCATAAACAAGACCGTGAATTTCACGAGGTGTGCCGTTTTTTTGCTGAAGTACTGTTTTATCGCCGTAAGGCACAAGACAGTCGCGAACTCGGTTAGGGGTCGGGAACAAAACAGGAGTACCTGTTGATTTTTTATTTTGGAGTGCCTCTTTATCGTAAATTATAATATCCTTATCTCCTATTTTAAACGAAAGAAGATTTGCACCGTAATTTGTTAAAATAACAGCACGGGCGTCTTTGTTTTTAAGCTCTATAGTGTTAAATTCCATTATAAATTCTCCTTAAATATTACTTTTAACAATATTATAGCTCTTTTTTAAGTAAAATAAAAGAAAAATTAGGAAAAAACTTGCTTTTTTAAAAATGCTATGCTATAATACATACAGTTAAAATATCTTGAAAGGTAAAGAGTGGGCAAGCCCGCTCTTTTGTTTTTGTTAAAACAAGGGAGGTAAAAAGATGAAAAATTCGGTTAGCACAACCGATGTGGTAAGAGAAATCGTGCTTCCTGTCTGTGAGCAAATGGACCTTACTCTTTGGGATGTAACCTTTGAAAAAGAGGGCTCAGAGTGGTTTTTAAAGGTTTTAGTTGAAAAGAAGAACGGCAGCATTGATATTAACGAGTGCGAGGCTTTCAGCCGAGCTATTGACCCTCTCATCGACGAGGCAGACCCCATCGACCAAAGCTATTATTTAGAGGTTGGCTCTCCCGGGCTAAACCGCAAGCTTCGCTTAGAGGAGCATTTTAAAAGATATATAGGCGAGGAAGTTTTAGTAAGGCTTATAAGACCGCTTGAGGATAAAAGACGAGAAGTAGGCGGTATTTTAAAAGAGTATTTAAAGGACAGCATAGTTGTAGCTCAAGACGAGGATGATATTAAAATTATGCTTTCCGACACAGCATTTGTTAAACTTTGTGACGACTAATATAAATTTTGGAGGAGTAAACAAAAATGAACAACGAATTTTTTGACGCACTAATTATGCTTGAGCAGGAAAAGGGCATTGACAGCACAAGCCTGCTTGAAAAAATCACAGTAGCCATTGAAAATGCAATAAAAAAGGATTTTGGCGACCCTGAAAACATTATTATTGACATCAACCCCGAAAACAGAAAATTCAACATCGCAATTCGCAAAGAGGTTGTTGAGGAAGTCTTAAATCCCAAGGCAGAGATTACTTTAGAGGAAGCTTTAAAGTACAGCAAGCGCGCTAAAATCGGCGGACACGTTGATATGAAAATTAAAACCAAGGATATGGGCAGAATTGCCGCTCAAAGTGCAAAGCACATATTCCGTCAGGGAATTAAAGAAGAAGAAAGAATGAACACCTTTAAGGAGTATCAAAGCAAGGTACACGAGCTTATCTCTGCAACAGTAACCTCTATTGACGAGGCACGCGGCTCGGTTACTCTTGATATGGGCAGAGGCGAGCTTATGCTTCCTCAGTCGGAAATGATTCCCGGCGAGAGCTTTACTATCGGTGAGCAGATTAAGGTTTATGTTGTCGATGTAAAGCGCAACACCGAGAAAACCTCAAGACCTCCCAAGATTATGATTTCAAGAACACATCCCGGTATGGTTAAGCGTCTTTTTGAGCTTAACGTTCCCGAAATTTACGATGGTACAGTTGAAATTAAATCAATTTCAAGAGAAGCAGGTTCAAGAACAAAAATCGCAGTTTACAGCAAGGATGAAAATGTTGACGCTATGGGCGCCTGCATTGGTAATAAATCAAGCCGTATCGACAGCGTGGTAAATGAGCTTGGCGGCGAAAAGATTGACATTGTAAACTACAGTGACGACCCCGTTGAGTTTATAACTTCGGCACTCTCTCCTGCAAAGCACATCACAAAGGTTGAGCTTTTAGAGAGTGAAGAGGGAGTTAAAGCCTGCCGCGTAACAGTTGCGGATAATGAGCTTTCACTTGCAATCGGTAATAAAGGTCAGAATGTAAGACTTGCTGCAAGACTTACAGGTTATAAAATAGATATCCGTCCCGAAAGCGGATTTTACGGAGAAAACTGAGCATAAAACTTAAATTTGGAGGGTTTTAAATGCAGACAAAGAAAATTCCCGAAAGAAGCTGCATAGGCTGTAAGGAGAAAAAACCAAAACGCGAGCTCATAAGAATAGTAAGAACTAAAGAAGGCTCGGTTGAGGTTGATTTTACAGGCAGAAAATCGGGCAGAGGCGCTTATATTTGTAATAGCGTGGACTGTCTTAATAAAGCTAAAAAGAGCCGCGCTTTAAGCCGCGCGCTTGAATGTGAAATACCCTCCGAAGTATACGAGCGTTTAGAGGGGGAGCTTTCAAAAAATGAATGATGCGTTTTTACTCTCTCTCGGCATTTGTATGAAGGCTAAAAAGTTAAGTTACGGCTTTGACACAGTTAAAGAAAGCCTTCAAAGCGGCGCTGCTTGCGTGGTGTTTGTAACAAATGACATCTCGCAAAAAAGTCAAAAGGAAATCAGCTTTGAGTGCAAAAATGTGGGCGTTGAAATTATAAAAACTGCCTACGACACAGACACTCTCGGCGGCGCTATCGGAAGAAAAACAAAAATTGTATCGGTAAACGACAAGGGCTTTGCCGATATGCTAAAACTTAAGCTCAGTTACAACAAGGAGGATATACTATGATAGTTAAATATAAAGTATCAGAGGTCGCACGCGACCTTAATGTCGACAGCAAAGAAATTATAAACCTCTTGCTTAAATATGAAAGCGAACCTAAAAAGACCACAAGCACATTAAGCGAAGAGGAATTAAACTTAATATTCCAGCATTACACAACTGTAAAGGCTTTAAGTAGCTTTGACAGCTATTTTGAGGAAGGAAACCGTCATCAAAGAGTGACTGCTTCTCAAAAAGAAGCTAAAAAGGAAGAACCCAAAAAGGCTGAAGTTAAAAAAGAAGAGCCTAAAAAAGAGGTTAAAAAGGAAGTAAAAGCAGAAACTAAAAAGGAAGCACCTAAAAAAGAAGAGGTTAAAAAACAAGAGCCTAAGAAGGAAGCTAAGCCTGAAATAAAGGAAGAGCCTAAAAAAGAGATTAAGGCAGAGCCTAAAAAGGTTAGAAAAGAGGAGAATACTCCTAAAAAGCCTAAAGAAAAATTTGCAAATGTTATCAAAACCCGCTCAACCGAAACTATGGAAGTTCAAAAGCAGGTTAGAAAGGTTAACACCAGAACCGACTTTGTTGAGCTTGATAAGTATAACGAAAAATACGAAAGAATTGCACCCAGCAGCTCTTATAACTCGGATAATATCCAAAGAAAGCAAAAGCTTGCTCAAAAGTCACAGCAAAGAGGCAAGCCTATGTCTTCAAAGAGAGAAACCGAGGCTGATAAGCTCAGAAGAATTCAAGCTCAGCAGCAGAAAAAGCAGCAGCTTAAGATTACAATTCCCGATGAAATTGTTGTTTCTGAGCTTGCAATGCGCTTAAAGGTTAAAGCAGCTGAGGTTATTAAAAGACTTATGCTTCTCGGCGTAATGGCAACCGCAAACCAGACAATCGACTATGACACTGCCGCTATGGTGGCTATGGAGCTTGATGCAAAGGTTGAAAAAGAGGTTGTTGTTACCATCGAAGAGCGTCTTATTGAGGATATAGAGGATAAGGCAGAGGATTTAGAGCCCCGTTCGCCCATCGTTGTTGTTATGGGACACGTTGACCACGGTAAAACCTCTCTTCTCGATGCTATCCGTAACACAAGTGTAACCTCAACAGAGGCAGGCGGTATTACACAGCACATCGGTGCTTACAAAATCACCGCTAATGACAGAGAAATCACCTTCCTTGACACCCCCGGACACGAAGCATTTACAGCTATGCGTGCAAGAGGTGCACAGATTACAGATATTGCAATTATCGTTGTTGCCGCAGACGACGGCATTATGCCCCAAACTGTTGAGGCAATTAACCACGCTAAAGCCGCAGAGGTTAGCATTATAGTTGCAATCAATAAAATGGATAAGCCCGAAGCAAACCCCGAAAGAGTTAAGCAAGAGCTTACCGAGCATGAGCTTGTTCCTGAGGAATGGGGCGGCGATATAATTTGTGTTCCTGTTTCGGCTAAAACACACGCTGGTATTGATGAGCTTCTTGAAATGGTGCTCTTAACTGCCGATGTAAAGGAATTAAAGGCTAACCCCAACAGAGCTGCAAAGGGTATTGTTGTTGAGGCTAAGCTTGATAAGGGCAGAGGTCCCGTTGCAACTGTATTAGTTCAGAACGGAACATTAAATGCAGGTGATATTATTATTGCCGGAACAGCAGTTGGTAGAGTTAGAGCTATGACCGACGATAAGGGTAGACGTGTTAAAGTGGCAGGCCCCTCAACACCTGTTGAGATTGTAGGACTTGGCGAAGTTCCCAGCGCAGGCGATATCTTTAACTGTGTTGAGGACGAAAGACTTGCAAGAGAGCTTGTTGAACAGCGTAAGCAGTCACTAAAAGAGGAGAAATTCTCTGCATATCAAAAGGTAACCTTAGATAACCTCTTCAGCCAGATTGAAGAGGGTGAAATGAAGGAGCTTTCGATTATCGTTAAGGCAGACGTTCAGGGTACTGCCGAGGCTGTTAAGCAGTCACTTGAAAAGCTCACAAATGAAGAGGTTAGAGTTAGAGTAATTCACTCGGGCGTAGGCGGAATTAATGAGTCTGACGTTATGCTCGCAGATGCCTCAAATGCAATTATAGTAGGCTTTAATGTTCGCCCCGACACAACCGCTGATGATATGGCAAAAGATAAGGGCGTTGACCTTAGATGTTATCGTATTATTTACGACTGCATCGAGGAAGTAAAATCTGCTATGAAGGGTATGCTTGCACCTAAATACAGAGATGTTGAGCAGGGCAAGGCTGAGGTTCGTCAGGTTTATAAGCTTTCGGGCGTTGGCGCAGTTGCAGGCTGCTATGTAACTGTAGGTAAGGTTACAAGACACTCTAAAATTCGCGTTGTTCGCGACGGTATTGTAATTGCTGAGGATGAGCTTTCATCATTAAAGCGCTTTAAGGATGACGTTAAAGAGGTTGCTTCAAACTATGAGTGCGGCATGGCACTTGAAAAGTTTAACGACATTAAAGAGGGCGACATTTTTGAGGCATTTATAACCGAGGAATATAGAGATTAATTTTAAAAAGGAATTTATAAAAATGGGAAAAAGCTATAAGGTTGATAAGTCAGCTGAAGATATTAAATACGCTTTAGTTGAAATATTAAGAGATATAAAAGACCCGCGCGTTTCTCAAATGCTCAGCATTGTGCATGTGGATTTAACAAATGATTTGTCACAGGTTAAGGTTTATGTCAGTGCCATTGAGGGCTTTGAAACAACAAAAAAATCAGTGGAAGGCTTAAAGTCGGCGGCAGGTTTTGTCCGCCGCGAGCTTGCACACAGAGTTAAAATGCGTGCAATTCCCGAGGTTATTTTTGTGGCAGATAACTCTATTGAACATAGCGCACACATAAACAGCCTTATCTTAAAGTTTAACCAAAAAGACGATTAAAACGGAGGAACAAATGGGTACAGATATAAAAACTGCTGCCGAGATGTTAAGATGTGCTGATAATATTGTAATTCTCACACACCAAAACCCCGATGGTGATACACTCGGCTGTGCATTCGCGCTATATTACACCCTAAAAGCAAAAGGCAAAAAGGTTAGAGTTGAAAACGAGAGAGAAATTCCTTCAAAGTACAGTTTTTTATATAAAGACTATGTAAAAGAGGAATTTGAGCCTCAGTTTGTTGTGGCTGTTGATATTGCATCAACAAGCCTTTTCGGCAAGGGATTAGAGCATTATGAAAATAAGGTCGACCTTTGTATCGATCATCATAAATCAAATACCCTTTATGCAAAAAACACCCTTGTTGACGAAAGGGTTGCCGCTGCTTGTGAGCTTGTTTTTGATGTAATAATGGAGCTTGACGGCGACATTTCGGATAAGGCACTACTTTGCATTTACACCGGCGTCAGCACCGACTGTGGCTGTTTTAAATTTTCAAACACCACAGCTAAAGCACACGCAATAGCTTCGCTTTCTTTAGACAGAAATATTGATATTTACAATGTAAACAGACTAATGTTTGAAAACAAAAGCCGTGCTCAGCTTGATGTTGAAAAATATGCTCTTCAAACCCTAAAGTTTTACTATAATGGCAGATGCGCCGTTATAACTGTAACACAGGATATTTTGAAAGAGGCAGGTGCCGAGGAGTGTGACCTTGATGCACTTCCCGCAATGACAAGACAAATTCAAGGCGTTGAGGTGGGCGTTGTAATCAAAGAGAGAAATGAGGGTGAATTTAAGGTTTCTCTCAGAACAGGTAAAAGCCCTGATGCAAGCGCAATTTGCGCCGTGTATGGCGGCGGCGGACACGCTGGTGCCGCAGGCTGCACGCTTTACGGCGATGTAAATGAGATAAGAGAAAAAATTGTTGAAACTATAGGTAATTTTATATGAAAAGCGGATTTATTCTTGTAAACAAGCCTATGGGATTTACCTCTTTTGATGTTATTGCAAAGTTAAGAGGTATCTTAAAGACCAAAAAACTCGGGCACGGCGGCACGCTCGACCCCAATGCAACGGGTGTACTTCCCGTCTTTGTAGAGGGTGCCACTAAGGCTATTGACCTTTTAAACAGGCAGGATAAAAAATATATTGCCAGAATAAAATTAGGAATTGAAACCGACACGCAGGACATTTGGGGCGAGGTTTTAAGCACCTGTGAGCCTATTTGCGATGAAGAAAAAATTAAAGAAGCAATAGAAAGCTTTAAGGGCGAAATTTCACAGCTTCCGCCAATGTATTCGGCTATAAAAATAAACGGCGTTCGCCTTTATGATTTAGCAAGGCAGGGTGTTGAGATTTCGCGCGACGAGAGAATTGTAAATATATTCTCAATAAAATATTTAGGCAAAACCGAAAATGAAAACGAATACGAGTTTTCGGTTCACTGTTCAAAGGGCACATATATAAGAACTTTGTGTGTAGATATAGGTGAGAAATTAGGGTGTAGTGCCGTTATGAGCTCGCTTTGTCGCACAATGGCTCTCGGCTTTTCTATTGATGATGCGGTAAGCCTTGAAAAAATTGAGGAGCTTTCAAAAGAAGGCAGGGTAGATGAAATTATAGGCGATACACAAAAGCTGTTTTCAGAGTTTCCACCTATAATTTTAAACGAAAAGCTTGCGCATTTATATAAAAACGGCGTTGGGCTTCACCCTCAAAGAGTAAGCGGCGTTCTTTACGATGAGGTTTATAAAATAGGCGAAGGTCAAAAGTATGCCGTGTATGATAAAGATGAGAATTTTATCGGCATAGGCCATGTTGATTATCAAAAGAAGGAGTTTCGCTCTCTTAAAATGTTTTTAAAAGAGCAGGCTTAAAAATGGAAATACTAACCCTTAAAAATAAAATAGAAGCGCCCGTCTGCTTTGCTCTCGGATTTTTCGATGCTGTTCATATAGGGCATCAAAAGGTTATAAAAGCGGCTGTGGATTATGCTTTAGAAAATGGCATAAAATCCGCTGTTTTCACCTTTAGCGATAAAGACGGAATGCTTTCTAAAAAAAGCGGCAGCGGCTATATCTACTCCGAAAAGAAAAGACAAGAAATTTTCACATCTCTCGGCGTGGATTATGTTGTTATGCCCGATTTTAAGGATATAAATGAGCTTTCTCCAAAAGATTTTGTAGAGCTTCTTTGTAAAAGGTATAATGCCAAGGCGTTTTTCTGCGGTGAGGATTTCACATTCGGCAAAAATGCCGAGGGAAACTCAAAGCTTTTAAGTAAAATGGCTGAAAGCTTTGGCGCTAAAGCATTTATCATAAAACAAATCAGCTTTGAAAACAAAAAGGTGAGCTCTACATATATAAAAGAGCTTTTAAAACGCGGAGACGTAAAAAAGGTAAAGGCACTGCTTAATAGGGAATATAGCTTCATTGGCAAGGTTGTTGACGGCAAAAAAATCGGCTCAAAACAGCTTTACCCCACAATAAATTTAAATATTCCCGAAAACGAAATACTTCTTAAATTCGGCGTTTATGCCTCACTTTGCAAAGTAAATGATAAAATTTACCCCGCTGTTACCAATATAGGAGTAAGGCCTACCGTAAATGCCTCTGAAAAGGGTGCAAGTGTTGAAACCTATATATTAAATGAAAACTTAAATCTATATAATAAAGAGGCTGAAATTTTCTTTTTAAGCTTTTTAAGAGATGAGAAAAAGTTTCCCTCTGTTTCAGAGCTTAAAGAACAAATTTCAAAAGATATAATACTTTCTCAAAATGAATATGACATCTTTATAAAAAGGCAGGGATAAAAATGAAAGATACCCTTTTCCTAATTTATAATGATTTAATAAAAGAAAAGACAAAAAAAGAGCGTCTTGTGCTTATGCTTTCGCTTTCTGTTTTTTTGCCTTATGTATTTACAGCAATAGCATTAATAATCGCCTGTGTTTTTGCCTTTTTGGATAAGGACTTTGCTAAAGGCTTTTTAGAAAAAAGCGAAGGTAAGCTTGTATTAATGTTTTTTTTACTTAATGCTATAACCCCATTTCTGTTTAAAAACTATTTGGGTGCGCTTTGCTTTTTGGGCATTCTTATTATGCTTGTTTTAGCCCTTTATATAAGGGATATAATGACTCAAAAGCTGTATGACGCAGTTTATAAGGTTTTGTGTTTTGGAAGCTTTTTAGCCTCGTTTGTGGCGGTATTTCAAAAAATAATCGGGCTTACAAACAACGAGGGCAGGGTGGCATCGGTTTGCTTTAATGCAAATTATTACGGAACCTTAATCGAGATTATGGTCATTTTAATAATCTACAGGATTTTTTATCAAAAGAAGGATATAATTCTTTCGGTTTGCGCACTTATTTTAAATGCGATGGGACTAATTTTATGTAACTGTCAGTCCGCATTTATAGGCATTGCATTCGGGCTTTGGCTGCTACTACTTTTTACTAAAAAATACAAGGCGTTTTTTTCTTTAACAGCAGTTTTAATCTTAGCTGTCTGCTTTATAGATAAGCTAACCTTTATTCTGCCGCGAATTTTAGGCTTTGCAGAAAACCTAAAAAGGCGCGCAGGAATATGGACAGCAAGCCTTAAAGAAATAAAAAATAATTTCGTTTTAGGCAGAGGAATGCTTGGCTATCTTCAGTACTATAAAGAATATTCTGCTCCAAGCGCGCCGCATTGTCATAACCTTGTGTTAGACCTTTTAAGCTCGTTTGGCATTGTAGGCACACTTCCGTTTGTAGCCTTTGTAATAAAGGCAATATCAAAATTTAAAAATAGTGCTTATAAAAGTGTGTTCGTTTGCGTTTTTTTAGCCCTTATGCTTCACTCTCTTGTAGACGTAACGCTTATGTGGCTTCAAACAGGGCTTTTAACAGTACTTTTGTTATCACTTTGTAACATTAAAAAAGGAGAAATAAAAAATGCTTGATTTCAGATATGATGTTCAGCTCTTAATAGAGGGCGAGGATTTAGATGAGGATGCAATTTACGATTATTTTTTAGATAATTTTAAGGGCGACTGCCTTATCGCCGCAGGTGACAGCGACCTTATTAAAATTCACTACCACACAAATGAGCCTTGGCTTGTGCTTAAATATTGTGCATCACTCGGCGAAATTTTTGACATTGTAGTAGAGGATATGGATAGACAGTCAAGAGGACTTAAAGGATAAATAAAAATAAAAATAAAAATCCCAATGCCGTCGGCATTGGGATTTATTTTTTTAGTTTAGTCGGGCTGTCTGTCAACGCCCATAAAGAAAATTGTTAAAAGGTTTGGGCCTGTATGTGTACCAATAATTGTGCCAATTCTTGAATAGAAAACATCTTTAAAATGGAAACGACTTTGAATTAAAGCACCTAATTTTTTAGCACCATCGTCGTTTGCAGCATCGCTTATGTAAATTGTCTGTTCTTCGGGAGAAACTACATTATCCTCAATATATTTAAGAATTGTATCCCAGGTTGCTTTTTGCCCGCGTGACTTAGCAAAAACTCTGAGCTCTCCGTTGTTATTTACTCTCATAACAGGGTAAATTTTAAGCGCCTTTGAAACAACATAGCCAATTTTGCTCACTCTGCCACCTCGGTGTAAATAGGTGATGTCGTCGGTTGTAAAGCAGGCGTGAACAGAAAGTTTTTTGTCTTCCAAAATTTCTGCACACTCAGCGGCGCTTTTGCCCTCGCTTCTGAGCTTTGATGCTAAAATGCAAAGTGAGCCGTTTCCGGTTGAGGTCATAAGTGTGTCTACTATGTAAAGCTCTAAATTTGGGAATTTTTCAAGTAGCATTTCTTTTGCAGAAAGTGCATTTTGATATGTACCCGAAATTCCGCTTGACATACATATATGAACTATAGGCTTGTTCTCCTCTGCAAGAGGGGTGAAAAATTCAACAAATTCTAGAGGGTTAATCTGAACGGTTGTAGGAACGGCACCGTCTTTCATATCATTAAAGAATTTGTCATACTGACTCTGTGTCATAGAATCGGTATATTCCTTAGAGTCAATAATATATTTCATTTTAAGAGGGATAACATCTATAGATTTTACAAAATCATATAAAAGGTCGCATCCCGAATCTGTTGTTATAAAATAGTTTTGCATAAAATCAGTTCCTTTTTTTAAATTGTAAGTTTATTATAAACCTTTTGCAGTATAAAGTCATCCTACATCGTATTTTTTGCGTTCTAAACGACTTTCTCAAAAAATAGAAAATAAAAAGTGCGACTCTACTGATTGTAGAATCGCACTGCAAAGCCATTTGTCAAGATGAATACAGCTTAATTTTGCTGTAATTTGTCTTTTTTTGCGCCGCTGCGCATCTGTATAAACGCTGAGAAGAAAACCGTTATGGGAACAGATAACAGTATGCCAATGCTACCCACAACTGCCTGAATAATTTCAACCAAAATCATTTCAAAGTTTAAAAGTATTATAAGGCTGCTGTTGTACGCCGCAAAAAGCAGTATGGTTGCAAACGAGCTTCCGACATAGGCTAAAATGAGGGTGTTTGCCATTGTACCTATAGAGTCTTTACCAATGTTAAAGCCAGAGCGCACAAGACGCGCAAAGGTGGGGTTTTCCATTTCAAGATATAATTCCTGCATAGGAGAAGCAAGGGACATTGAAACATCCATAACAGCGCCGAGCGAGCCTATGAGCATTCCGCCCCAAATAAGCGCCTTGAGGTCGATTGAAACTCCGCCCTCGAGCATTGTTAAAAAAAGATAATCCTGGTCAACAATTCCTGTTATACCGAAAATTTCGTTTATTAAAAGGGCAAGGAGTCCCGATATTAAAAGTCCCCCTGCGTTTCCGACTATTGCACATAGTGTTTTCTTGTTAAAGCCGTTTAGAATAATAAGCGAAGATAAAATAATAAAAAGTGAAATAATAATTGTCGAAGCATAAATGTTATAGCCTTGAAGCACCGAGGGGATGTAAATAAAAAATATTGCCGCCACAGTTATCACAAGCGCCAAAATGGTTGTAACGCCTTTAAAGCCGCCTATTAATAAAATGAGCAGTAAAAAGAACAAAATCAGAATAATTACAGGCACTAAGTTGTTAACTCCTGCATACGCCCATTCGCTTACGGTTGAAAGAGGCTGGTCGGTGTTTGTTCTACCAACCAAGATTTTATCGCCGCTTTGAACCTTTTTTGGCACCGGCGGTGTCATATCATCAAGGGTTTGAGTCATTTTAAAGGAGTTTCCTTTTTCGCTGCCCGAAGTTATTTTTGCCTCAAAAATAACGGTGATAACCTCGTTGCCGTTAATGCCGTTTTGTGTGGTTTCAGCAATAACCGAAGTGACGGTTGCTGTTTCAAGCTCGCTGTCGCTTGTCTTTACAGGCTCGGTTTTAAATATAAAAGCACCAATAACAACAAGTAAAATTGAAATAATTGCTGCAGTAAAAATTCCTGTTTTTCCCGATAAGTTTAGCTTTTTCACTATTTCACCTCTTTTTTTATTTCACACATATATGAAACTATGTCGTTTAATTTTGAGAGAATATCGTCGCCTTCTTTTATTTTAAGCGAAAGATAGGGCTTTGGCGAAACCGATAACAGAAGCTCACGCTTAAACTGTGAAGCTGTGCGTGATAGAACCTCTAAATTGGGATTTTTAAATTCTATAACCGCAAAATCGGTTTTTTGAGAAATTGAAACAATACCCGCCTTTAATGAAAGGTTTCTGAGAAGTGCTACACCTATTAATAAACCGACTTCCGAGGGCGGCTCGCCATAGCGGTCGATAAGCTCGTCGGTTACATCCATAACGTCAATGTCGTTTTTAATAAGAGCAATTTTTCTGTATGCTTCAATTCTCTGTGTGTTGTCGTCAATATAGGAGTTGGGGATATGCGCCGAAACCTTAATATCGATTAAACATTCTTCGCTTACATTACTTGGGGTCTCGCCCTTTTCCTCTAGTATAGCTTCATTTAAAAGTTTTAAATACATATCATAGCCAACAGCATCCATGTGCCCGTGTTGCTGTGCCCCAAGCATATTTCCTGCGCCTCTTATTTCAAGATCGCGCAAGGCAATCTGAAATCCCGAGCCAAAGGCTGTAAAATCACGAATTGCTGAAAGGCGCTTTGAGGCAACCTCTGTGAGCTGTTTGCCGCCTCTAAATGTAAAATATGCGTAGGCACGCCTTGATGAGCGTCCAACTCTACCTCTTAGCTGATAAAGCTGTGAAAGCCCTAAATTGTCGGCATCTTCAATTATAAGGGTGTTACAGTTTGAAACATCGACACCCGTTTCAATAATGGTTGTGCAAACAAGCACATCAATTTCGCCGTCAATAAGCCTTTTCCAAACCTTTTCAAGCTCACTTGAGCTCATTTTTCCGTGTGCCACCGCAACGGTTTTTCCCTTAAGGGCACGCGAAAGCTCTGCCGCCTTGCTGTCAATAGATTCTGTCTTGTTGTGAATATAATAAACTTGACCGCCGCGCGAAAGCTCGCGCTCAATGGCTTCTATAACGGCCCTGTAATTATATTCCATAACAAAGGTTTGTACAGGGTATCTGTCAATGGGGGCTTCCTCTATCATTGATATATCGCGCACGCCTGTCATTGACATATTAAGCGTTCGTGGGATAGGTGTTGCCGAAAGAGTGAGCATATCAACAGAGTTGAATGCCTCTTTGAATTTTTCTTTATGAGCAACGCCAAAGCGCTGCTCCTCGTCTATAATGGCAAGTCCTAAATCCTTGAATTTGACATCATTTTGAACAAGTCTGTGTGTTCCGATTATAATATCTATTTCGCCGCGTTCAAGACGCTTTAATATTTCCTTTTGTTCCTTACTTGAACGAAATCCCGATAGCATAGCTATGTTTATGGGAAATCCGTCAAAGCGCGCAAGGGCGGTGTTATAGTGCTGTAAGGCTAAAATGGTTGTAGGAACTAAAATTGCACACTGCTTTGAGTCCATAACACATTTCATAGCTGCACGAAGCGCCACCTCGGTTTTACCAAAGCCAACATCACCGCACAAAAGCCTCTCCATAGGAATATTCGATTCCATATCTTTTTTAATTTCGGCAATACATCTTGTCTGGTCGGGCGTTTCGCTGTAGGGGAAACGGCTTTCAAAGTCGTTTTGCCAGTCGCAGTCTTTAGAAAAGGCAAAGCCCTTGGCATTAAGGCGCTTTGAATAAAGGGAAATAAGCTCCTTTGCCATATCTCGAACAGCGTGGGAAATTTTGCGCTTGGTCATTTTCCAAGCAACGCTGTCAAGTTTATTTAATTTAACCTTATCATCAGAGGATGCACCAATGTATTTTGCTACCATATCAAGCTGAGTGACAGGCACATAAAGCACATCACTTCCGCCGTACTGAATTTTTATATAATCCTTGATTATGCCTCGCACCTCTAATTTTTGAATGCCTTTGTAAACACCAATTCCGTGCGAGGAATGAACTACATAATCGCCAATGCTGACGCTTGATAAATCAAACACAGCCTTGCTTTTGCGTTTTTTACGTGCGCCTTCTTTTTCGCCTAATATGCTTATAACAGACAGCTTTTCATCGCTGTATTCAAAGGACGCCGAAAATGATGAAACTGTTATATAAACGCCACGGATTTGCCCCTCTACATCATCAGATGCCGAAACTATTGAAGCTGTAATGTCGGCGTTAAAAAGGTCTGATTTTAATATTTTTGCCGACTGCTCGGTGGGACAGCATATAACAACATTGTAGCCATCATTTAAAAGTATCTTAATCTGTTCGGGCAGGGTTGATGGCTTTGAAGAAAATGTGCCCGACTGTGAAGCGTTAAGAGTTAAATATTTTTTTGGTGAGAACACATTTGCCGAGCGTAAAAACACATCAAGCAGCATAAGCTTATGCTTTGATGCCTTTGAAAAAACATCGGTGCTGTCAAAAGAGTGCCCGATTATTTTAGGCGAGAGCTCTCCATTTAAAATAAGGTCCTTTATAGTCATTTGAAGACGCTCATTTGCCGCCTTGGCTGTTTCAATCAGGTCGTTTAAATCGGCGATAAATATATGAGAGTCGCTATTAAGAAAGTCAAAAATACTTCCCTTTTTATCAGCAAGTGGTAAATACTTATCAAGACAAACCTCGTTTTCAAGGTTTTTAATTCTCTCTATGTCACAAAGCAAATTTTCTTTTAAGCTCTTTTGGTTTTCCTTTGTCTTTTCGCTTATATCTAAAAGCTTATTAATTAAAGACTCTGTATTAAAAAGATTTTCGCGAGCGGGGGTTATATCAATTTCAGAGATGCTTTCGCTACGCCTTTGACTTTCAATGTCAAAATATGAAATGCTGTCAATCTCGTCGCCCCAAAGCTCAATCCTTACTGGATTTTTTTGCGAAGGACAGAAAATATCAATTATTCCGCCGCGCTTTGAAAACTGACCAACTCCGTCAATTTGCGCGCGTCTTATATATCCACCCAAAACAAGCGCATTTAAAAGTTCGGTTTCATTGATGCTCTCGCCAACCGAAATTTTTATCCTGCTCTCTTTAAGGGCGGTGGGTGAAATAGTAAACTGCATAGCCGCCGAAATGGGTACAACCATAAGCCGTGCCTTTTTCTCAAAAAAAGCACAAAGCGCAGAGAGGCGCTCCTGCTCGTATTCGCGAGATGAGGTTTCTAAAAGTGAAAAGGCAAGGTCACGCTCGGGATAAAAAACTGCACCCTCAAAGCCTAAAAAAGAGTTTATATCTCGGCAAATACTTCTGCCTACTATTTCATTTCGGCAAATAAAAATGCCGCTAAAGCTTTCGTTTTCAAGCAAAGCTGCGGCAATTTGTGCTTTATGAATATCATTTGCCGAGCTTATGGATATAGGGCTTATGCCGCTTTTTGCAGCATTAATTGAAGCGGAAAGCGAGCCGTTATTTAAAAGTGATGTAAAAAGCGACATAAGGCACCTCCTTTTTAAATTTTAGTATAAATGAACATAGAAAAAGCACGAAAAAGGTTAGTTGTAGCGGTTCATAGCCTCGTCGGTGTTGCCGTTTAAAATGAGCTTTACAGCGTCAAAAACCTTATCCATATTATCATTTATAATCTCTCTGTCCTTTAAAGGAAGAGGGGATAAAACCCAATCAGCAAGGTCATAGTCAGGGTGGGGCTTTTTGCCTACACCTATTTTAATTCTCGGAAAGCTGTCGGCGTGAAGTCTTGCTATAATGCTTTTAATGCCGTTGTGTCCGCCGTCAGAGCCTTTTCGTCTGATTCTCATCTTGCCTACATCTAAAAGCACGTCATCGTATATTATAATTATATTTTCAGCCGGAACCTTAAAAAATGAAGCGGCTTTAAAAATACTGTCACCGCTTAAGTTCATAAAGGTTAAGGGCTTTAAAATTATAACACTTTTGCCGTCAATTTCGCATTTTACATAGTTTGCGTCAAACTTTTGTTTATCGGCTTTGATATTTAATTTATCTAAAATAAAATCTATAGCCATAAAGCCAACATTGTGGCGGGTGGTATTATATTTAATTCCGGGATTTCCTAATCCTACAATAATGGCATCAACCGAGCCGCCTTTGCTTTTAAAAAACATTTTGAAATCCTCCAAAACGGTGTAATATTTAAACGCCCAAACATTTTACTTGCGGGCAAAATGCTTGGGCATAAAAGTTAAAGCTATTATCCAAAGAGGGGAGAAATTGGCTTGTCCTCATAAACTCTCTCTATTGCCTCAGCAAAAACAGGGGCAACGGGAATGTATGTAATGTTATCAAGATGTCTTTCCGCGGAAAGAGAAACGGTGTCGAGAAGAACTAGCTCTTTAATGGGGCTTTCTTTAATTCTTTCAATAGCAGGACCTGAAAGCACGCCGTGTGTGGCACAAGCATAAACCTCTTTAGCACCGCCGATTTCCATAACAGCCTTTGCACTGTTGCAAAGTGTACCTGCTGTGTCAATCATATCGTCAACTAAAATAACTCTCTTGTCCTTAATATCTCCGATAATGTTCATAACCTCTGAAACATTTGCTCTCTGACGGCGCTTATCGACAATTGCGAGAGGAGCGTCGAAACGAGCGGCAAAGTTACGTGCTCTTGTAACAGAGCCAAGGTCGGGCGAAACAACAACAAAATCTTTCTTGTCGTTTTTAAACTTGTTGCAGAAGAAGGGTGCTAATATGGGAACGCCGAGGAGATTGTCAACGGGAATGTTGAAGAAACCTTGAATTTGAGGAGCGTGAAGGTCCATAGTAAGAACTCTGTCAGCACCTGCGGCGGTGATAAGGTCAGCTACAAGCTTTGCTGAGATGGGGTCACGAGCCTTTGCTTTTCTATCCTGTCTTGCATATCCGAAGTAGGGAATAACTGCTGTAACTCGACCTGCAGAAGCGCGCTTAAATGCATCGAGCATAATTAAAAGCTCCATAAGATTGTCGTTGACAGGGCTGCAGGTTGACTGAACTACGAAAACATCAGAACCACGAACAGATTCTTTAATAGAAACCGAAATTTCACCATCGGAAAATGTTGTAACATCTGATTTTCCTAAAGGAAGACCAAGTCTCGAAGCAATTTGAGACGCTACATCGGGGATAGAGTTAGCCGCAAAAATTTTGATGTCCTTACCATGCAAATTCATTTTAACAATTCTCCGTTTCCTCAGCGATTTTTATTGAAACAAAAGCCAAGGCGTCCGCTGATTTGAAATCCGCCAAGCCTTTTAAAGTGCTATCCTAATAAGCACATAAATTCATACACTAATATTTTAACACATAAAAACTATATTGTCCATACAGAAACTAAACATAATTTGACAAAAATTTTAACTTAAATTATAAATAATAACTTAAATTTATCGCGTAAGCTCAAAAACTGCATCGCATAGACGGTTTAACTTATCCATAGAGAGAGCCTCGGCACGAAGAGTCGGGGACACACCGTTTTTAGAAAGTGCGTCGGAAAGCTCTTGTTTGTTTAAAGATAAGGTTGCTGAAAGCGAATTTAAAACCGTTTTTCTCCTTTGTGCAAAGGCGGCCTTTACACATCTAAAGAAAAGCTCCTCGTCTTTTGGGGTTATGGGCGCGTTTTCTCTTATTTTAAGGCGGATAACCGAAGAGTCAACCTTTGGTGCAGGAATAAAGCTTTCTCTGTCAACCGAAAAGAGAATTTCGGGCTTTGAATAGTAGCTGACAGCGGCGGAAACGGCGCCACATTCTCTCTCACCGGGGGCAGCACAAAGCCTGTCTGCAGCCTCCTTTTGTACCATAACGGTGATGTTGTCTAAGGGAAGCTGTTTTTCTAAAAGACCCATAATAATCGGCGAGGTTATATAATAGGGAAGATTTGCACAAACGGCAACCTTTAGTCCCTTAAATTTTTCCTCTATAAGCTTTTTAAGGTCGAGCTTCATAGCATCGCCTGAAATTATTTCAATATTATCAAATTCTTTAAGGGTTTTATCAAGAATTGGAAGAAGTCTTTTATCAAGCTCAATGGCTACAACCTTTTTAGCTTTTTTACATAGCTCCTTTGTAAGCACACCGATGCCGGGACCTATTTCAATAACGCCAAAGTCGTCATTTCCCTCAAAGCACATTTCTGCCATTTTGGGACAAACATCGGGGTTAATTAAAAAGTTTTGGCCAAGCGCCTTTGAAAAATTAAAGCCGTGCTGTGAAAGCAAAGACTTAATTTGGTTAATGTCATAAAGCTCCATAAAAAATCTCCTAATATGTTTTTAAGATTATGTAAAATATTGTTGCAAAAGAATGAAATATAATGTAAAATATAAATATAGAAAAATACTTCGGAGGTGTCAAAATTGAGAAGAGACAAGGCAAATTACTATCTCGATATTGCCGAGGCGGCTTTAAGTCGAGGAACCTGCATCAGAAGAAAGTTTGGCGCGGTTATAGTTAAAAACGACCAAATCATTTCCACCGGCTATGTAGGTGCCCCAAGAGGCAGAAAAAACTGCTGTGACATAGGCAAATGCATTCGTCAGGAGCTTGCTATCGCACAAGGTGAAAGGTATGAGCTTTGCCGCTCGGTTCACGCTGAGGCAAATGCAATCATCAACGCCCCCAGAAATGATATGATAGACAGCACATTGTTTTTAGTATGCCACGATGCTCAAACAGATGAGCTTGTTGCAGGCACAACACCCTGCTCAATGTGCAAAAGATTAATAATTAATGCAGGCATTGAAAAGGTTATCGTTCGCGATACCAAGGAAGAATATAGAGAAATCCAGGTTAGAGATTGGGTTTACTATGACGACTCTTTAGAGGACCACCGAGGATATTAATTTTTAAAAGGGCAAAGCTTTTTAGCTTTGCCTTTTTTATATTCCGCTTAAATCAAAATCGGGAATATATTTTTCTCCAACAGCGTCATTAAATTCCTGAATAAATCCGTCTTTAATTTCGGATTTGTAAAGATAGTTTACTATAGAATTGTATTCACGAAGGGTTATAGGTCTGCAAAGCTCGGGGAAGTCATTTAGATTTTCTAAAATAGGGGTGTACTGTGCCATAAGGCTAAAAAGCATTTTGCGGTTTAGGCTTAACTTTTTAAAATCCGAGATTACCCCTTTGGAATTTAAAATGTTACCGGGTAAAATAAGGTGGCGCACAATTACGCCCTTTTTTATAAGTCCGTTTTTAGAAATTACAACATCGCCAACCTGCCTGTACATTTCCTCAATGGCAAGTAGGTTGTGTTTTTTATAATCCTTGACATTTGAGTATTTTAAAGCAAGGGCATCTATGCTGTATTTCATATCGGGCATATAAACATCAATTAGCCCCTCAAGACTTTTTAAGGCCTCAACGCTTTCATATCCGCCGCAGTTATAAATAACGGTTGTCTCAAGCTTTGGTGTAAGAGCCTCTTTTATGAAAGGAATAAAATGCGTAGGAGTGACCAAATTTATATTGTCAGCGCCCTTTTTAATAAGAGAAATAAAAATTTCTCTAAGCTCTTTTGAAGTTACCTCTTTGCCAAATCCCTTGTGGCTTATTTTGCTGTTTTGACAGTACACACAAGAAAGATTACACCCCGAAAAGAAAACGGTTCCCGAACCGTTTTGTGAGCTTATAACAGGCTCCTCACCGAAATGAAGAGAGGCACGGGCAAGCTTTATTGTGTTTTTGCTTTTGCAAAAGCCAAGATTATTATTTCTGTCAACACCGCATTTTCGCGGACAAAGAAAGCAGCTTGTCATTTTAACTTAATCCTTTAATACAAAGTAAATATATTTTACCATCTTTTTTATAAAAAGGCAATAAAAAAGCCACACCTTAGGTGTGGCTTAAATATATTTATTATTCTACAATGAGCTTCATAAAGGTTTTCTTACCTTTTTTAAGAACTACATAGCCCTTATCAAAAGCGCTTAAATCTATAAGCTCATTTGCATTTGTGATTTTAACATCGTCAAGAGAAACGGCGTTTTGCATAACAAGTCTTCTTGCCTCACTCTTTGAGGGGGCGATATTACTTAAAACCATAGCTGTTAAAATATCAATTTTATTGTCTGCAAATTCGGCCTTTGAAATGGTAACGCTCGGCATATGCTCGCTGTCGTTTCTGTTTTCAAAAAGCTCTTTGGCGGCTTTGAGTGCCTTTTCGGCTTCTTCCTTGCCGTGTACCATAGAAGTAAGCTCGTATGCTAAAACTTCTTTTGCGGCATTAAGCTCGCTGCCCTCTAATTTCTCATACTTTGCAATTTCGTCAAGAGATAAGAAGGTGAGCATTTTAAGGCAGTTAATAACATCGCCGTCGTCAATGTTTCTCCAATACTGGAAAAAATCATAAGGCGAGGTTTTCTCTGCATCGAGCCAAACAGCACCCTTTTCGGTTTTACCCATTTTCTTACCCTCTTTTGTGGTAAGTAGGGTAAATGTCATACCGCAAACCTCTTCACCGTGCACCTTTCTGACAAGGTCAACACCGCCAATGATGTTTGCCCATTGGTCGTTTCCGCCCATCTCCATTTTACAGCCGTAGTTGTCAAAGAGATGTAAAAAGTCGTAGCTTTGCATAAGCATATAGTTAAATTCAATAAAGGATAAGCCACGCTCAAGTCTTGTTTTAAAGCACTCAGCGGCAAGCATAACGTTAACAGAGAAATGCACGCCGACCTTTCTTAAAAAGTCGATATAATTTACATTTCTGAGCCAGTCGCCATTTTTAAGTAAAAGAGCCTTGCCGTCGCTAAAGTCAATAAATTTTGACATTTGGCGCTTAAAGCACTCGGCATTATAGTCGATTTCTTCAACTGTGAGCATCTTTCTCATATCGGTTTTGCCGGTAGGGTCGCCAATCATTGTGGTACCTGTGCCGAGCATAGCAATGGGCTTATGTCCTGCATCTTGAAGACGCTTCATAATAATAAGCTGTAAAAAATGGCCTACGTGAAGGCTGTCAGCAGTTGCATCAAAGCCTATATAAAATGTAACCTGCTCATTTTCAAGCATATTTTTGATTTTTTCGGGGTGAGTCATTTGGGCAATTAAGCCGCGAGCCTCAA
The DNA here is from genome assembly GCA_017440545.1 of Oscillospiraceae bacterium. Lineage (GTDB taxonomy): Bacteria > Bacillota > Clostridia > Oscillospirales > Ruminococcaceae > SIG578. The sequence goes on from JAFSGZ010000050.1 coordinate 22,476, forward strand.
GCTCTTCAAAAATGGTCATAATAAATAAGTCCTTTCGGTTAAATTATACTTAGTTGTTTTTATCAAAGTAGTGAAGCATAATGTAAATTACAACAGCAACGGCAATTATAAAGCCTGTCCCTATAATAGCGGCTGTGTTAGAAGCAAAAAAAGCTTCTATTGAATCTAAAATGTTATAGAAAAAATCAAGCATCAGCTCTACTACCTTTCTTTAAAATATCTATATTAGTATATCACAGTTTAAATGGCTCTGCAAGGGGAAAATAAAAAAGTTGCACATAGGTTTAAAGTTTGATATAATTATTTTATATAGCGTAATTTATGAGGTGATTCTTTTGTCCGACTATAAGGATAATATACGAAATTTTTGCATAATTGCTCACATCGACCACGGTAAATCAACCCTTGCCGATAGAATGCTTGAGCTTACAAGTGCTGTAAGTCAGCGCGATATGAGCGAGCAGCTTCTTGATAATATGGATATTGAGCGTGAGCGCGGCATCACAATAAAGGCGCGCGCAGTAAGGCTGAATTACAAGGCAAAAGACGGTGAAAATTATGTCTTTAACTTAATTGACACCCCTGGACACGTCGACTTTAACTATGAGGTGTCAAGGTCACTTGCCGCTTGTGAGGGAGCAATTTTAATAGTTGACGCCTCGCAGGGAATTGAGGCTCAAACTTTAGCTAACACCTATTTAGCACTCGAGCACGACCTTGAGATTATGCCTGTTATAAATAAGATTGATTTGCAGTCGGCAGAGCCCGATAGGGTGGCGCATGAGCTTGAGGATGTAATCGGAATACCTGCTATGGACGCTCCTCGCATTTCTGCAAAAGAGGGTATTAATATTGAGTCGGTTTTAGAGCAGGTTGTAAATGTAGTTCCCGCACCAAAAGGCGACGAAAAAGAGCCTCTTTCGGCACTTATTTTCGACTCGGTTTATGATAGCTATAAAGGCGTTATTGTTTATTTAAGAGTAGTAAACGGTACATTAAAGCCCGGCGACCATATTAAGATGATGGCAACAGGTGCTGATTTTGAGGTTGTTGAGTGCGGCTATATGGGAGCTAACGACCTGATTCCCTCAAAGGACGGCATTAGGGCAGGAGAGGTAGGCTATCTTACAGCAAGCATTAAAAATGTTGCCGACACACGCGTTGGTGACACTGTAACCCATTTTGATGCCCCTGCCAAAGAGGCTCTTCCCGGTTACAGAAAGGTAAACCCAATGGTTTTCTCGGGCGTTTATCCTGCCGATGGCTCAAAGTATGGTGACCTTCGAGAAGCGCTCGAAAAGCTTCAGTTAAATGATGCCTCGTTCTCGTTTGAGCCTGAAACCTCGCTTGCACTTGGCTTTGGCTTCAGATGCGGCTTTTTGGGGCTTTTGCATATGGAAATCTTTCAGGAAAGACTTGAAAGAGAGTTTAATTTAGACCTTATAACAACCGCACCGAGCGTTGTTTATAAGCTGACTATGACAAACGGTGAAACCTTAAATATCGATAACCCTACAAACTATCCCGACCCTGCACTTATAGCCTCTGCAGCAGAGCCTATTGTTAAGGCAAGTATCTACACCCCAACAGAGTTTACAGGCGCAATTATGGAGCTTTGTCAGGAGCGACGCGGCGTATTTAAGGATATGAAATATATAGATTCCGATAGAGTTGAGCTTCATTATGAGCTTCCGCTAAACGAAATTATTTACGACTTTTTTGACGCCTTAAAATCGCGCACTCGCGGCTATGCATCTTATGATTATGAGCTTTTAGAATACAGAGCCTCAAAGCTTGTTAAGCTTGATATTATGCTAAACGGCGATGTAGTTGATGCCCTTTCGTTTATAGTCCATTCCGACAGTGCTTACACAAGAGCAAGAAAAATGGCTGAAAAATTAAAGGAGCACATTCCCCGTCAGCTTTTTGAGGTGCCGATTCAAGCGGCAATCGGCGGCAAGGTTATAGCAAGAGAAACTGTACGCGCACTTAGAAAAGACGTACTTGCAAAGTGCTACGGCGGCGATATAACAAGAAAGAAAAAGCTGCTTGAAAAACAAAAAGAGGGCAAAAAGCGTATGCGACAGCTCGGCAGCGTAGAGGTTCCGCAGGAAGCCTTTATGGCAGTTTTAAAATTAGACTAAACTTAAAAAGGACACAGGATTATTCCTGTGTCCTTTTTAAAGAGCTAAAAGACCTTCATTTAGCATATTCTGAGCCGAAAGCATTATGCCGATAATTGAGCTTTCAAAGTTAAGCGAGCCTTGAAGCCAAACTGCATAGGGCTCTCTTAAAGGAGCATCGGCAGAAAGCTCGATTGAGGCGCCCATTGTAAATGCACCTGCCGCCATAATAACCTTGCTTTCGTATCCCGGCATATAAGAGGGAAAAGGAGTGGCAAACGAGTCGATAGGCGAGCCGCTTTGAATACCTCTGCAGAAGGAAATTAATTTTTCGCTGTTTTCAAGAAGCAGACACTGCACAATGTCTGCACGAGTTTCGGTTGATTTAGGAGTGGTTTCAAAGCCTAAAAGACTGTAAAACTCTGCTGCAAAAACAGCCGTTTTAACTGCACTTGCCGAGGTTTGAGGAGCGTTGAAAAAGCCTAAATAAAGTTCTCTGTTCATATCAAGCGAGCAGCCTATTTCTTTTCCCGTTCCAACATAGGCGAGTCTGTCGGCACAAAGGGCAACTAAATCCTTTTTACCTGCAATATATCCGCCTGTGCGTGCCACACCGCCACCTGCGTTTTTAATAAGTGAGCCTATTATAATGTCGGCGCCGTATTCTGTCGGCTCTCTTTTTGAAACAAATTCACAGTAGCAGTTGTCAACAACTATAATAGCGGTTTTGTTAACAGAGCGAATTGCCGAAATAATTTCCTCTGTTTGCTCCTCTGTAAATGAGGGACGCAGACTATAACCGCGTGAGCGCTGTATGTAAGCCATTTTAATATTCTCTTTGCAGGCCTCTTTTATAGCCTCTAAATCGTATAAGCCGCTTTCTAAAAGGGGAACCTCGTCATATATAATGCCAAAATCGCGAAGAGAGCCGTCGCCCTTTTTATAGTTTTTTCCTATAACCGATAAAAGAGTGTCGTACACCTCTCCGGTTACAGACAGCATTTTGTCACCGGGGCGCAAAAGCCCGAAAAGTGCTGTTGAAATTGTGTGAGTGCCCGACATAAAATTATGCCTTACAACACAGTCCTCAGCTTTGAAGGCGGTGGCAAAAACGCGGTCTAAATTATCTCTGCCGCTATCGTCGTAGCCATAACCGCTTGTGCCTATTAAATGTGCGGCAGAAACGCCGTTTTTAATAAATGCCGATAAAACCTTTGCCTGATTAAATGCCTTGATTTCATCTATTTCATTAAATTTTTCTTTGCAGTTTAAAAGCGCCTTATCTGCAATTTCACAAAGTCTTTTGTCTACATCAAAAAAGTTTAAAGCCTGCATTTTATAACCTCTTTTTTAAAAAATAACGGCAAAGCTGCCCTTCTTTTTGAATTTAAGTTTTTTATACATTTTAAGTGCGACGGGGTTTACACAAAACACAAATGGAGTGTTACCCTCGTCTAAAATTTCACGGCAAATACTTGAAACTATAAGGCTTCCAAGTCCCCTTTTGCGATATTCGCCCGAAACAGTAACATCCGAAATGACCGAAATGCCATTATATTTATGAAACATTCCTGCAGTAGCAATATTTTTATCGTTATCCTTTATAAGCCTCATTTTATAGGGGAGCTTTTTTCTGTAAAAAATGTCGCAGTAATAGGCGTCAAACTCACACTTTTTAAAGAGTGGGTCACAGAATTTAATGGTATCGTAAAACTCCTTTATGTCCTCGGTTTTACAAACCTTAAATTCGCTCTCTTTTTTGTTAATATCCTTTACACTTAAAATTTCACCTAATACAATCGACCTATTTAGCACGCCGTTTATTTTAAGCGCCGCCTTTTTACTACACTCAATATTAAAGCCCTTTGCCTCTAAGCTTAAATAAGAGCAAAGCTCGGTGTAGCCCGAATTTTTAAAATTTACTATTATAATAGAACCGTTGCACCTTACAAAAACGCCAAGCAAAGCCTTTTTAGAGGTGATTTTAAAAATTTCGCAAAGCTTATGCTCATAAAAGCACTCGGCGTTTGCCATAAGCTTTATAAAAAGGGCATCGTTTTTGCTTTTTGAAGCATTATAAATGCTTTCAAGCTCTTTTAAATCAATTTTATTTATCATAGTTCATTTATCTTTTCTAAAACTGCCGAAACAAGATTTTTGGTGTCTATAAGGTCGGAGAGTGAAATTACACAGCTCGGAGTGTGTAAATAGCGGCAGGGAAGTGAAATAGCCGCCGTTTTAACACCGCCTGCACTTTTGTGTACAGCCGAAGCATCGTTTCCGCCTGCAACTTTGTTTTTGGTCTGGCAGTTTATATTTTTTTCTTTTGCGGTTTTTAAAATAAGATTAAAAAAGTCTTTATTGTAAATGGTACCCTTGTCCATAAACGAAACCACACCGCCGCCATTTAGCTTACAAACGCTGTCCTCGTCAGACACGCCGTATATGTCGCAGGCAGTCGTTGAATCTATAACAATAGCATAGTTGGATTTTATCTCTTCGGCAGCACAAACTGCACCTCTGCATCCGATTTCTTCCTGAACGGTGAAAACAAAATAGGTGTCAAAGTACATAGGCTCGCGAATTAACTCTAAAAGAACAGCACAGCCACATCTGTCGTCAAGCGCGCGAGAAAGCACACGGTTGTCACCAAAAACAGTAAACTCACTATCTAAAACGCCACTGTCACCAAGGCGCACATATCTTTGTGCATCTTGTTTGTTTTTAGCCCCGATGTCAATATAAAGCTCGTCCTGAGATAAGGTTTTACGAAGATTTTCTTTACCTAACAAATGAATTGGGCAAACGCCGATAACGCCGTTAACACTTGTGCCCTTTGCAGAAATTGTAACATTTTTTGCGGGTAAAATTCTTTCATCAATGCCGCCGACAAGCGAAAACTTTAAAAGTCCGTTGTCTAAAATGTTTGTAATAACAAATCCAACCTCGTCCATGTGTGAAAGAAGCATAACCTTTTTAGAACTGTCTTGTCCCTTTTTAAAGGCAATTACATTACCTATGTTGTCAATTTTTATATCATCGCAAAGGCCATCAAGCTTTTTTACAATAAGCTCGGCTAAATTTTCCTCGTTTCCCGAAACAGCAATAACAGAGGAGAGCTCTTTAAGATTTTCAAGCATTTTTGTCCCCCTCCTTTATATAGGTTAAAATAAGCTTTGCCGTGTTTTCAATGTCGAAAAGAGAGCAGAGCTCCGAAGGGGTGTGCATATTTTTAATTGGGATAGATAAAAGCGCTGTTTTTGTAGCTCCGTACATAATAGACACAACATCGGCATTGGTTCCTGTAAGCTCGGGAAGAATTTCGTCTTGATAGGGGATAGCATATTTCTTGGCTGATAAGATTAAATTTTCACGCATTTTCTTATCTAAAACGGGTGAAAGACCAAGCATCGCGCCCTTTTCAAGCTCACCGCATTTTTCGCTTGGAGCGCCGTTTTGCTTTGCAAAGCTCACATCAATACAAATTGCCTCATCGGGCATGATGTTGTGCTTTGCCGCTTTTATTCCGCGGCAGCCCACTTCCTCACCCGAGGTTAAAACAATATAAACGCAGGTGTTTAAAGGCTCTTTCTTTAAAAGCTCGTCTAAAACTAAAAGAGCGCAGGTACAGCCTGCCTTGTTATCTAAAAAGGGTGAAATTACACGGTTTTCTCCAATTAAATTTAAAGGCGCAGAAATGCAAACAGCATCTCCGACCGAAACTGTTTGTGATAATTTTTCAAAAGAAAGACCTGTGTCGATATAAAGCTCGTTTAAACTAAGGTAGCTCTTATCGTCGCCGCCTTTTTGAAGATGCGGAGGAACGCTTGAAAATACGCCGTCTATAACCTCTCTGCCGTAAATTTTAACGCGAGAGGCTAAAAGGGTGCGCTCGTCTATGCTACCGACGGCATCAACCTTTAAAAATCCGCCCTCTAAAACGGCAGTTACTATAAAGCCGATTTGGTCGCAGTGCGCCTCGACTAAAAGCTTTTTGCCGTTTTTGTTTCCTATGGGTCCAATTATTATATTGTTTATATTATCTTTATAAACCTCTGCTTTGCTAAAAAGCTCTTTAATGTAAGGTATTAAAGAGTCTTCAAAGCCCGAAACAGAGTTATAATGAAGAAGTGAAGATAAAATATTTAAAGCGTTCATAAATTCTCCTAAATTAAAGGGCGTTTACAATGTCCTTAAAATGTCTGCCGCGCTCCTCAAAATTTCTATATTTATCAAAGCTTGCAGAGGCAGGGCTTAAAATTACAATATCTCCGCTTTGGCTTTTTATCAGAGCGGTTTTAACAGCCTCGTTCATATCATTTACCCTTATAATTTCGGGTAAAGCGAGAGGCGAGGTGTCATCTTTTACGGCAGTTTCTATTTTATCTGCTGTGTTTCCCATTGTGATTAAAAGCTTAACATTCTCTTTAATAATAGGTGCAAGAGGGGCATAGGACAGATTTTTGTCATATCCGCCTGCAATTAAGATAAGCTTTTGCGAGAAGGATTTTAAGCCTGCAATAGTTCTTGTGGGGCTTGAGGCGATAGAGTCGTTATAAAATTTAACGCCATTTACCTCTTTAACAAACTCAATTCTGTGTTCAACCCCCGAAAATGTAGCGGCAACCTGTCTTACAATTTCACTTCCGACCTCGTTTCCGACTGCCGAAATAGCGGTTAAATAGTTTTCAACATTATGCTCGCCGGGGATTTTAATAAGCGACTTATGCATAATTTTCTCAATCGAGCTTCCGCTTTTAAGAAAAATATCGCCGTTTTCATCCAAAAATGCACCATCAAAATTGTTTTCAATAAAGCAAGCTTTGTTAGCGTATGAAAAGAAATTAACGCTGCCTTTTGAGAGGGTGCGCATTTTATAGGTTTCCTCATTATCCAAATTTAAAACAAGGCGCTGTGAGGAATTTTGGTGAATGAAAATGTTCTTTTTAGAGTCGATATATTCCTGCATATCGTGGTGCACATCAAGGTGGTTTGGCGAAAGGTTTGTAATAACTGCAACATCGGCACTTTTTCTCATAGAAATAAGCTGAAAGCTTGAAAGCTCAACAACAGCAACATCATCTTTTTTTATGCTGTGGCATATAGGAAGAAGTGCGCGGCCTAAATTTCCGCCTAGGTGAACCGTTTTGCCGCTTTGTTTAAGCATAGTTGCAATAACATTTGAGGTTGTGGTTTTGCCGTCGCTTCCTGTGATGGCATAAATTTTGCAGGGACAAAACTCAAAGAAAAGCTCCATTTCGCTTGTAATCATAGCGCCGCTCTTTTTTATTTCATCAAGCGCGGGGCTTAAAAAATACATTCCCGGAGTTCTGAAAACTATATCGGCATCAACGTTTTTAAGATAATTAGGACCTGTTTTAAATTTAACGCCCAATGACATAAGCTCGTCTTTTTCTTTTATGTCATCTAAATTTCGCTTGTCGCAAAGGGTGACAAGTGCGCCCTTCTCGGCACAAATTTTAATAAGCTCGCGGTGGCTTACTCCAATACCGATAAAGGCAATTTTCATGCCCTTTATTTTATTGTAAAAATCAAAAATATCGCAGAATTTCACTTATATATTCTCTCCTTTTAAAAGAGGCTTAGAGTTTTTGTTTAAATCGTCAAATAAGGCTTTTATAAGAATAATTAATACAATTCCGTTAGCTATTGGAAGATAGTTAAAGCTAATGGGTGGTTCGCCGAAAATAAAGGGATAGTAGGAAACAAAGCCGGTTGTTAAAAGAATAGGTGCTATATATAAACGCTTGTTTTTAACTATTACATAAATTATTGAAAGAACTTCGGCTAAATAGAAATATCTTTCGTGCATACGGGGAAGCAAAAAGGGAATAAGCAAACAGAAAATAAGTGCTATATCAAGTATATGCTTTTTTTCGATTTTTTTGTATTTGTTTAATAAAGCAATTAAAACAAGCAGCGCACCTGCGCCTGCAAAGAATACAGCTGCACTACCGAAGAACATAAACTCGCTTTCGGGGAAAATCTCCCAGAAGCTTGCCGCATTCATTGAAAGAGAGGGATAGCTTTGTGTCTGCGAAAGATAAATTGAAAATGTATCGTAAAAGGACCTGCCGCAAATAAGAGCCGGAACAAGTGTTAAAACAAATGTTACAGGGAAAAGCACAAGGTCTAAAGGCTTTATTTTCTTTAAAATGAGCAGGAAAACTATTATTGGCAAAATAAATATGGTTTGAATTTTAAAGGAAAAGGCAAGTGAAAAGAATATTACGCTAAGTGAGCCTTTGTCCTTTAAGGCAAAATAGAGGGCAAATATACAAAATGCAGTGTAAACCGAGTCGCACTGTGCCCAGTAAGATGAATTTAAAAATACAGTCGGTGCAAAAAGAAAAATAGTAAATGCAAAAAGCTTGCTGTTGTCGCCATTATTAAACACCGACACAAGCTTTAAAACGCCGAGAGCGCAAACTAAATCAAAAATAACTGAAATGATTTTAATCATATAAAGGTCGCGAATGCCCGACTTTGCAATTACAAACAAAAAGTAAAGATAGGGCATATTATAGTCGCCGATAGGCTTAACCAAAGCCTCAACGCCCGGAAGGGTGCGCATTTCAAAAATCCATTCGCTTAAAAACGAATTGTAATCGCCTGATTGCGAGTCGAACATAAAAAGTCGCATAATTATGGCGAATGTGGCTATGAAAATGGCGGCTAAAAAGCTTAAATCGCTTTTAAAATCTCCGTAATAATATAAAAATAGCATACAAAGCACAAGCGCCGCAGCCGAAATGATAAACACGGCAGTTGCGTCACTGCTTTGCAAAAGACTTAAATTTTTGTAAATATCAGAATTAAAAAATACGCCTATGAAAGTAATAAGCGGAAAAATGAGTGCTATAAGGCGCAGCTTTTTGGGATTTAAAAAGTTATCAAGCTTAAAATTCATTTTTAATCTCCTAAAATGTAATAAAAAGGGGAATTTTGTTTTAAACCGTAAACTGCTGTGCCTAAAAATAGGCACAGCAGTTTAAATTAATGCTTATTTTACATCAAATGCAAATACGTGGCAATCGTCGTTACCCCAGGTTGAAAGCGGGGTAAGGCGAACTGCAACAGCCTCTACATCAGCCTCGTGGATGTTAAGACGCTTGTAGTTGTTATCAACATCAGCAATAACCTTAACGCTTCCGTCGGCTAAAACTGCCTCAATCTTGTATGCCTTTGTCATTGTTTTGGGAACATAGAAAGGAATAAAGCTTAAGGGACGGTTGTGAATCATATTTCTTATAATTCTGGTTTCAGGCATTGTTTTGCGGTTTAAGTCGCTATCGAATACAACTCTGACTTCAGAAAGCTTTGTGGGAGCATCAAAGCGATACTCAACGCTCTTTCCGGGGGTAGCTCTCCAGCCGTTGTCGTTGCCGTCATATTCACGGTCAATACCGTTTCTGAGGTTTTCAGCATCCTCATCGTCGCAAACGATTGTTGCATTCTTTGTTAAGTCAGAAACAATTCTGTCAACAAAGGGAAGGAAGCAGTCGTCATACATAAGTGTTTGCTGAAGCTCTTTTATGTGTCCACCTGTGTAAATCTCTCTGGGAGTAATTCCCTTCTTTGTTGCCATACTTGCAGCAGTACCTGCTGCCTGACCTAAAATACCGCAGGTGAGCATAACTCTTGTTGAAGAAAGAGCAGAGTGTGTAACGCTGATGTTTCTTCCTGCGAACATAAGGTTAGAAATGTTCTTTGAATAAATGCTGCGGTAGGGAATACCATAGGGGCAGGGAGCGGGATGGAAAATTGTGGGAGCTTCTCTTGTTCTGAAGCCCTCGGGGTGATGGTCGTCCATCTTCCAGCCGCCGTATGCGATAATGTCTTCAAACTTGCCTTCTGCCTCAACATCGTTTTGAGTCATAATGTGGTCGCCTACATATCTGCGGCTCTCACGGTTACCTGGGAGAATACCAACCCAGTCAAGATGCCAGTTACGGTTTGCTTCTGCAACAGCGGGGTCGTTCTTGCAGTAATCCCACATACCATAGGCAATCTCTAAAAGCTCGTTTCTAATTTCTTCGCAGTCGTCAATAGTGTTCTTAACGCCGCCAAGCTCCATCCACCAGAAGTTTTCGCCTACATCTTCCATATGAGGCTTTCTTTGAATGGTTGCGTGCTCATATTTTTCTGCCCAAACGGGAGGAATATAGTAAGAGGGCTTATCTGTTTCAACAGCCTGAATCATGCAGGAAAGACCCATTGTCTTTTTATCTGCAACCTCAGGAGCGATACTTTCGTTAAATTCTCCTCTTGCTTCTCTGCCTTGTCTGAACTCAGCGTTTGTAAGAGGTGCTAAAATGCTGTTACCCGAGCAGTCAATGAAAATCTTAGCATTAACCACGTGGAACTTTTGTGTAGTTGTCTGCCAGCCCTTAACAGAAACGATTTTATCGCCGTCCATCTCTGCATCAAGGCAGCTGCAGTTTAAAAGCATTGTGATGTTCTTCTCTAAATAAATTTTCTCGAAAAGAACGCTGTCCCAAATGCTGTAATTTCTTTCGGGGTTACGGTAAAGGTTATCCATTTCGATTTCTTCAACGATTCCCGACTCACGACAGTCTTTACCCTGAGCGCCGCAAAGCCACATACGGACTTCACTTGAAGCGTTTCCTCCGAACATGGGGCGGTCCTGCATAATGGCAACTTTAGAACCGTGGCGTGCAGCTGAAACAGCAGCGCAAAGTCCTGCAAGTCCTCCGCCGACTACGCATATATCAACGTTATGCGAAACAGTCTTAAGATTTGACATAGTACCTACTCCTTCTATAATAAGTAATAATATATTTCAGTAAAAAGGTCTTATTTCTATTTAAGTTTATCACAATATAAAATATGAAGTCAAGCAAAACGGCAAAATAAACCAAAATAAATTACACAATTCACAGGCGGTTTTATATTGACACTTCCAAAATTTGTGTGGTATAATACTACTGTATAAATTATGATTAGAGGTGCTTTTTTGAATAAGCAGGTTGCAAACGTCAGATTAATGCAAAAAATTAATAGACTCAAAGTGTTAAACTCGCTTATACAAAACCCCTCAATATCAAAGCCTGCCATATCAGAAATGACAGGACTTTCAAAGGCGTCGGTAACAAACATAATTTCTTTTCTGCTTGAAAAGGGGCTTGTTTGCGAGGTGGGCCGCGAGGTAACAGATAAAATCGGCAGAAAAGCCGTTATGCTTAAATTTTGTGCAACAAACTACAATTTCGTGTGTGTAAACATCACACGCGAGGGTGTAGGAGTTTATTTAACTAATCTCGATGGTGAGGTTATCTCCTCGCGTATTCACAATGCGCCCAATTTAACCTCTCAAAAGGCACTTTCCATTGTAAAAGAGGAAATTCATTCGGTTATCTCAAATTCCGATAGCCAAAAAATACTTGCTGTCGGTATTTCGGTTTCGGCACTTTTAATGCCTGATGGCACCCTTGCCGTTTCAAGTAAATTTCGCTGGGATAATGTTGACTTTAAGGGCGAAATTCAAAAGGAAATCAATAAACCTGTTTTTGTAATGGATACCTCGTCGGCAAAGGCTTATTATTGCAGCCTTTCAGATAATGAAAAAATAAACAGTATGCTGTTTGTCGACTTAAAGGACGGCGTCGGCGCTGTAAACTTTTATAAAGGACATATAAATAAAAGTATAATCGGCGAAATAGGACATACCACCGTTGAAAAGGACGGCGATATGTGCTTTTGCGGAAATAGAGGCTGTCTTGAAACTATGTGCTCAATTGAAAGAGTTTGCGAGCAGTATCAAAAGTCGGGTAAGGGTAATAGCCTTGATGATGTAATAAACGGCTTTGAAAATGGCGATAAAACCGCCACAGAGCTTTTGATCAAAACGGGCGAGTATTTAGGAATAGGTATAGCAAATGCAATAAATATCATAAATCCAGATAAGGTTATAATTAATAAGGGCGAATGGCAAAAAAGCAGGTTTGTTTTAGAAACTGCCGTAAATGAAGCAAAAAAACGCGCGTTTTCGGCAATTTCGGGTAAAATCAGCTTTGAAACCGCCGATATAGATGATATAATGACTGTAAAGGGAATGTCAAAAAGCCTCTGCGAAAGCGTTTTTGATGTTGACTTTCACGGCGATATATTTGATTAGGAGTGAGTGTTACGAAGGATTATTTTAAAAACGGTAACAAAATCAATTTTGTTTTCCCCATTGATGGCGACTGTGTAAATGAACACGATGGCTTTTTAAAGGACGGAAAGCTTTTTGTTAAGGCAAAGGTTAAGGCAAATGATAATGCCGATATCTATATAAACAACATAAAGGCTACAAAAAACGGAGAGCTTTTTGAGGCAGATGTTGAGGCAGTAGGCTATAGAAATACATTTGTTGCTGTTGATAAAAACGACAGCGAGGCTTTCGCTAAGGTTGCAGTTTATAAATTAGACGGCGCCAGCGGCGGATACAGAATTTCGGTTGATGATAATATTATCTTTCTTTGGGATATTAATAAAAACAAGGATACATATAAATCGATTTTTGAAAATCCTTATTTAGCAGTATATAAAAAAGCGCACGACCTTTATGGTGCAACCGTTCATTTAAATTTATTCTATGCGTTTGACGATATGCACGATTTTAAAAATAAACGCGGCGCGTTTGATTTGTCAATGATGACAGATAAATTTAAAGACGAGTGGATAGAAAATTCAAATTGGCTTCGACTTTCCTTCCACGCCAACACAAACCACCCCGATATGCCTTATAAGCACACAGACAGAGAAACAATTTCTCGCGACTGTGAAAAGGTAAATCGTGAAATTATAAGATTTGCAGGCAGAGAAACCCTTTCTGATATGACAACAGTTCATTGGGGTGAGTGTACAGTTGAGGGTATGAGAGGAATAAGAGCACTTGGTGTTAAGGGTGCGGCAGGATATTTTGAATTTAATCCTAATGGCACAACACTCGTTTCTTATTTCTACCCCGACGATTTGGTTCGCTATGTAGGTGAAAGAGATTTCTGGGTTGACACAGAAGAGGATATAATCTACGGAAGAATAGATTTAGTTTTAAACACCCTTAAGCTTGAAGATGTTGCTTCTACACTTGACGAAATTTATAAAAATCCGCACAGAGCAGGCTTTATGGAGGTTATGATTCACGAGGAGTATTTCTACGAGGATTATGACGCTTATATCCCCGAGTTTGAAGAAATAGTTCTGACAGCGGCTAAATGGTGTGTAGAACATAAACTCGAGGGCAGAACATTCGGAAGCGTAATGTTTGAAAAACGTAACACAGTCAATTAATTTTGAAAAATAAAGTTCACATAAAAGGAGAATAGGACTATGAAAAAAGTTAAATGGGGCGTTATCGGCGCCGGCGGCATTGCCGACAGAAGAACCATTCCCGGTATGATGCTTGCTAAAAACGCAGAGCTTGTTGCTGTTATGGAGGTAAATCCCGATGTAGCAGAGGCTCTTCGCGCAAAGTATAATGCAAAGTATGCCTACACCGATGCGTTTGAGCTTATTGCTAACCCCGAGGTTGAGGTTGTATACATCGCATCGCCCGTAACCTTCCACAAGGACCAGGTTATTGCCGCTGCAAAGGCAGGCAAACACATTCTCTGCGAAAAGCCCATCGCTATGACAGTTGAAGAGGCAGAGGAAATTCAGAAAATTTGTGACGATTGCGGCGTTAAAACTGCAACCGGCTTTATGATGAGATACCACGCTTACCATAAAAAAATGCACGACCTTATCGCCGAGGGCGTTTTAGGTCAGGTTGTTTCAGCAAGAGCACAGCTCACCTGCTGGTATCCTAAAATGGAAGGCGCTTGGCGTCAGAAAAAGGCTCTTTCGGGCGGCGGCGCACTCATTGATATGGGTGTTCACTGCATCGACCTTATTGAGTACATCACCGGCGGCAGAACCGTTAAAACAATGGCATTTAATGCAACAAAAACCTTTGATTACGATGTTGACGACTCTTCAAACGTTTTAATTCAGCTCGACAACGGTGTAACAGGTTATGTTGACAGTAACTTCAACATTCCCGATGCTGCTGCAAAGTGCAGAATGGAATTCTATGGCACACGCGGAAGCATAATCGCTGAGGGTACAATCGGTCAGGTTGAAGGCGGTAAAATCGAGGTTGTTGTATCAGATGCCGAGGGCTATGATGCAAACCAAAACAGAAACGATGTTGCTCCTATGGAGATTAATGTTGAGTTTGGTAATATGTACACTAAGGAAATCGAGTCCTTCTCTGACTCTGTTTTAAATGACACACCCATCGAAATTCCTATGTCTGATGCAGTTCACATCCAAAAGGTTGTAAGAGCAGCTTATGAATCTTCGGATAAGGGCATTTGCGTAGAGGTTAAATAAGGGAGGCTTTTTAAATGAATGTACTTGCTATAGGCTGCCACCCCGACGATGTTGAAATCGCCTGTGCCGGCACACTTGCAAAATGTGTTAAAAGAGGCGATAAGGTTATCGTATGCCACGTTTCAACAGGTAACTTAGGCCACGTTATTATCCCTCCCGATGAGCTTACTGTTATTCGCGCAAATGAAGCTAAAAAGGCAGGATCACTTGCAGGAATTGAGGTAATTTCAGCAGGCTTTAATGACCTTGATATTTACGATAACAATAAAGAGGCAAGAGAAAAAATCATTGATATTATCCGTTATGCAAACCCCGATTTTATAATAACCCATAATCCCAATGACTATATGCCCGACCATACAGCAGTTTCGCGTCTTGTGTTCGACGCAAGCTTTGCCGCAACACTTCCTAACTATACAAACTATCCTCACGTATACAGCTCACCCGATGGCGAGCCTGCAAAGCTTGTTCCTATTTATTATATGGATACACTCGCAGGTGTTGATTTTGTGCCCACCGAGTTTGTTGATATAAGCGAAGAAATTGACTTAAAGCTCGAGATGCTCGAGTGCCACGAAAGCCAGCTTGTTTGGATGCGTGAGCACGACGGAATTGATTTTGCAGATATGGTTAAAACCTGCTCGCGTTATCGCGGCTATCAGTGCGGCGCAGAGTATGCCGAGGGCTTTATTCAGCTTCAGTCATACCTAAAGGGAACAACAAAGCGTCTGCTTCCCTAAAAATGTTTAGAAATTAAATTTATATAAAATTTAGGAGGAAACTTAAATGGATTTTTCAAGCACCGTTAAAGGCTCTATGCTCGAAGGCTTCTATCCTGCCGGATGGGACATGGAGAAAATCGACAAATGTATGGACCATGCGCCCGAAGAGGCTCTTGACCGTCAGGATTTCTGGAACAAGGACTTTACACCCGTAAAGTGCGACGATATCCACGACTTTGACGCATATATGGGACACGAAATTGCTCTTCAAATCAGAAAAGCAAAGGAAGAGGGAAGCGAAGTTGCTTTCATTCTCCCTGTTGGACCTATGGGTATGTATAAATGGGCAGTTTATTTCTTAAAGGAATGGAATGTAAAGTGCGACCACGTTCATTGCTTTAACATGGACGAGTGGGCAGACAGCGAGGGTAACACCCTTTCTCCCGAAAATCCTGCTTCATTCCAGTACACAATGGAAAAAGCATTCTACAATCCCCTCGGTGAGCTTACAGTTCCCGTAAATCAGAGAAACTTTGCAACAAAGGATAATCTTCCTACATATCCCGAAAAGATTGCCGCTTTAAAGGCAAAGGGCGCAAAGCTTATCTTAGTTTACGGTATCGGCAGAATGTGCCATATCGCATTCTGGGAGCCCCACTTTGCAGCTGATTATAACAGCGTTGAAGAGTGGAAACAGCAGCCTTACAGAATTGCTGCTAAAATTCACCCCTTAACCGTTGAGCAAAACGCTTTAACAAGCTTTAAGTCAAGAACAACCTTAGTTCCTTGCAGAGCTAACACAATCGGACCCGGCCTCTTCTTACAGGCTGACTACGCTATCGGTGGATGCGATGGTACCTTAGGCCGCGGAATGCAGTGGCAGGGTATGAGCTTCTGGATGACTCTCCGTCACGGTCCTTCAATGTGGATTACCTCAAGCTTTATCCCCACACTCCCCGGAAGGCTCTTCTTCTTAAGCGAGCTTGCAGGTCCCCTCGTTGCAGAGTGCAACTAATAGCTTGGCATAGTGCATAAAAACATAAGGCCATATTTGGCGTATGCGCCAAATATGGCCTTTTTAGTGCAAAACTATTGCAATTTTGTGCAAATTGAGGTTTAATAAAT
>JAFSGZ010000051.1 GCA_017440545.1 Oscillospiraceae bacterium
CTTGAGCGCTGGAGCGAATGGCTGTTTAAAGAACAGCTTCCGAGAGTTTATTCAATAGTGCTTGAAATTAACAGACGCCTTGTAAATAAGCTCTATGAAATTCATCCCTACGACCACGCCAAAGTTGACTATATGGCAGTTATCTCAAATGGTGAGGTTAAAATGGCAAATCTTTGCCTTGCTTGCTGTCATAAGATAAATGGCGTTTCAAAATTACACACAGAAATTCTCAAAAACAGCATTTTTAATGATTACTATAACCTTGATAACAATAGATTTTTAAATGTTACCAACGGTATAGCCTACCGCCGCTGGCTTTGCCAGTCCAACCCCGCCTTGACTAATCTCTTATCACAGCTTATCGGCGAGGGCTTTAAAAAGGATGCTAATGAGCTTGAAAAGCTTTTAAAGTTTAAGGACGACAAGGCTGTTTTAGAGGATTTAAGAAGAATTAAGCTTGAAAATAAAAAGGCACTCGCCTCTTATATTGCTAATAAAAACGGCATAAATGTAAACCCCGAGTCGCTCTTTGATATTCAGATTAAGAGACTTCACGAATATAAGCGTCAGCTTTTAAATGTGCTTCAGATTATGCACCTTTATAACAGAATTAAGGCTAATCCCAATTTAGATATAGCACCCAGAACATTTATCTTTGGTGCCAAGGCTTCCGCAGGTTACGACCTTGCAAAGCAGATTATAAGCCTTATTAATGCTGTTTCAAAGCTCATAAATGCAGACCCCGTTGCAAGAGAAAAAATCAAGGTCGTATTTATTGAGGATTATAAGGTTTCGCTTGCCGAAAAAATCATTCCTGCTGCCGAAATTTCTGAGCAGATTTCAATCGCAGGTAAAGAGGCTTCGGGTACAGGTAATATGAAGCTTATGATAAACGGTGCTGTAACCCTCGGTACACTCGACGGTGCAAATGTTGAAATTACCGAGCAGGTCGGAGAGGAGAACATCTTCCTCTTTGGCTTAAAGGCGCATGAGGCTGAGGAGCTTATGCGCAGTGGCTATAATCCCAGAGAGTATTATAATAACAATAAAGAGCTTAAAGAGGTTGTTGATATGATAACCTCGGGCGTGCTCGGTCAGAAGTTTGAAGATATTGCCGCTTCGCTCTTAACAAGTCGCTACGGCGCACCCGACAGATTTATGACTCTTGCCGACTTTGACGATTATGTAAGAGCTCAAAACGATGTGTCCGCCGCCTATATGGATAAGGATACCTTTACTAAAAAGAGCCTCGTAAACATCGCAAAGGCAGGTCTTTTCTCGGCAGACCGTTCGGTGTTAGAGTATGTAGATAACATTTGGAAGATGTAAAATGAGAATTTTGTTCGACAGCAAAAATCCCAAATATAAAAGTCCCACAGGGACGCTTAGTGAAAATATGCCTTGCAGTTTTTCGGTTTATGTGCCGAAAAGCTGCAGGGCTACTGCCGTTAATTTAAGGGTTTTGCGCGATGACTACTCCCCCTTTGCTGAGTATAGCCTCAAAAAGAGCTTTGATGAGGGCGAGTACGAGTGTTTTAGCGAAAAAATAGCTTTTTGCACCCCTAATCTGTATTTTTATTATTTTCACATTAAAACCGTCGAGGGCGAGTTTTCGCTCTACCGCGAGGGCTTTGATAAAACAAATATGCACACGGGTGAGCTTTGGCAGGTAAGCTGTATTGAAAGCGAGTTTAAAACTCCCGATAAATTTAAGGGCAAAACTATGTATCAAATTTTCCCCGACCGCTTTAATAAAGATGGCGAGGTTAATTTAGAGGGCAAGCTCACTCCCTTTAAAATTCATGAGAGCGTAAATGAGCTTCCCGACTATCTGCCGAATGAAAACGGCAAAATTTTAAATAACGACTTTTTCGGCGGCAACTTTAGGGGAATTGAGAAAAAACTTCCTTATCTTAAAAGCCTCGGTGTTGAGGTAATTTATTTAAATCCCATTTTTAAAGCCTATTCAAATCACCGATATGACACCGCCGACTATAAAAAATGCGACGAAATGCTCGGTACAGAAAAGGACTTTAAAAGCCTTTGCGACAGCGCGCATAAACTCTCTATTTCGATTATTTTAGACGGCGTCTTTTCCCACACGGGAAGTGACAGCATCTATTTTGATAAATTAAAACGCTTTGAAAAGGGCGCCTATTACGATAAAAACTCACCCTATATAAGCTGGTTTGATTTTAAAAATTACCCCGACGAGTATACATCTTGGTGGGGCATTGACACCCTGCCCTGCACAAACGAGCTTGATGAGAGCTTTTTAGACTATATAATCGAGGGTGAGGACAGCGTAATTGCACATTGGCTGCGCCTCGGGGCTGACGGCTTTAGATTAGACGTTGCCGACGAATTACCCGACGAGTTTATAAAGCGTCTTAGAAATAGACTTAAACAAATTAAGCCCGACGCCCTTTTAATAGGAGAGGTCTGGGAAGACGCTTCAAATAAAATAAGTTACAGCGTGAGAAGACGCTATTTTACAAATAGTGAGCTTGACAGTACTATGAATTATCCCTTCCGCTCTGCAATTTTAAATTTTGTAAGCGGTAATATAAATGCCGAGAGCTTTAGACACGGTGTTTTGGATATTTGCGAAAACTATCCGCGCGAGGCTCTGCTTTGCGCTATGAACAGCCTTTCAACCCACGACACAGTAAGGGCATTAACTGCCCTTTCGGGCGAATATAAAAACTCAAAGGGCGAAATGGCAGGCTATAAAATGGAAAAGGACAAGCTAAATTATAGCTTAAAGCTTCTCTCTGCCGCAGTTTTCTTGCAGTTTACTCTCCCCGGAATGCCCTGCATTTACTATGGTGACGAGATAGGAACCGAGGGCTTTGGCGACCCTTTTTGCAGAAGCTGTTTCGACTGGTCAAAAACACAAAACAACGAGCTTTTAGAGCTTCACCGCGCCCTTTCTAAATTAAGGTCGCAAAACAGCGAGCTTACCTTAGGCGAGCTTGATGTAGAAGCTCTCGGCGAGCGAGCCTTAAAGCTAAAGCGCCGCTTAAACGGCAAAGAAATAGTTTGCATTTTAAACTTAGGCTGTGATAAAATAGAGTGCGAGGGCAAGGCTTTAATGCTCTCAAATTCTTATGAGGACAGTAAAATTTATGTAGAGCCCTTTGGCTTTGCAATTTTAAGAGAGGACTAAAATGAAAACCACACGCTTTGACATTATAGGTATGACCTGTTCTGCCTGTCAGGCAAATATTTCTAAAAAAGTAAATAAGCTCTCGGGAGTGAAAAATTGCGATGTAAACCTCGTTTCAAACTCAATGGTGGTTGAGTTTGATGAAACAGAGCTTTCCGAGAGCACAATAATTGCCGCTGTCGCCTCTATAGGCTACGGCGCTTATGTTTCGGGCAGCTTAAAAAGTGAGAAAAAGGATAATATAAAAAAGAGGCTAATTGCCTCGTTTTCTCTCCTAATTCCTCTTATGTATTTTTCAATGGGAAGAATGTTTAAGCTTCCTATGCCGCAGTTTTTTTCTGATGAGCGAAATTTGTGTGTCTTGGCGGCAATACAGCTGATTTTAAGCCTTGTAGTTATAATAATTAACCTCGATTTTTACAAAGACGGCTTTAAGGCACTTTTTAAAAGAGTTCCCAATATGAATAGCCTAATTTCAATAGGCTCGGCGTCGTCGTTTTTGTATGCAAGCTTTGTGTTTGTAAAGATGCTCATAGCCTCAAAAGGCGGCAACTTAAGTGAGATAAATTCGCTTTCACATTCTCTTTATTTTGAGTCGGCGGCAATGATTTTGTGCCTTGTGCGCCTCGGCAAATTTTTCGAGAGCAGAAGTAAAGTAAAAACCGCCTCGGCGCTGTCAAAGCTTTATTCGCTTGCACCCAAAACTGCCAATGTAATTGTAGACGGAAACGAAAAGCCCACTCTTTATGAGGATATAAAAAAGGACGATGTAATTATAATCCGCCCGGGCGAAAGCCTCTGCGCCGACGGTGTTATCATAAAAGGCGAGGGATTTTTAGACGAGTCAGCTATAACGGGCGAAAGCCTCCCCGTTTTAAAGAGCGTGGGGCAAGAGGTCATCTCGGGCACTATAAATAAAAACGGAAGCTTTTATTTTAAGGTCACAAATGCAGGAAAGAACAGCACGCTGTTTAAAATAATTGAAATGGTTGAAAAGGCGGGCACAAGTAAAGCCCCCATAGCACGCTTTGCCGATAAGGTGAGTGCCGTTTTTGTTCCAATTGTAATTTTAATCTCGACTATAACCTTTATAGCTTGGCTTGTATTTAGCGGTAGCTTTGAAACTGCATTTAATTTTGCCGTTTCGGTGCTGGTTGTTTCCTGCCCCTGCGCGCTCGGGCTTGCAACTCCGCTTGCCATAATGGTATCAACAGGTAAGGCGGCGGAAATGGGTGTGCTTATTAAATCTGCCGAGGTTTTAGAGCATTTAAGCGCCGCCGATGCTGTTTTAATGGATAAAACAGGCACCATAACAAAGGGTAAACCGAGTTTAAGCGCTGTAAAGCTTTTTAAAGAGGGACTTTCAGAGGACGACGCCCTTGTGCTTTGTGCATCCTTAGAAAAGCACAGCGAACACCCGCTTTCAAAGGCGGTTTTAAATAGGGCAAAGGATAAAGAGCTTTTTGAGGTAACCGAGTTTAATGCCGTTTTCGGCAAAGGCGTTGAGGGTAAAATCGAGGATAAACCTTATTTTGCAGGAAGTGCAGAGTTTATAAAGGAAAAGACAGGGCTTAACATAGAACAAACTGGCTTTCAGATTTATTTAGCTACAAATAGGCAAGCTTTAGCTGCCTTTGAGGTGCGCGATGAAGTTAGAGAAGAAAGCCGTGAGGCTATTTCAGAGCTTTCAAAAATGGGAATTGCCACCGCTATGATAACGGGCGATAATGAGAAAACCGCCAATGAAATTGCAAAAAAGGTAAATGTTGATAAGGTTTTTGCTTCGGTTCTTCCAAATAAAAAGGCAGAGATAGTAAACGAGTTTAAGAAAAGTCATAAATGCGTTGTAATGGTGGGCGACGGCATAAACGACGCCGTAGCTTTAAAATCTGCCGACATCGGCGCCTCTATCGGCGGCGGCTCGGACATCGCGCGTGACAGCTCTGATATAGTTTTAATGAAAAGCTCGCTTATGGATATAAAAAATGCCATTTCTTTAAGCCGCAAAACGCTTAAAAATATAAAAATAAATCTTTTCTGGGCATTTTTCTATAACACTCTCGGCATACCACTTGCCGCAGGCGTACTTTATATTCCCTTTAATTTAAAATTAAGTCCTATGATAGCGGCACTTTTAATGAGCCTTTCGTCGCTTTGCGTTGTGTCAAACGCCCTGCGGCTTAAATATTTCGGAACTAAAAAAACAAAAGGAGAGAGCAAAATGAAAATAACACTTAAAATTGACGGTATGATGTGTATGCACTGCGTTGCCCACGTTAAAAAGGCGCTCGAGGGCGTTTCAGGCGTCGAGAGCGTTGAAGTCAGCTTAGAGCAAAAAACCGCCAGCGTAGAGGGCCAAAGCCTCTCTGTCGAGGCTTTAACAAAAGCCGTCACCGATGCGGGCTACAGCGTAATAGACTAATAAAAATAAGCCTTGGCTTATGCCAAGGCTTATTTGTTTTGTATATAAAGCACATCATCAAATACTTTAAAATCATCGTAAAACTTTATTTAGACTTTCTATAAACATAAACTACTCCTTTTATGCCGTTAAGCTTTGTTTTATAATTTATCCCCTTCAAAATTTTCATTAGGTTTTAATAGATGTTTTTCAGATAATTTCATGCACTTTTTTCGCAATATGGGCAGTAGTATTTTCTCATTGTGTTGTTCCTCAAGTTTTTTATTAATTTATGGGAATATACTTTTCAACTGTCATATAGCCTATGACTTTTTCGCCGTCGAGGACCTTTAGCTTTTTGCCCTCTGTATCAATTTTCAGTCTACTGTTATCAGCTATGCAGTTAAACTTAAATTTACCCGATTTTATTCCGATTTTAATGGGCTCAATGCGTATTGGTATTTGTTCGCCGTCTACTTCCAAAACCGATACAGACTCGGTCATAAAATGATATTTAGGAAACTTAAAATCCTTTGCAAATTCTATTGTACCTATGTCAAAATATTCGTCTAATTGGTCGCCCTCTTGTTTAATAAATTTACTAAAAAACATTATATTAAACCAAATTAATAAACCAGCTAAAAGTCCTACTATTATATCCCATACTTCAGGGATTTTTATATAGAGCAAAAACACAGGTAACACCAAAAAGAGGAATAATACCAAAGCA
>JAFSGZ010000052.1 GCA_017440545.1 Oscillospiraceae bacterium
GAAAGTGGTAAGATTTTATAGGTATAAACATTAACAAAATGCATATAACTTTAAGCCTTACACAGCAAAGCTTATATGAACTTAATATAAAAACCGCCAGTGGAAATGTGACGGTTGATAGTGCACTTGAATTTGAAGAGGCTGAAATAAAAAGCGCAAGTGGTGATATAAGCTTTTTGGCAAAGGCAAGAGATGAACTTACGATAGCAACTGCAAGCGGCGACATAGATGTGAAAAATTCAGACCTAAAAGAAATTGAATTAACAAGTGCAAGTGGTAGTATATCGGTAAGTAATGTTAAGTGCAATAACTTTACAGCAAGCACAGCAAGCGGCAAAATAATGCTCAATAGTTTAATTTCGTCTGATCAAATAAATGCAAAAACTGCAAGCGGGAAAATAGAACTTAAAGATTGTGATGCAGGTGAGCTTATATTAAAATCCGTTAGTGGAAAGGTCGAGGGAATACTTTTGAGCGATAAAACCTTTATTGCAAAAAGTACAAGCGGAAATATAGCTGTTCCATACACAGTAGGCGGCGTGTGTAGAATAACTACAACAAGCGGAAATATCCATTTTGAAATAAAATAGAGCAATAATAAAATAAGCAAACCTCTGTAAAGAAATTTAGCTTTACAGAGGTTTGCGCTTTTTATAATAATTCTTTTGGTATTTTAAGGTCTTTAAAATAATACTCTCAGTCGTGCTCATTAATTTCTCTTAAAACCTTACAAGGATTTCCAACAGCAACCGAGTTTTTAGGAATAGATTTTGTAACAATACTGCCTGCACCGATGATAGAATTATCACCGATTTCTACACCGGGAAGAATAATTGCTCCTGCACCTATCCAGCAGTTTTCTCCTATCTTGACAGAGGCATTAAACTGATAGCCCTTTTTGCGAAGCTCGGGAAGGGGAGGGTGTCCTGCAGTTGCAATGGTGACATTTGGACCTATCATAGTATAGTCGCCTATATAAATGTGCGTGTCATCAACTAAAGTTAAATTAAAGTTTGCGTAGACATTGTTCCCCAAATGCACATTAGCACAGCCAAAGTTTGAAAAAACATTTCCTTCAATAAAACAGCCATCGCCAACCTCGCAAAACATCTTTTTCATAAGCTTTTGACGCTTATTCTGTTTTAAAGGGCTAAGGGAATTAAATTTTTGCATTAAATGCTGCCTTTTTCTTTGCTCGCGCATAAGCGCGCTGTCGGTTGGAATGTAAAGAGCACGGCTGTGCATCTTTTCTCTGATAGTCATAGCTTTCACCTATTTTTTTGGCACCCAGTTTAAAATTTCGCTATATAGCTCTTTGGTTTCGCTGTCGGTTTTATCGTTTAGAATAATTGTTTTGTTTTTGGCTTTTATAATAATACTCGAGCTATTGTTTTTATAGCTATATCTTATATATTCACCGTATTGCTCGCTTTCAAAGTTTCCAAGGAGAAGTTTGTCTGATACAAAAGCGCCATCACGCTTTCCTACATCACTGTTAACTCTAAATTCAATGCTGTCAATTTCACTGTATTTTATTTCAAGACTTTTATGGTAGCTTGCGTTTACAGTTAAGCTGTCATTTTTAAATTCGTAATTTATTTCGCCTGTAAACGCAGTAAGAGCAAAAATCAAAACTAAAACCAAAGCAAGTATGCCTGTAAAAATTAAAGGCTTATATGTTTTGGGCGGTAAGTAATTTGATATTTTTTTAAACATATTTTTTCTCCTTCTTATACATTTAACTTAAAAATAGTATAGCTCTAAAACAAATTTTAGTCAATTATATTTAGTAAATAAAGCTTATTTAGTTGCTTTTTTTATATGAGTGGGTTATAATCTAATCTATAAAATGTACGGAGGAACTACTATGTCAAATATATGGCACGATATATCACCTAAAAGAATAACACCCGAGGATTTTGTTTGTGTTATAGAAATTCCGCGTGGTAGCAAGAAAAAGTACGAGCTTGATAAAGAAACCGGCTTTTTAATTCTTGATAGAATTTTATACACCTCAACACACTATCCCGCAAACTATGGCTTTATCCCCAGAACCTATGGAGATGATAAAGACCCTCTTGATGTGCTATTGGTCTGCTCACAAACCTTAGAGCCAATGACACTTGTCAGAGCATATCCTATCGGTGTTATTAATATGATAGATAACGGCAGAAATGATGAAAAGATTATTGCCATTCCGTATTCTGACCCAAACTACAATCACTACACCGATATTTCACAGCTCCCAAGCCATATTTTTGATGAAATGCGTCATTTCTTTACGGTTTATAAAAACCTTGAAAACAAGGATACTGCTGTTGATGAGGTTAAGGGCAGAGAAGAGGCTGTAAAGGTAATTGGCGGCGCTATTGACAGCTATGTAGAACAGTTTTGTAAATAAAAAAGGTGCTCTATAGAAGAGCACCTTTTAATTTTTATTCTGTTATTTCTGATAGTTTATTTAAACTGTCACGGCTACCTGAAACAAATAGTATATCGCCCTCTTTAAATGTGTAGCCCGGAGTTACTGTGTCTAAAACAACACCTGCATTTTCAATAGCAATAATGTTGACGCCGAAATTTTGTCTTAAATTTGCCTCTATAACATTTTTACCAATTAAGGCGTTAGGAACAATGAGCTTTGAAATATTGAGTTTTTCGCTGAGCTGAATGTAATCAAGAACCTTCGAGGCTTCAAGTCTATGAGCAAGGCGTATTGCCATATCTCTTTCAGGATAAACCACTTCGGCACCGAGTTTTTCAAGAATTTTTCCGTGTTCGTAGCTTTTAGCTTTTGCAATTACATTTTTAATACCAAGCTCAACTAAGTTCAATGTAGTTAAAATTGATGTGTCAATGTGCTCGCCTATACACAAAATTGCAACGTCACAGTTTTGAACACCTGTTTCCTCTAAAGTTTTCTTTTCAAGGTTTTTAACCACAAATGCGTTTTCAGTGTATTCGCGAATTTCTCTTATTTTTTCTTCATCTTGGTCGAGTACAACAAGCTCGGCGCCTGCTGCAGCAAGCTCTAATGTTAGGGCATAGCCAAATCTGCCTAATCCTATAACTGCGTATGTGTTATCGTTCTTTTTAGCTTTCTTAAACATTTTCTTCTTCCTCTTTTCTTGCTAGGTTAGCCAATGGCTATATCTCCGTCGGGGTAGCGCACACGCTCGCCCTTTGAAAAATACCAAAGTGTTGCGACAGTTAAAGGTCCAAGCCTTCCTATAAACATAATAATAATTGATAAAAGCTTACTTAAATCACACAGCGAGGTGGTAATTCCTGTTGAAAGTCCAACTGTGCCAAATGCACTTGTGATTTCAAACAGCGCATCAATAAATCTAATGTTAGGCTCAAGTGCTAATAAAAGATATGTACCAAGCGCTATAATCGAAATTGCAAGTGTGAAAATAGTAGCCGCCTTTTTAAAAGCATCTTTAGGAATAGAATATTTAAATGCTTTTTCGCTTTTGTTTGTTGCCGCCGATTTAATTCCCATAACAAGCACAAAAAATGTACTTGTTTTTATTCCGCCGCCGGTAGAACCCGGAGAAGCTCCTATAATCATAAGAATAATTACAATTAAAAGTCCGGCGTTTGAAAAACCACCTAAAGAATATGCACTAAATCCGGCGGTTCTTACAGAAACGCTGGTGAAAAAAGCACCGAGCCACGAAATGTCTTCGGTTAATTTAATTAAAAGCGTACCAACTATTAATAAAACAGCGCTTACAGATAAAACAACCTTTGTGTGCATTGAACATTTTTTTAAATTAAATCGCTTGTCTATTATCTCTCTAATAACAAGAAAACCTATTCCGCCAAAAAATATAAGAGCGCAGGTGACTAAATTTAAAAGCACATTACTTTGATATGGAATAAGACTTTGAAAATTTCCGAGTATGTCAAAGCCTGAGTTGTTAAATGCCGCAACCGAGTGAAATAAGCTGATTCCGATTGCATCAAGTATAGGATAATCTTGACTGAATACAATAAAGCTCAAAGCAGCACCAATAAGCTCAAAAATAAGTGTTAAAACAAAAACATTTTTAATAAAAAGTGCAATTCCCTTAGCCGAGCCCAAATTCGAGCCCTCTCTGATAAGCAGTCTGCTCTTAAGGTCAAGACGCTTGTTCATAGCCATAATAACACCGGCACCAACTGAGGTGACACCAAGTCCGCCAATTTGAATAAGAAGGCCTAAAATAAATTGACCGATAGGCGTAAAAGTATCGCCGGGGTCGATAGTGATAAGACCTGTAACGCAGACGGCGCTCGTTGAGGTGTAAAGGGCGTCAATGTAGCTAACCTCAATCCCGTCTTTTATGCATATAGGAAGCATTAATAAAATTGAGCCTATTAAAATTAAAGCTAAAAAACCAAGTGCAATAATTCGCGCCGGCGAAAGCTTTTTAAAAAAGCTCAGCATAAAATTCCACTCCTTAAATTTGTGAAACAAGCTAAATAAATACATAACCCGATAAAATAATAGATACAAAAAGCATAAGATTCATCTTGTTTTACTTTAAATCAGTTTAGCGTTCATTTAAAGGAATATACTCTGTTTCTTCTTTAACATTTATATAGGCAGGACGAATAATTTTTCCTGCGTTTTGAATTTCCTCAATTCTGTGAGCGCTCCAGCCCGCAATTCTTGCAACTGCAAAAATAGGGGTGAACAGCTCGTAGGGCAGTGAGAGCATTGAATAAACCATTCCCGAGTAAAAGTCAACATTGGCACTAACGCCTTTGTACATTTTACGTCTTTCACAAATAACCTGAGGAGCAAGCCTTTCAACAGTTTCGTAAAGCTTATATTCCTCCTGCATACCCTTTTCTTCGGATAAAAGCTTTGCGTAACTGCGAAGTAAATCTGCTCTTGGGTCAGAAAGTGAATAAATGGCGTGACCCATACCATAAATAAGACCCTTGTTATCAAAAGCCTCCTTGTTAAGAAGCTTAATAAGGTATTCCTTGATTTCTTCCTCATTAGTGGTATCAATATTTTTTTTCATATCATCAAACATCTGCATAACCTTGATGTTTGCTCCGCCGTGACGCGGACCCTTAAGCGAGCCTAAGGCGGCGGCTACAGAAGAATAGGTGTCGGTTCCCGATGAGGTTACAACGTGGGTTGTAAAGGTGGAGTTATTACCACCGCCATGCTCTGCGTGAAGCACTAAGCAAAGGTCTAAAAGCTTTGCTTCAAGCGGAGTGAAAACTCCGTCCTCGCGAAGCAGATATAAAAGGTTTTCGGCAGTTGAGTATTCAGCCTTTGGATAATGGATAAAAAGGCTTTTGCCGTTGTGATAATGCTGAAACGAATGATATGCATAAACAGCGAGTAGAGGAAACTGTGAGATGAGCTGTAAGCTCTGCCTTAAAACATTTTCAATAGAAATGTCATCGGGATTTTCATCGTAAGTGTAAAGCGCAAGCACACAACGCGAAAGAATGTTCATCATATCCTTTCCGGGCGCTTTTAAAATCATATCACGTACAAACGAGGTGGGAAGTGAACGATAATTAGAAAGCTGATTTGAAAAATTCTCAAGCTCCTTTTTGTTTGGAAGGGTAGAGAATAAAAGCAGATAAACTGCTTCCTCAAAACCAAGACGGTCTTCGCTTAAAAAGCCCGCAACAAGCTTTCTGATGTCAATTCCGCGATAGCTAAGCTCGCCGTGCACCGAAATGACATTTCCATTTTCGTCCTTGTCCTTTGATTTTATGCGCGAAACCTCTGTAAGTCCCGTTACGACACCGTTGCCGTTTAAATCTCTAAGACCGCGCTTTACATCGTATTGTACATAAAGCTCGGGCACAATGTGGTTGTTGTCACACGATTTTTTAGCAAGTTCTTTAATGTAGGGTGTAATCTCTGAATAGTTCATTGGATATCCTTTCAATTATATATAAAGCAAGTATCTTTTTTCTTAAATTAATTGGTAAAAGCTTACCCTTAAACTATATAATACCATATTTTAAGTTGATTGTAAATGGTGTATATAGGCTTTTTAATATAACATAAACTTATTGGAAAAATATTTTACTTTTTTTGACAAATTTTGTAACCTAATTATATAAATTATTTGTTGAAATATAGAATAGCATTATACGCTTTCAATATATAGGAAAGGAGATGAGAAAATGAGCAAAATTGTTAAAAAAATGTTGGTTGCAATTTTAACATTATCTTTAGCAATTATCCCTATTTGTTCGGTTTCGGCTTCTGCCGCAGTTCCAGAAAATGAAATAATGCCTTTGTATAATAATGTCAACACCGCAACTGCTAATTTAGGTGTATCGGACAGCGGAAAATTAACTATTAATTACAAATATACAGGATTTTCAGGTGTAACAACAAGGGCAGTAATAACAACATACATAGAAAAGCAAACCTTATGGCTGTTTTGGACGCGCGTAGATATTGGCACTACAAATGATGAATGGGTAGATACAATTTATGATTATAGATACACAGGTTCAAGAACATTTCAGTTGCCATCAACCGGCACCTACAGAGTAACTGTGAATTTTAAGATTTATGGTTCGGGTGGAGCTGCCGATGAAATTGAAAAAGATATAAAATTCACCTATTAAAAAACAATGCACGCTGCAAAATTGCATCGTGCATTGTTTTTTATTTAAGAGAC
>JAFSGZ010000053.1 GCA_017440545.1 Oscillospiraceae bacterium
CAGGAACATTTAGTCTAAGTTTCAAGCTATTTGCTGTATAATACGGTGTTGTACCAAAATATCCGCCTTGAGCTTTTAATGTTAAAACAATATCGCAAACCGAAATTTTTTCGTCATCAACAGTGATTTCTTTAACCTCACAGTCAATTTTTGAAACAAGAGGGTTATCCCCCAATGTTATTTTGGATGTATCAACGGCATTTGTATAAAAAAGTCTATATGTAATCTTGTTCACAGCATAGTTGCCGCTTAAAGTTGTGCCGTCTTTATTATAGCTAATGGGACTTTCAATATATTTAAAAGGCACATTCCAGCTATTATCTATAACTAAATTTGCATATCTTCCGTCGTAGGTTAAAGATAGTGAATTAACTTTATTATCTGTATACTCCTTATCAATGAGCTTTACATCTTTAGAATAAACTCTATGTCCAGACCTTAGTTTGTAATACTTATAGGTTGTGCCGCTTTGTACAAAAACGAGCTCATTTCCTGAAATAAAGTCAACTGTTCCTTTAGGAAGCGGGTAACAATAAGGCTGTGACTGGTCATTTAGCCTATCAGTCGGGAAAGTTTCAGCAAATTCTTCTGTAATTTCAACGGCTTTATATGTTTTAACAACAGGTTTAGCATAAACCTTTATTACAGCGCCATTCATAGTTTCACTATATCCCTGCCAACTTCCGCTATACGACACTGTGCCTAAATTCTGCTCTTTTTCTGTCGCATTTGGTGCTGTATAACTTCCCTCAAATGTAGCATAGGGAGAAACCGTGCTTTCATCAGAAACCTCTGCCTTTTTAACCTCGGTTAGCTTTACTGTTTGTCCGTTAACCTTGGCAGTAAGTGTTGCGCCGCTGTAGGCACTTGCGGAAAGTGTGATAACTGTGCCGCCATCAACTTCTATTGTGCCGGTTGGTCCAACGCTTTCAAATAGCTTTATTTTTCTTGTTATTTTATAGGTTGTAGTTTGTCCTTTATGGGTAAATTTAAAGGTATTTGTACCAACTTTTAACTCCTCTGTTATTGAGAAATATCCATCTTTAGTAACCTCAAGAACTTTATCATTTAGGGTAACCTTAAAGTTAGGATCACTTGCGCCCGAAAAAGATATTACTTCATCATAGGTTGTTACTGTGGTTTTAGTTGGGGTTGACATTTTAAGCTTACTGAAAACAAGGTTACTACTCATTTGGTTTGTAAGAAGTTTTAAAAGCAGAGTTGTACTTCCCTCTTTATCAGCTTCAAGTGCCGATAGAGAATCAAAAACACTTCCCAAATAGCTTTTAAGTTTTTTTACATTTGTTACCTGTAAAATTAATTGGTCAGGGCTTGAAAACTCACCCAAATTAGTCATTAGCTTGCTCGAAGCGTGGACATTATAAAAAATAGTATCCGACTGTGTGCAAAGGTCACTCCACCACGATGCGATAGTGTTAAAGTTGTTTTTAACACTATCTGTCGGCATCATATTTTCAACCATTACAAACTCAAACATTTTACTAAGCATATAAGTTCTTGTATCGGCGTGACCGTCGACAAGACTTTCATAATCCGACGAGGTTTTGCTTCCGTTTACATTTGTAGTTGAATTTGCCCAGACACCGCTTGAGAGCAATCCTAATTGTGAAAAGTTATTTACTCTACGAATAGCATTTCTTGTTTTTCTAACAAGAGAGGTGGTTTCATTTGTTACAAACTCATCAAACTGTGTGTCTAAATTTAAAGAAACGTAATAATCTTTAAGTGCATCAGAGGTTTTAACTGAACATTCATCAAAAATAATTGCAGTAGGATTATATTTTAAAGCAAAGTTTTTTGCATTTTCGGTGATAGTTTCAACTGTTTGCTCCTTAAAATCGCTTACATACGCCTTTTGTTCTTTATTATCAATTAAAAATGCAGGATAAACTATGTATGAATATAAATTAGCCTCTTTTGCTTTTTTAATTAAATAATCTGCTATATCAACATCGGGGAAAGCCATTTTTAATGTATTACTTTGATACAAAACACCGCTGTCAGCATTTAAAAACATTACAACGCTGTTAAAGCCAAGCTTTGATGTTTTTGAAATTAAATTGTCTATCTGTTTTTTTACGGTTTCGGCTGTTTCATTTTTATTTTTTAAAAAATCTACTCCAGGTTTTAAATAAACCGCCTTTAATGAATCGGGAAAGTTGAAATTTGTTCCGACAGGGCTTTCAAAAACTATATCATCATTTATTTCTTCTTTTTGAGGAAGATTTGAAGAAACAGAGTTAAAACCGCTACCATTTTGCGAAGAAGTAAGAGATGATGTGTTTTCATTGAGTGCAGAGCGCAACAAAACTGCTGCACCTGCCGCTATGGTAGACACAATAACAAAAACACTTATTAAAATTATGATTATTCTGTTTGTATTCTGATTTAAAACAGCTTTTCTCATTTAAACATCCTTTTATTTCATAGCATTTTTAAGCTTTTGCATTTCGGCTTGTGCCTGCTCTTTTGCAAGTGAGGTGTAGTCTGAGCTTATGAAGCTTGAATCTATATTAAATACATATTTATAGCTAAACAGCATTACACCACTGCAATTTGGAGTATTCATAGCATCTACATACTGTCTTGCTAAAATATCGCTTGACTCAGCGGGGGTTACTATCCATCCATAAGCGCCACAGTTTTCGGTTTGGCTTGTATGTGTATCTTTTTTGGTGCAAGCCCACATATCATAAGCATAACCGGCACGATAAGGCGCTAAACCTACAATTAACTTAACGTTTTTTGAAGTAATAAGATTTTTCCAATCATTAAGAGTGGTTAAATAAGGACTTGATTCACTTTTATAGTTATAATATATCTGCGGACAAATATAATCAACATATCCTGCAGTTTTACCCCAAAGCTTTACATCGGCATACTGCTGATCCATATTATTGTTTATATTTCCCTGCGGACTTATTCCAAATAAAATATTTGAGTTTTGCTTTTTGACTGTATTATAAATTTCTTTTACAAGTGTATTTACGTTTTGTCTTCTCCAAGATGCTAAATCCTGTCCGTTCGCATAATTTTTGTAGCTTTCGGCATCAAAAGAAGCATCGGTTGTAGGATAAAAATAATCGTCTAAATGCACTCCGTCAACATCATAATTTTCAATTATTTCCTTAACGCCATTTACTATTAACTTTCTAACCTCAGGCTCGGCAGGATTATAATACCATCTACCGCTGTTTTCTATGACATATAAGCCTTTTTTTGAGCTGTCATTATACCATTTTTTAAAGATTGAGGTGTCCGGAACTTTAGATACATCACCATTAAGATAGGCTCTGAAAGGATTTATCCACGCCTGAAAAGAAAGGTTATATTTATGGGCAATTTCGACCATTATCTTTAACGGGTCGTATCCTGGATTTTTGCCTATCCCCTTTACATTTGCCGCCCAAGCAAAATACTGTGAGGGATAAACAGCATCGGAAAACTGACGGACCTGACAGACTACTGTGTTGATATTAAAATCCTTACAGTTTTTCATTGCTTTATCAAAGGCAGTTTTAAACTGCGATTCGGTTTTATTAGTTAAAATATCTGCAAAATCTATGTAGCTTATCCATACAGCTTTCATTGTGTCGTAATTTATTTTACTTGTAGAAGCACTGCTTTGGGTTTGTGACAAAGTTTTATTACTACTATTATTAGACGAGGGTTTAACACTTGATACAGAGGAAATTTTTGAGCTTGTCTTGTCTTTCGAGCTTACCTTATTTTTTGAGCTTGTCTGTTTTTCAGAGCTTTCACTTTTGTTTTCTGACTCTATGACGCTCATAAAATCAACACTCTCAAAATATCCGGGGTACTCACTGTAATACTCAGAAACATATCCCTCAACAACTGCATTTTGATGGGAGGTATAGCTTGCAGTTTCGTCGCCATTCTTTTTGCATGCGGCAAAGCTTAAAAGACTAAATAATAACGTAACAGAAATTATTTTACTTAATTTCAAGCGCTAATCCCCCTTTCGTTTTATGCTTGTCTAAATTAATATATTTAATTTTACAAACATTTATGCATTATACATAATTTATTATATCATATGAAATTATAAATTTCTACAAAATATGCAAATTTTACACATAAAAACGGCAGGTAAAATTTCCCTGCCGTTTTTATTATTGTTTGATTATTTTGAAAGTGTTATTTTCCGCGTCACAAATTACTTTATCGCCCGATTTTATATTTCCTTTTAAAATTTCTTCAGAAATTAAATCCTCGATTTTAGATGTTATTGCACGTTTTAAAGGTCTTGCACCGTAAACGCTGTCAAATCCTACTATTGAAATTTCTTTAACAGCATTTTCTGTGAATGAAACATCTATACCAAGAGTAAGTGTTCTCGCCTTTACACCTTCCAAGAGATTTACTGCTATTTTTTGTATATCATCTTCTTTTAGTTTATTAAACACTATAATGTCATCAACACGGTTTAAAAACTCGGGTCTAAATGTTTGCTTAAGCTCTGAAAGCACATTTTCACGTGTTTTCTGCTCATCCTTTTGAAAACTATTCTCTGCTGAGAATCCAAGGGATTTAACGTTCTCTGTAATCATTCTTGCACCTATGTTAGATGTCATAATAATTACAGCATTTTTAAAATTAACCTTTCTGCCGTGAGAGTCGGTTAGCTGACCGTCATCTAATATTTGAAGCAAGATATTAAATATATCAGGGTGTGCCTTTTCGATTTCATCAAAAAGAACTACCGAATAGGGATTTCGTCTGATTTTTTCGGTGAGCTGTCCTCCATCATCAAAGCCGACATATCCCGGAGGTGAACCGACAAGTCGTGAAACTGTATGCTTTTCCATATATTCCGACATATCAAGCCTTATCATAGCATTTTCGTCGCCGAAAAGTCCCTCAGCAAGTGCTTTACAAAGCTCTGTTTTACCAACGCCTGTTGGTCCTAAAAAGATAAATGAACCTATTGGACGTTTAGGGTCTTTTAAGCCTACGCGGCTTCGTCTTACAGCTTTTGCTATGGCAGTCACAGCATCGTTTTGACCTATTACTCTTTTATGAAGAGCATCCTCTAAATTTAAAAGTCTTTCGCTTTCTTCACGATTAAGCTGTGTTACAGGAATACCCGTCGATTGTGAAACAATTTTAGCAACATCCTCAGGAGTTACCTCATTTTTTTGTTTTGCATTTTTATCCTGCCAGTTTTGTTTTGCCTCTTCAACCTGTGTTTTTAAGGTATTTTCCTCATCTCTTAAAACTGCGGCACGCTCGTAATCTTGTGATTTTACCGCTTCTTCCTTTTCGGAGGCTAATTTCGAGAGTTTATCCTCAAGCTCTTTTAAATCAGGGGGTGCTGTAAAGTTTTTAATCTTTACACGTGAGGCTGCTTCATCAATTAAATCAATAGCTTTATCTGGCAAAAACCGGTCGCTTATATATCTTGCAGAAAGCTTAACTGCGGCTTTTACAGCCTCATCGGTTATTTTGATTTTATGATGAGCTTCGTATTTATCGCGAAGTCCCATTAAAATTTGTTCTGCTTCCTCTTCACTTGGCTCGTCTACCATTACAGGCTGAAAACGGCGTACTAATGCAGCATCTTTTTCTATATGCTTTCTATATTCATTTATTGTTGTGGCGCCAATTAACTGAATTTCTCCTCTTGAAAGCGAGGGCTTTAAAATATTAGCGGCATCAACAGCACCCTCAGCGGCACCTGCGCCAATGATTGTATGAATTTCGTCAATAAATAATATTACATCGCCGGCTTTTTTTACATCGGTTAAAACATTTTTAATTCTTTCCTCAAAATCGCCTCTGTATTTGGTGCCTGCAAGCATACCTGTTAAATCCAAAGTTACTACCCTTTTATTTTTAAGAATTTCAGGGACCTCGCCCTCAACTATCTTTTGAGCAAGTCCCTCTGCTATTGCTGTTTTACCAACACCCGGCTCGCCTATGAGGCAAGGATTATTTTTAGTTCTTCTTGAAAGAATTTGAATAACCCTCTCGATTTCCTCACTTCTGCCGATAACAGGGTCAAGCTCGCTGTTTTGTGCGGCTTTTGTTAAATCTCTTGAAAATTCATCAAGTGCCTTTGTTTGAGATTTTTTATTAGAAGATTTATTTTGGTTGGGGTTTATTTCCTCATCATCTAACTCTGTGCCAAGTCCCTCTATACTTTGTCTTTTTAGGTCCTCAACATTAACACCAAACATATCGAGATATTTTACGGCATAACAGTCGCTTTCATTTAAAAGGGCAATAAATATATGCTCAATTCCGACAAAGCCACTATTCATTTTACGTGCAGTTAAAATAGCTACTTCAAGTATTCTTTTTGTTCTTGGAGTAAAATCCGAGGGAGCCAAAACCGTTGGCATACCCTTTCCAACATCAAGCTCAAGCTGTTCCTTAAGCTCGTCAAATGAAAGTCCTTCGTCTTTTAATATTGCAGCAGCATTTGAGGTGTTTTCCTTTAATATACCACCGAGAATATGCTCACTGCCTATATATGTGTGTCCTAATTCTTGTGAAAATTCTATTGCACAGTTTAGCATTGTGCTTGCCTTTTGAGTAAATCCGTTAAACACAAACATTTTTAATTCCTCCTATTTTTAATGTTTATGCTCCTACCGTTTGTCTTGTAAGCTCTGCCCTCAATTTATCACGATTTATGCTGCTGTTATCCTTAAGCTTTAGGTTTAAATTATAAGCTCCCGACTCAAAGATTAGTTTATTGAGTTTTGAGTCTTCTATTTTTAATATTCCGAGAGAAACACCAAGCTTTAAAAGAGAAACAAGCTTTAAAAGTTCATCGGTGGAGATTAATCTTGCATTTAATAAAAGTCCGTATGCTCTGTAAACCTTATCCTCTAAACCGATTGCATCGTTTTTATATGCGCTCTGTCTAAGGCTTTCTTCCTGCTTTATAACCTGATTTACAATGCTCATAAGGTTATCAATTGCTGACTGTTCCGAAATACCTAATGTTACCTGATTTGAAATTTGATATAGTGCTCCTCTTACATTTGAGCCCTCACCCATTGAGCCGCGCACCGTCATTCCAAGCTTTGAAATAGTGCCTGAAAGATTTTCAATTAAACCTTCTTGCTGCAGCATAGGCAGATGAAGCATTACAGAAGCTCTGAGTCCTGTTCCTAAATTTGTTGGACACTGTGTTAAATAACCTAAATTATTATCAAAAGCATAAGATAGGTTCTTTTCTAATAGATTATCGACCTCATTTGCTATTTTTAAACAAAGAGGTAAATCTGAACCTTGTGAAAAAACCTGTATTCTTATATGGTCTTCTTCATTTACCATCACACTTATTTTTTCATCTTCTGATGCAAAAAGCGCCTTACCATCACGGTTTTTAGCAAAAGCTGGACTTATAAGGCGTCGCTCAACTAAAGCATTTGCCTCAACATCGTTTAATTTTTGCATATCAATTTTATTTAGCTTTGTATTCTTTATAAAGCTTGCTTTTAAAAGCACCTTTTCAACCTTAGAAATAACATCATTTTTTTGCTCAAGCGACATAAAATTCGGAAAAGGAATATCAGAGAGATTTCGAGCAAGTCTAACACGTGTACTTATTACAGAATTGCTATTTTTATTAATATCAGATTCATACCACATTTTCATTTTAATCTCTCCTTTCATTAAAGCTCGGCTTTAAGAGAATTTATTTTATCTCTAAGTTCTGCGGCTTTTTCAAATTCTTGTGCTTCTATTGCTGATTTCATTTCTTTTTCAGCCTCAGCAATTTGATTTTTAATGTTTATGGTGCTATTTGCACTTTCAGGGATTTTACCATTATGCGAGGTCTTACCGTGAATACGCTGAATAAACGGCATAAGTTGTTCCTTAAATGTTTCATAGCATTTACTACAACCCACATTTCCGCTTTTTCTAATTGATGAAAGCGTGCTTTGGCACATAGGGCAGCGCTCTTCTTTAGAAGTCAAAAGATTTTCTCCGATAAAATCCTGACCTAAAAGCGAGGTTAGCATATAATCAAGTCCTAATCCAAAATTATTAAAAAACTTTCCATATTCGTTTTCAAACTGTCCTGAAAGTTCAGCAGCACATTTTTCACATATATGCATTTCAGTTTGGGTACCGTTTATATTTTGTGTATAATGGGTTGTTGCGTTTCTTTGTTTACATCTTTCACATAACATAATTTTTTCCTCCTTAAATTACAGCGCCATCACAAGCGCATTTTTAAAAATATCTGCTCTTACATTATTTCTTTTAGCGGGGTCTACCCCTTTTAATGCTGTATCAGAAATGCAGGAAAGAATCAATCCTGCTGTTTTGCTGTCAATATATTCTTGATAACAAAGATTAATTAATATTGAGCGAGCCTCATTTAGTTCAAGCTCAGAGCCAAGTGACTGTACAATATGCATTATCTGTGCCTTTTTATCATCGGAAACTCGGGTTATTTTAATGTATCCGCCGCCTCCTCGACGACTTTCAACTATAAATCCCTGACTTGCAGAAAAACGTGAGGTGAGAACATAATTAATTTGACTTGGCACACAGCCGAGTTTATTTGCAAAATCATTACGCTTTATTTCTGCAATACCGTCCTGCTCATCAAGCAAACTTAATATTTCTCGCGCTATCATTTCGCTTATTTTCATTGTTTTTCACCACTTTTTTGACTTTATTTTACCTTTGCTTTCATTACCATTTTATCACACTTTTCAATAAAGTCAAGAGCTTTTTTAGACTTTCTTTGACTTTCGTGATATATTATAGTTTGTATAATTAAAATATCTTCTCTATTCTAACTATTTCACCCATTTTCAAGCTTTTACTATGTATTTTAAAAAATCTTTATTTACAAGGTGTAACCAAAATACTTCTAAAGGCATAGTATATGATGAAATCTGAAAAAAGGAGGAAGGCTTCATGTGCGGATGCAATCTCTTTGGTAATGGTAATTGTACCTGGATTATTCTTCTTATTATAATCCTTGTTTGCTGCTGCGGCAACAACAATGACAACGGATGCGGCTGCGGTTGTGGTTGCAACTAATTAGAAGTACACAAAAAAGTGCCCTGCCTTATCGGCAGGGCACTTTTTATTTTATTCTTTTGGCGGCCTACTTGGGAAAATTATACTTACAATACTTTGAGTTGATGATACGGGCGGTTCAGAAGGCATCGGGGTACTTTCTTCTATTGGGGCTATGCTTGTAGTTGTGTCTTCAGAGGGCGGCGGCACCGTCTCCTGCTCATGCAATATATGATTTTTTATATAATTTATCCATATTTTGTAATACGCAGTTCCAAAATGTATTCCATCGCTTGA
>JAFSGZ010000054.1 GCA_017440545.1 Oscillospiraceae bacterium
TGTAATGATAATCGGAGCAATCATTTTCCTTTTGTGTGAATTCAACCTTTGCACCACCATAAATTCTATTTGGTTCATTATATCATATATTAGCCATAAGCGCAATATGTTTAATAAAAATCTCCCTGCCGAATACTCGGCAGGGAGATAGTTTTACCTTATAAATCTAATTACTTAGATTCTTTGATAGCAGCCTGTGGTGTAGTACGCAAAAGAGGGGAATTATATTCCCCAAACACCCCATTCATACCAACGGCTATTGATTCTATGATATTCCCTGCCTTGTTGGGGAAGCTCTTCCTTGTAAAGTGATGCAAGAGGGTGTTTTGAATATACAAGTCCGTAATATCCTGTTTCATCCACGCGAAAGAACACGGCATCTTTGTATACGGCAAGATAATTAAACTTTTTACCCACGGTTAAAACTGCTTTCTTCTGTTCCTCCGTTAAGGACAAGCAGTAATTGTCGCATTCTAGATTTTCTTCATGAATGTCAACAATAATTGACTCGTTTTCGGGATAGGAATCATAAGGAATTAGTTTATTATAAGACTTTAATGCAAGTTGTGCAACTGTTTCGTAATTGTTAGAAACCTCTTCGAAATTTTCTATATAGGGTTTGCCGCCCCAAACAAAAAAGTAAGTCACAAAGCCTAAAATTACAGTTAATAATATTGCGACAGTGATTATAATACCTTTTATTCCTCTTCTCACAAAGCCTCACCTCGTCTCGATTATATCACTTTTTAAGGGCATTTTCAATAAGTATACAAAAAGCCGCCCGAAGCAATTCGGGCGGATAGTTTTGTTTTATAAAGCCAGCAATTACTTGCTTTCTTTAATGGCGGTCCGAGATGCAACCAATCGGGCAAACTGTCCTTACGGGTACAAAGCCTTAGGGCTTTGCTTTTTTATTTGCAATTTTCTACATCTTTCGCATTTAATATTTACAATTTTTAGCTTTTATGTTATACTGTTTATTGGCTGGGAATACAGTGTTTAGGCGGTTTTCTCGGTTTTAGAAAAAGTAGGTGAATAAATGGGATTTATAGAATTTTTTCAGCAAATGTTTCAAAGTCCGACCTTGCTGTTTTCAACACTTTTAACACTCGGTGTTGTTTTGGTCAACGGATGGACTGATGCGCCTAATGCTATTGCAACCTGTGTTTCAACAAGGGCAATAGAGGTCAGAAAAGCCATTATTATGGCGGCTATATTTAACTTTTTAGGCGTACTTGTTATGACAATTATTAACCAGTCGGTTGCCGACACCATTTATAAAATGGTAGACTTCGGCTCTGACCCTAAGGAAGGCTTAATCGGTCTTTGTGCG
This sequence comes from Oscillospiraceae bacterium, assembly GCA_017440545.1. Taxonomy (GTDB): domain Bacteria; phylum Bacillota; class Clostridia; order Oscillospirales; family Ruminococcaceae; genus SIG578. Next base: position 1,334 of record JAFSGZ010000054.1, read on the forward strand.
GCTATGGCAGCTATTGTTATTTGGGCAACAGCGGCTTGGTATTTCGGTATTCCGACAAGTGAAAGCCACGCGCTTATAGCAGGTCTTACAGGTGCGGCAATAGCTATGCACGGAAGCCTCGACGGCGTTAACGGCGGACAGTGGATTAAGGTTATTTACGGAATTGTGCTTTCAACACTTCTCGGCTTTGGCCTTGGATTTATAAGTGCAAAAATCACAACTGCTGTATGCAGAAATAAAAACAGGCTCAAAACCGAAAAGTTTTTCTCAGGCGGACAGGTTGCCGGCGGTGCGGCTATGGCATTTATGCACGGCGCGCAGGACGGACAAAAGTTTATGGCAATTTTCCTTTTGGCTTCGGCTCTTTCTCAAGGAAAGGTAACAAGTGGACAAACTGTTACAGCGCCTATCTGGCTTATGCTTTTAATCTCGCTTGTTATGGGACTCGGCACCTCAATAGGCGGCTATCGTATTATTAAATCGGTTGGTATGGATATGGTTAAGTTAAAGCCATATCAGGGCTTTGCGGCTGACTTTTCTTCAACATTATGTCTTCTTGCCGCTTCGCTTTTTGGTATTCCCGTAAGTACAACACATGCCAAAACCACAGCTATTATGGGTGTTGGCGCTGCAAAACGAATGAGTAATGTTAAATGGAGTGTTGTTAAGGAGCTCATTTTAACCTGGGTTTGCACCTTCCCCGGCTGCGGACTTTTAGGCTTCTTAATGGCAAAGCTTTTCTTATTTATATTCTAAGTGAGGAGATTTAAAAATGGCTAAAGTTAAAAACGATTATTTTAAGCTTGCAGAAGAGCAGGTAAGCTACAGTGTGCAGGCAGCAGAGCTGCTTGAAAAAATTCTCTCCGACTATTCGGTAGAGAGCATTCCCGGTCAAAAAGAGAGAATGCACGAAATCGAAAACAAAGCAGACGAGCTTCATCATCACATCCACGCTCTTTTAGCTGCCGAGTTTATCACACCCATCGACCAAGAGGATATTCTCCACTTAGTTCAGATAGTTGACGATATCACAGACTCAATCGACGAGGTTGTTTTAAACATCTTTATGTACGATTTAGACGGTATTCCCGAATATGCACCTGCTATGGCAAAGCTTGTTCATAAGTGTGTTAATGCACTTTACGAGGCGGTTAAAGAGCTTAAGAACTTCAAAAAGCCCGAGAATTTACACAAGCTTTTAATCACTGTAAACTCCATAGAGAGTCAGGCAGACGCCACACACGCCGAGGCTATACATAACCTCTTTAAAAACTTCAACGATGCTAAAAAGCTTATTGGCGACAAGGCAGTTTATGCAAGCTTAGAGAGCTGCTGCGACCTTTGCGAGCACGCATCTGATGTAATTGAGCAGATTATCATTAAAAACACCTAATAATAAAACACCTGCCCGCAAGGCTAAAAAGCCTTGCGGGCATTTTTTTGTTTAATTTGCTTGTTGTATTTAAGCAAAAAAGGGTATATACTAAATAAAGAAAAAATTAGGAAGTGAACAAATGCTTATAGATTTTCACACACACGCCTTTCCCCAAAATATAGCCGAGCGCGCCATTTCTAAGCTGGCTTACAATTCGGGCGGACTTATACCGTTTACAAACGGCACGGTAGAGTCGCTTAAAGAGCGAATGAAGAAAGACGGCGTTACAAAATCGGTTGTTTTAAATATAGCAACCAATGAAAAGCAAATGACAAAGGTAAACGATTTTGCCGAAGCTATAAATGGCGGGGATATAGTAAGTTTTGGAAGTATTCACCCCGACAGCCAAAATGTTTTTGAGGAGTTAGAACGCATAAAGGCTATGGGACTAAAAGGTGTTAAGCTTCATCCCGATTATCAAGGCTTTTTTGTAGACGACGAAAAAATGTTTCCTATCTATAAAAAGATTTCGTCACTTTGTCTTATAACTGTATTTCACGCAGGTCAGGACATTGGCTTTCCGCCGCCCTATCACGCCGAACCGGCAGCTATGTTAACGGCACTAAAGCAGTTTGACTCGCCTGTTGTTGCGGCACACTTTGGCGGTATGGGCTGTAAACAAGATGTTTTAAAATATCTTTGCGGCACCGATATTTTCTTTGATACCTCTTTTGCCTATGGCACTTTTCCTAAATACTACGCCGCCGAAATTATAAAAAGGCACGGAAGCGATAAAATATTGTTTGGAACAGACTGCCCGTGGCACAGTGCCGAAATGGAATTAAGCTTGCTTGACAGTTTAGAGCTAACTCAAAGTGATTATGAAAATATAAAATATAAAAACGCTCAAAGACTGCTTTGTGAATAAAATTAAGGCGCACAAGTAAAAGCTTGTGCGCCGTTTTTGTGTTTTTTGAAAGAAGAAAGCAAAACTGTGTCAAAATAAAAATATTACAAAGTGTATTATTTATGCTAAGTTTTTCACATTTTCCACACAGTTTTTCACATACTCCTTGATTTGATGCGGTTTTATGCTGTAAAGGGACCTCTACAATTTGTAGAGAGTCTTTTTTTATGGCAAAGCTTATTTATAAAATGCAAAATAAGAGTGCAAATTAAAATGCCAAATAATGCGCCGGAAAAGTCAAGCAGTACATCGGGAATGTTGCCGTCGCGCCCCGAAACAAAGGACTGATGAATTTCATCAGATGCGGCGTATATTAGGCAGAAAACCGCAGGGTAGAGCCATTTTCTGCGCTTTTTAAGCTTTAAGCTTTTGGCAAGAGTAAAAAAGTGCAGAGCAAAAAAAGAGGATATGGAAAGAGCACAGTAAATAGTAAAATGCGCGCCCTTTCTGACAAAGGGAACAAGCGACAAAACCTTTTTTTCGCTCTCCTCTTTTGGAAGAGAGGTAAAGTTTTTAACAATCACCTTTGCGACGCTGTAGCTCACGCCACTTGACACAGCGCTTGATTTTTCACCGTCTTGAGAGGAAAAAGCTGCTATTTGATGCATAATAAAGAGGGTGAGGCATAAAAATAATATGGATAAAATGTAAAATTTAACATTTTTAGATTTTTTTATTTTTATCGCCCCCTTTTTTAAGCTTATATATAAAGTTTAAGTTTTTTTACGCCTTTTGTCAATATAATAAATTATATGTAAAAATTGTTAACTTTTTTAAAAAAATATTCCAAAACACTTGATTTTTTTAATATTTATATTACAATAGTTTTAGCACTCTAAATGGTCGAGTGCTAAACTTAATTTGTATTTTAATTTAAGGAGGAATAGAGATGACAATTAAACCTCTTTTAGACAGAGTAGTCATCAAATCAGTAGAAGCCGAGGAAACAACCAAGAGCGGTATTATTTTAACAGCAAGCGCTCAGGAAAAGCCCCAAATTGCAGAAGTAGTAGCAGTTGGACCGGGCGGAGTAGTTGAGGGCAAGGAAGTTAAAATGATGCTCAAGGTTGGCGATAGAGTGTTAACCGGTAAATATTCGGGCACCGAGGTTAAGGTTGACGGTGTTGAGTATAAAATTGTCCGTCAGGACGACATTCTTGCTATTGTAGAATAATTTATTTGGAGGAATAGATAATGGCTAAAGATATTATTTACGGCGTAGAAGCAAGAAAAGCGCTTCAGGCAGGTATTGACAAGCTTGCAAACACCGTTAAAATCACACTCGGCCCCAAGGGCAGAAATGTAGTATTAGATAAAAAATTCGGTGCACCCTTAATTACAAACGATGGTGTTACCATCGCAAAGGACATCGAGCTTGACTGCGCATTTGAAAATATGGGCGCACAGCTCATTAAAGAGGTTGCAACCAAAACAAACGACGCCGCAGGCGACGGTACAACAACAGCAACTCTTTTAGCTCAGGCTCTCGTTCGTGAGGGTATGAAAAATGTTGAAGCAGGTGCAAACCCCATGACAATTAAAAAGGGTATTTCACTTGCAGTAAACGCTGCCGTTGAGGCTATTGTTGCTAACTCAAGAAAGGTTTCAGGTAGTGACGACATCGCAAGAGTCGGCGCAATTTCTGCCGCTGATGAAAGCGTAGGTCAGCTCATCGCTGAGGCTATGGATAAGGTTTCGTCAGATGGTGTTATCACAGTTGAAGAGTCTAAGACAGCTACAACCTACAGCGAAATCGTTGAAGGTATGCAGTTTGACCGTGGCTATATCACACCCTATATGGTAACAGATACAGATAAGATGGAAGCTGTAATCGACGATGCAGTTATTTTAATAACAGACAAGAAAATCTCTGTAATTGCAGATATTCTCCCCCTCTTAGAGCAAATCGTTAATGCAGGTAAAAAGCTTGTTATTATTGCTGACGACATCGAGGGCGAGGCCCTTTCAACACTTATCGTTAACAGATTAAGAGGCACCTTTACCTGCGTTGCTGTTAAGGCTCCCGGCTTTGGCGACAGAAGAAAGGAAATGCTTCAGGATATCGCTGTTTTAACAGGCGGTGAGGTAATAAGCAGTGAGCTCGGCTTAGAGCTTAAGGATACAACCTTAAATCAGCTCGGCCGCGCAAGGCAGGTTAAGGTACAAAAGGAAAATACAATTATTGTTGACGGTGCAGGCGACACTAATGCTATTAAAGCAAGAGTTGCTCAAATCAGAAGTCAAATTGAAACCACCAATTCAGATTACGACCGCGAAAAGCTTCAGGAAAGACTTGCAAAGCTCGCAGGCGGTGTAGCAGTAATCAAGGTTGGTGCCGCAACCGAAATTGAAATGAAAGAGAAAAAGCTTCGCATCGAGGACGCTCTCTCTGCAACACGCGCTGCAGTTGAGGAAGGTATCGTAGCAGGCGGTGGAACAGCGCTCTTAAATGCAATCCCCGCTGTTGAAAAGCTTGTAGCTACCTGTGAAGACGACGAGAAGACCGGTGTTAAAATTGTGCTTCGCGCTCTTGAAGAGCCCGTTCGTCAAATCGCTTCTAATGCAGGTCTTGAAGGCTCTGTTATCATTGATACAATTCGCCGTTCAGGTAAGGTTGGATACGGCTTCGACGCTTACCGCGAGGAATATTGCGATATGATTGCAAACGGTATTGTTGACCCCACTAAAGTTACCCGCTCGGCTCTCCAAAATGCCGCATCGGTAGCTGCAATGGTGCTCACAACCGAGTCACTTGTTGCCGATAAAAAAGAGGAGAATCCTCTCCCCGCCCCCGCCGCTAACCCCGGTATGGGAATGTACTAAAAATAAAAAAGCTCTGCCCTCTCGGGCAGAGCTTTTTATCCCGTATATAAAAATTGGCACTATAATGCACAAAGAGCTAAAACATAAAATAGCAAAATAAAAGGCTTATATTCCATATTAAGCCATCAAAAAATCGCCGCGCTGCCTTGACAAAATCAGCGTGACATAATATAATAATGTGGTACAAAAACTAAAAAACAATACACCTATCGGGGCGTGGCGCAGTTTGGTAGCGCGCTTGCTTTGGGAGTGTTACCGACGACATCCATTAGAAATTTCCAAACCCTCAAAGAAGCCTTAAACACTGCGGATTTTCCTCTTTCTTTTCTCTTTGAAATGTGTTATAATAAGGCAACGACCACATAGTATCCCACAGATACTAA
>JAFSGZ010000055.1 GCA_017440545.1 Oscillospiraceae bacterium
CGTTATTTACCATATCCTGAAAAACTGCTATGCCGTAAATGTCACAGTAGTAATAAAATATTTCGGGCTCAATTTTAATGTGCTTTCTAAGCATATTAAATCCAAGCTCTTTAAGCTTTAAAATATCGTCAATAAAGGCTTTTTCGCTTTTTGGGGTGAATATTCCGTCGGGATAATAACCTTGGTCTAAAACTCCGTGGAAGAAATAGGGCTCACCATTTAAGAAAATATAACTTTGTCCGTTTCTCTTTTCTATTGAAATAGTGCGAACAGCAAAGTAGGATTTTACTCTGTCCTCGCCGCATACAATTTCAAATTCGTTAATATACGGGTTTTCGGGAGTCCATAAAACAGGCTCGGAAAGCTCAACCTCTATTTCATCTTCAAAGCTTATCTCTAAATCGCCTAAAAACAGAGTTTTTTGCCCCTCTGCGCCGTTTGCTTTAATCTTGACCGAGTTTAAGGTTGTGCTTATATCAAGGCTTTTAATGTAATTTAAAGGCACTTCTTCGAGCCATACAGTTTGCCAGATGCCGCTTATTGAAGTGTACCACATACCACCGCGTTTGTGCGTTTGCTTGCCGTAAGGGAAGTTTGTATCGAGGCTGTCGGTTACCAAAACCTTGATGGTGTTTTTGCCACTATATATATAGGAAGAAACATCAAAGCTAAATGGTAGATAGCCGCCAATGTGTTCGCCTACCTTTTTTTCATTTATATAAACCTCGCAGAAATTGTCAACAGCTCCGAAGTTAAGAATTTGTTTTTTATTTTTATCAAATGAAACATCAAAAGTTCTTGTGTAAATTAGGGTGTCACCCTTTTTTGTGATGCGCTCTACATTAGAAAGCTGCGACTCGGGTGGATAGGGAACTGTAATTTCACCTTTAAAATCACTTTTACCATTTCTTAAAACCTCAAAATCCCATTTGCCGTTTAGGTTTATAAAACTGTCACGCTTAAGGGTAGGCCTCGGATAAACATTGAATGGAATCTCATCGAGGTCATATGAGGTGTCAAGCTTTACTGTGCGAACCTTCTTTTTTGAAAGTATAAATATAAACGGAATTAATAAAGCTGCAGGAACTATTGCCGCAAGGAAAATGTCTGCGGATGGAATAAAGCCCTCTCTGCCGTCTGAACCGATTATGGTTTCTGCATCTCGTAATATATAGGAAGCGATAGCAGGACCTATGATGCCCGGTATTAAAACCTGCGAGAAAATTCTTGCTCCTTGAAAGCTTCCTGCTTTGCCTTCGGGGGTGTTGTCGCGAATTTTAGCGCCAAACACAGCCATACCCGAAAGGTATCCGCTCATCATTAAAAGCGAGCCTATAAATACAGGTATAGTCGTGCGTGTAAGATAAAGAATTGCATATCCTAAAATAAGCGCGCAAACCGAAACAAGAGCTGAAAATCTAAAGCCCTTTTTGTCGTAAACCTTGCCCCAAAAGAAAGTCACAACCGAGGCGAGCACTATGGCAGGCGCCATAACAAGCACATAGTCTGTCATTTGAAGAGAAACCTCATAGTAAATAATAAGGTAGGGCATAAATATTTGAATCGAAATGTTAAATATAATAAAAGCAAGTAAGCATAAATAAAGTAAGGTATGCGATTTAAAGGCTTTTGGGGTAAACTCATAAATAAGGGTTTTAAGATAGCCCGAATGTGCCTTTTCTATGGTAGGCTCTTTTATAATAAAGATGCCGAGCACGCCTGCGATTAATACAACTATACCTATTATAATAAATATAGTGCTCCAGCTCTCTACTAAGTTTAGGTCAAAGGACATAAAACCGCCGAATACAACGAGTATTGCAACAAGCGGCATCATAGAGTTAATTCCCTCTGCAGCACCGCGGTTTGAGCTGTTTGTTGAGTCAGTGAGCCAAGCGTTAAATGCGGCATCGTTTGCGCTCGAACCAAAAAAGGTCATAATGCAGTCAAAAATTATAACAAGCAAGACTCCAACACTTGCCGCAGAAACTGTTGCGGGAATGATTTTTGAAATTATATCTACCCTTATAAGTGCAAAGCATAAGATTGAAATACCCCACAAAATGTATCCAAGGCAGATAAAAAGCTTTCGCTTTCCAAGTCTGTCAGAGAGAGCACCCATAAATATTGTCGTCAGCGTTGCCGAGATGGCAGATGCCGAAACCATAAGTGAAATGTCAGAGGCTGAGGCTGAAAATATTTTGTAGATAAATACATTAAGATACATATTTTCTACAATCCACGCTACCTGACCTATAAGACTAAATATAACAAGTGCTGATAATAATTTAGGGGAAAGTTTTTTCTTCATAGTTTTTCTCCTTCCTTTATTATAATTAGTATAACATATATAATAAAATTAAATCAATTATTTGACATAATAATGTTAAAGGGATATAATAAATATGTTATCGTTTTAGGAGGAATAAAAATGAGTGAAAACTGCACACACAACTGCGAAACCTGCAGCGCAAACTGCAGCAGCAGAGAAAAAAAGAGCTTAATTGAAGAAAGCCACGAGATGAGTAATATAAAAAAGGTAATAGGTATAGTCAGCGGCAAGGGCGGCGTAGGTAAGTCGCTTGTAACTTCGCTAATGGCAGTGCTCTCGCAAAGAGCCGGCTACAAAACCGCTATAATGGATGCTGATATTACAGGGCCCTCAATTCCCAGAGTGTTTGGCTTAAAGGGTAGAGCACAAGGAAACGAAATGGGCATTTTCCCTGTAGAAACCAAAACCGGCATTGAGGTTATGAGCCTAAATTTACTTGTTAAAAATGAAACCGACCCTGTTGTATGGCGCGGCCCTGTAATTGCAGGAACAGTAAAACAGTTCTGGACAGATGTAATGTGGAACGATGTTGACTTTATGTTCATCGATATGCCTCCGGGAACAGGTGATGTGCCTCTGACTGTTTTTCAGTCTATTCCTGTTGATGGTATTATAATAGTAGCATCTCCGCAAGAGCTTGTTTCTATGATAGTAACGAAGGCAATCAATATGGCAAATATGATGAACATTCCCGTATTAGGTCTTGTTGAAAATATGAGCTATATTAAATGTCCCGATTGCAATAAAGAAATTAAGGTATTCGGCGAAAGTCATGTTGAGGAAATAGCAAAAGAAAACTCTTTAGAGCTTTTAGCTAAAATCCCCATCGACCCCAAGCTCGCCGCTGCTTGTGATGCCGGCGCTATCGAACTTTTTGAGGGTGATTTCCTTGATAATGCATTTAATAAGGTGGCATCTTTATTAGAAGAATAGCTTTTAAAGGACTGCAGAAGCTCTGCAGTCCTTTTTATATTAGTAATATAAGGTAAAAATGCACAAAAACAAGCCTTTGATTTTGGTGTTAAAAAGGCAAAGCAAATAAATAGAAAAAAAGTTGAAAAAAGTTTCAAAAAAGTGTTGACAAAGCTTAAATGTCGTAATATAATAATAAAGCTGTCTGCGAGAGAGCACCGAAAAAGTTCCATAAAAAAGGGAAAAAAGGTGTTGACAAGGGAGAGGGAATGTGGTAAAATAAAATTCCTGCCTCACTTGAAGGATGGCAGTAAGGACCTTGAAAATTGAACAATATTAAAGTATGCTTGAAGGACCCTTTTAATTAAGCTGCAACAGCAGCAAAAAAGAGTAATTTAAGGACGAACAATAAGCAAAAGACGGTTGACAGCAAGGTGCTTGCAATACTCAGAGAATGCCCCGAAACGAGGTATGACGATATGCAGCTTATCCTTTGCTATTACAACCGATACAGCTATATGAGAGTCGGAGATTTACCGCTTGAGGATATAGTCAACAACTATAAAGGCTACGGCTTGCCGTGCTTTGAGACTATCCGCAGAGCAAGACAGAGAGTGCAATCCCTATTTCCCGAACTGTCAAGGCAGTGCAGTGGCTGCGACTGCGGAAACATCAGAATTGTGATTGAAGTAAGCTGAGGTGTGGATATGAACGAGGGAAAAAGAAAAATCGGTGAATACACTGTTCTTTGCTCGGTCAATGTGGGCGAAAAGGAAGTTATCTTGGCTTCCAATGAGCAAAGCACAAACGGCGATAAATATATGTGCGGCTTTGCAGAGCGAAACGACCTGTTTGAACTGTGTTCGGAATGTATGGTAAGCGATGACTATATCGAAATCGTACACCTTTTCGGTAGCCGTGTGGCGAATGAAGCGGAGCTTTTCAAGGAACAGGTCGAAAAGCTGGATATTCCAATCACACTCATAACGCAAGCCGATTGTATCCCCGACCACTATTCCAAAGACATCAACGGCAAAATCATAGCCATTGACCCCAAGGTATTAAAGCCCGAATTTCAAAGAGCCGACAGACAACTCTACTATGTTACGGGCGGTTTCGGTGCGTCGGCGAACAGCCGTGGAAGTGCCGTATTTTGTACCAATCTTCACACCGGCAAATCAACCCGATATGAAAGAATGGATGTTATGGGCGAAGTAAAGCCTGATTGTCTGCCTGAATGGGCAAAGGAAAAGGCACAGGAGCTTTTGCACAAGAAGCTAAACAAAGACAAAGAACGATAAGGAGGACAAAGCAATGAAGGAGAAATTCACTTTTCAGCAGAAAACAAAGCTTCTGACAAAACTGTTTGACGCAGGCTGCAATACAGAAAAGAAATTGCAGCAGCTTGATATGGAGAGCATTTTGAAAATTCCCGGTATCACTATTCCGGATATGAGCCTGATTATCGAGCTTCAGAAGCAGACCAAAGCCAATAAGCTGTTCTCTTA
>JAFSGZ010000056.1 GCA_017440545.1 Oscillospiraceae bacterium
CACATGAAATAATCGAAAAAAACGCCGATGTCAGCGAAATTTGTATTCTCGGTATTGAAAGGCGCGGCGTTCCGCTTGGAGATATTATTTCGGACAATGTTGAGAAATTCTCCGATATTAAGGTTCTAAGGGGAACCTTGGATATCACCTTTTACAGAGATGATATGACCCACAAAAGCCCCGACCCCGAGCTTCACGCAAAAAAGCCGTCATTTTCGCTTGAAAACAAAACTGTTATTATAGTTGATGATGTTATCTACACCGGAAGAACGGTGCGTGCTGCTATTGATGCGGTGCTATCGTGGGGAAGGCCGAGCAAAATTCAGTTTGCTGCTTTAATTGACAGAGGCCATCGCGAGCTTCCCATCAGAGCCGATTATATCGGCAAAAATGTTCCGACCTCAAAAAGTGAGCTTGTAAAGGTGAGAATTCCTCCCTTTGACAGTGAGCTTAACGTTGAGATATATCAAAAATAATTTAAAAAAGGAGAAAGGTCATGAAACTTGTTTACAATGTAAACGACAAACCCAAATTCGCACAGATACTTGTATTTTCCTTTCAGCAACTCCTTGCAATCCTTGCGGCAACAATTGCGGTACCCAGTATTATAGGCAACGGAATGTCGCAGTCGGCAGCACTTTTTGGTGCGGGCGTAGGCACAATCATTTATTTATTATTCACCAAATTTAAGAGCCCTGTTTTCTTAGGCTCGTCATTTGCATTCATCGGTTCGATGTTTGCAGCATTTGGCGGCGCTGCTTCTGCAGCAGCAGGTCATGTAGGACTTATAATCGGTGCAATTTTTGCAGGACTTGTATATGTTATTATTGCACTCGTTGTAAAATTTGCAGGTGTAAAATGGATTAACCGTTTAATGCCTCCCGTTGTTATCGGACCTACAGTTGCAATTATCGGTCTTTCACTTGCAGGTAACGCTGTAAGCGATTCACTCAAGGGCGCATACGATGCTACAGCAGGTGCTTTTGTTATGACCACTCCCGTTTGGGTTAGCTTTATCTGCGCTATGGTAACACTTATTACAGTTATCATCTGCTCAGTTTACGGCAAAAAGATGATAAAGCTTATTCCATTTATCATTGGTATTTTAGCAGGTTATTTAACCGCAACTATTTTTACAGTTATCGGAAATGCAGCCGGAATTGATGCCTTAAAGGTTATTGATTTCTCTGTTTTTGCAAATATGAAATGGGTTCCCGATTTCACATTTATGAATATCGGTGAGGGAATAAAGGCTATTGATGCAAAGTATATTGCAACCTTAGCAGTAGCTTATGTGCCTGTTGCATTTGTTGTATTTGCAGAGCATATTGCTGACCACAAAAACCTTTCAAGTATCATTGAGAGTGACCTTTTAGAAGAGCCCGGACTTCACAGAACACTTTTAGGTGACGGTGTAGGCTCAGCAGTGGGTGCTTTCTTTGGAGGATGCCCCAACACTACCTACGGTGAATCGGTTGGCTGTGTTGCTATCACTGGAAACGCTTCTATTGTAACCATATTTACAACTGCTATTATAGCAATTTTAATTTCATTCTTTGGCCCCTTTGTAACATTTCTTTCAACCATTCCTGCTTGTGTAATGGGCGGCGTTTGCATCACTCTCTATGGATTTATTGCTGTTTCTGGTCTTAAAATGATTCAGTCGGTAGATTTAGGTGAGAACAGAAATCTTTTTGTTGTATCGACAATTTTAATTGCAGGCATTGGCGGAATGGCTATGAAGATAGGCCAAATCACACTTACATCAATAGCTTGTGCACTTATCCTCGGTATTATTATTAATATAATTGTATCAAAGGTAGATAAAAAGGCGTAATTAAAAAAGCTCTAATGCGGCAGGGAAAATCCCTGCCGCTTTTTTAATATATTGTTAATAGTTTTTGCTGTACTTGAAAAATAAATCTAAATATGGTAAAATGTTATCACTAAAGTATGAGGTAAATTCAATGAGTGATATAAAAAGTATTGTTGCAAAAAATATTTCAGAGTTAAGGCAAAAACGCTCAATGACTCAGCTTGAGCTTGCTGAACAGCTAAATTATTCCGACAAGGCAGTTTCAAAGTGGGAGAGGGGAGATTCACTTCCCGATATTTCGGTGCTTTGTGACATAGCTGCACTGTTTTCGGTTCCGCTTGATTATTTAGTTACTGAAGAACATTCAAAAGAGGAAGTTTCAAAATACGCAAATGCACCAAGATACAGTCGAGGTATTATAACGGCGCTTGCGGTGCTTCTTGTGTGGTTTGTTGCGGTGTTTATTTTTGTGGTTATTTCTTCGGCGTCAAGTAAATTCACGCTTCAATGGATGGCTTTTGTTTATGCTGTTCCTGTTTCAATGATAGTGTGGCTTGTTATGAACAGCATTTGGTTTAACCGCCGCCGAAATTACCTTATTATTTCAATTTTAACCTGGACTGTGCTTATGAGTATTCATTTAAGCCTGCTTGTTTTTTCCTCGCTTAATATTTGGATGATTTATTTAATTGGTATTCCCGCACAGATTATGATTTTGCTTTGGTCAAACATAAAAAAGAGAGCTTAAAAACCTACACGGCACGCTTTTAAGCGTGCCGTGATTTTTTGTATGCATTATTTGTCTAAAAATACAATGTTTTTTTCTTGAATAAGTGCACATTAAATCTTATCATTATATTAGAGGTTACCTTAAGAAAGAGGTTATATAAATGAGAAAAGATTATTCGTATTTGAGCGATTTGGAAAAAAGGCAGGATGTTGTTCGTAGAATTTCAGAGGAAGGCTTTGTGCTTCTTAAAAACGACGGCGGAAATCTTCCCTATAAAAATGGGGACAAGATAGCTGTTTTTGGCAGAACGCAGGTTGATACTATTAAGGGAGGAACAGGCTCTGCAAGCATCACTTGTGAGCAGACCTTTACCCTTATATCCGTTTTGCAAAACTCGGGTTTAGATATATATTCTCCTCTTGCAGAGAAATATATAGAATGGTCGGCTCAAAATCCTATCGCTAATTATGGCGTATGGGGTAGTGGTATGCACTCAAATCCCGAAATGCCTATCGATGACAGCGACATAAAGGGTGCTTTAGAAGGCGGCGTTAACAAGTCAATTATCGTAATTGGCAGGTCGGCAGGCGAAAATGAGGACACACTTTTAACCAAGGGAGATTTTTATCTTTCCTATGAGGAAGAGGAGCTTTTTTCTTTAGTTACCTCTGCCTTTAGCGATATTACGGTTATTTTAAACACGACAGGAATTATTGATTTTTCGTTTATAGATAAATACAATATTAAATCGGTTTTATATGTAAATATGCTCCCAAACAGCTCAATCCCCGCAGTTGCAGATGTTCTTTTGGGAAAGGTTAATCCCTCGGGTAAGCTTGCAAACACAGTTGCTTTTGACTATTTTGATTATCCTTGCAGTGAGTATTTTGGACAGAACAAGGGCGGTGCTTTGCAGGATTATTTTGAGGATATTTATGTAGGATACAGATATTTTGAAACCTTTGAGGGCGCAGATGAAAAGGTGCGTTATCCTTTCGGGTTTGGTCTTTCCTACACTCAATTTATAATTAGCAATTTAACATTTAAAGATATGGGCGACAGCGTTTTTGTAAGCGCAGATGTAAAAAATATCGGTAAGGTTTTCGGAAAAGAAACCCTTCAGCTTTATTATAGTGCACCACAGGTTTGTAATGGCGCTAAGCTTTATAAGCCCTTAATGAATCTTTGTGCATTTGAAAAGACGGTGCTTTTGGCTCCAAATGAGAGTCAAAGCGTTGTGTTTACGGTTTCAAAGGATAAAATGGCAAGCTTTGATGACACAGGTGTTACACAAAATAAAGACTCTTGGGTTTTAGAGGCGGGCGAATATTCACTTTATTTAGGGAACTCTGTAAGAGATGCAAGGGAGAGGCTATGCGGCACATTTACACTTGATAGCTTAAGGGTTGTGGAAAGGTGCCATAATATTCCCACAGCTCTGCCTAAAAGACTTTTAGGAAATGGACAAACACAAGAGCTTGAAACTATACCCACTGATGTTCTCGAGGGAATTAGTATAGGAATAAACGCGCAGGACATTGACACTCAGCTTTTTGCTCATTGTGACAGCAAGCCCGACTTACTTAAAAACGGCGAGGGTATAGAATATAGGCTTATACTCAGTGCATCGGGCGGCTATAATCTTAAGGTGTTTGTTAACAAAGAGCTTGCATCAAAGAGTGCCGATAGCCTTATTGAAATTTTCTGTGATGACAATAAGATTAACCTATCAGGTGTTATTGTTTCAGAGCGTGGAGAGATAGCTATCAGTAACGTTATTATGCCGATCGGAAAGGTAAAGCTTATAATAAAATCGGTGTGTGAGCCTATTTCAATAAAAGGGTTTAACATTGAAAAAATTACCCATATACAAAAAATCTTAAATAATACCCCCGTAAAGATTGAAGCAGAGAATTTTTACGAGTGCGCCTTTATGGTAGGAACAAAAAATTTCTGCGATAAAGAGGGAAATCGCGGCGCATATCTTTCAAATATGAAGGTCCCCGGCAAATTTGCTACCTATAAGCTTGACACCGAGGCGGCAGGGATTTACAATCTTCGCTTTTTGTACTCAAATCCGCGTAACGATACAAGCGTTAACAGCATTATGGCGGTGTTCGTTTCAAATGTAGGGCAGAGTGTTGAGGATGTACCATTAAATATTACCTGTCAAAAGGGTGAATTTAGCTTTATTTTATCAGACCCTATTAAAATCACTTTGCCACAGGGTGAAAGCTATCTTAAGCTTGCCTCAGCAGGTTGGGAATTTCCTGATATAGATTACTTTATAATAGAGCGTGCCAAAGAATTGGGAAATAAAAAGCGTGGCAGCTCGGTTGTTGTAAGGAGAATTGACCAGAGCGGATTTGGTGCCGAGAGCTTTGATATAATAAAAGAGGATGAATGTCAAAAAAGAGGAATACAGCTTAGCGAGGTTTATAATGACTATTCTCTTATGCCCGCTTTTTTAAATCAGCTTTCGGATAATGAGCTTGCCCTCTTAATTTCGGGCAACTTTTCAAACCGTACAGAAACAGGAACAACGGGAACCACTACCCCTCTTTTTGACCGCGGTGTTTATCCTGTACAAACAGCAGACGGACCTGCAGGGCTCAGACTCAGAACAAATGCACTTTCATTCCCGAGCGGTACACTTTTAGCCTGCACCTTTAACACCAAATTGGCAGAGGAAATGGGTGCCGCAATGGCTTACGAAGCAAAAATGCACGAGGTTGATTGTATTTTAGGTCCGGGACTTAACATTCACCGTGACATTCGTTGCGGCAGAAACTTTGAGTATTATAGCGAGGACCCCATTGTGAGTGGCGAAATGGCAGCTTATGTTGTAATTGGTATGCAGGGTGAGGGTATTTCGTCTATGCCTAAACACTATGCTGCCAACAACTGCGAATATGAACGCCTTAAATCAAACAGCAGGGTTTCGGCAAGGGCTATTCGCGAAATTTATATAAAAGCCTTTGAAATACTCATTAAAAAGGCTAAACCTCACGCTATAATGACTTCATACAATCACATAAATAACGTAAAGGTTTGCGAAAATCGTGCTATGATTACCCTTGTTCCTCGTGATGAGTGGGGATACGACGGCATTTTTGTAACCGACTGGCTAAACGATTCCGACCACGTTAAAGAAACAGCGGCAGGACACGACCTTAAAATGAGTCAAGGCAATCCCGAGGCTATCTGTGCGGCATTAAAGGACGGAACGCTCAGCCGCGAGAGAGTTTTAGAGAGCGCCGAGAGAGTTTTGAGATTTGTTATGAAATCAGAATATTTTAGGAAAAAAGCTGAAAATAAATAATAAAATCCTCTTTTATAAAAGAGGGAAGGACCAAAGCGCGACACGCAAATCTGCGTGTCGCGCTTTTATTCTCCTGTCAGTAGAGTGATTTTTATTACATTCTACCACTCTAAAATTAATAATATAGTTTGATTTTTGTATGGTAGGTTGAGTTTAGGGCAAAATTTAGTTAAAATTTTAGAAAAACGAGGCAAAGGAGAATATTTTATGAGCTTTGAAATTATTACAGATTCAGCTGCAAATCTAAATAAAGAAAATATTGAAAAAGGAAATGTTAAGGTTATTGAGCTTCCGTTTTTTATAAACGGTGAAAAAAGCTCCTTAACAAACTTAGATGAATTTAATGACGAGGAATTTTACAGTGCTTTAAAAAACGGACAGAGCATTAAAACTTCGCAAATAAATCCCCAAAGCTATGTTGAATTTATGCGTCCTATCTTAGAAGAGGGAAAGGACATTTTATTTATAGGTTTATCTTCAGGGGTAAGCGGCTCGTTTAATTCAGCGCTTATTGCAAAAGAGGAGCTTTGCGAGGAGTTTCCACAGAGGCAAATTGAAATGGTTGACAGCCTCGGCGCCGCGCTTGGAATAGGTCTTTTGGTTTTAAGGGCAGTTAAGTGCCGCAAAAATGAAATGACACTTTCTGAAACTGCCGAGAGGGTTATATCAATAAGAGATAAAATGCAACAGATTTTTATAGTTGACGATTTAATGTATTTAAAGCGCACAGGAAGGCTTTCAAATCTTGCCGCTGCTGTTGGTTTTGTGCTTGGTATTAAGCCAATTCTTCGTGGAAGCCGTGAGGGCAAAATCGAGGTGTTTGAAAAAATACGCGGCAGAAAGCAGGCTATAAAAAGTCTTGCTGATAAATACATCGAGCTTGCTAAAAACCATATAAATCAAACCATCGGAATTACACACACAGGCTGCTTTGAAGATGCAAAATATTTAGCAAAGCTTATAAGCGACAAGGTTAAGGTTAAGGAAATATTAATATTAAAGCACGAGCCTGCAACCGGCTCACACTTAGGTCCAGGTGCACTTGCTCTGTTCTTTGAAGGGGATAAGGTAAGGGCATAAAATGAACATTTTATTTTGCGGTGACAGTTATATTGAAAACGGGGTTTTAATTGCTGTACTTTCGCTTTTAAAACAAACCGACCAAAAAATTAATGTATACATTTTAACGGCAAGCCTTGAAACAGAACAAAAAAACTATGTAGCAGTTTCAAAGCAGTTTAAAGAATTTTTAGAGGGTGTTTTAAAAGAGAAAAATTCAAGAAGCAGAGCTTTTGTAATAGACATTACCGAAATTTTCAAAAATCAGCTGCCTGTTAATAATATGGATACACGATTTACGCCAATGTGTATGTTAAGGCTGTTTGCTGATTTAGTAGATGAACTTCCCGATAAAATTTTGTATCTTGATAACGATGTAATCATAAGAAAAGATATAAATGGACTTTACAGCACCGATATATCGGATTTTGAAATATGCGGAGTTTTAGATTATTACGGAAGCTTGTTTTTTAAAAAGCATGTTTTAAAGCGCGACTATTTAAATTCAGGCGTGCTTTTATTAAATATGTCAAAAATTAGGAAAAGCGGGCTATTTTCGAGATGTCGAGCTATGTGTGACGCCAAAAAAATGTTTATGCCTGACCAGTCGGCACTAAACAAATTAGCCGTTAAAAAAACAGTAGCACGGAAATTTAATGAACAGCGTAAGCTTAAAGATGACACGGTTATACAGCATTTTACTACAAGCTTTAGGTTTTTCCCCATCTTTAAAATGGTTTCGGTTAAGCCGTGGCAGGTTGAAAAAATGCACAGCGAGCTTAAGCTTTTTGAATACGATGATATACTTAATGAATTTTTGAGATACAGGGAGAATTATTATGAATATAAAAAAGGAAATACCAATTTTCTTTTCGGTTGATGATGCGTATGCACCATTTATTGCGGCGGCAATAAATTCGGCTGTTAAGAACAGTGATAGCCAAAGAAATTACAAGGCAATTATTTTGTATAAAGACCTAAATGAGCGAAACAGAGAAAAAATAAAGAAGCTTGAAAGAGAAAATTTTGAAATAGAGTTTGTTTCTATGAAAAACGAGCTTGATTTTATTAAGGATAAAATGTCAAACAGATTAAGATGTGATTATTTTACCCTAACGATTTATTTCAGACTTTTTATTCCTGCAATGTTTTTAGAGTACGACAAGGGAATATACATAGACAGCGATGTTATAGTAAAAAGCGACCTTAAAGAGCTTTATGACATAGATTTAAAGAATAACCTTATAGCTGCTTGCCGCGACCTTTCCATTATGGAAGTGCCCGAGCTTGTAAATTATATTGAAAATGCTGTTGGTGTAAAGGCAGACGAATATATAAATTCCGGTGTACTTGTTATGAATTTAAAAAGGCTTAGAGAGCAAAAATTTGAGGAGCATTTTTTAGAGCTTTTAAACAGCTACGGCGTTGACTGTATTGCACCCGACCAAGACTACATAAATGCCACATTAAACGGCAAGATTCATTATTTAAATGAAGCGTGGGATGCTATGCCCAATCAAAATAACAAGCCACTTAATAACCCTAAAATTATACATTATAATTTATTTTCAAAGCCGTGGTGCTATGATGATATTCAGTATGGTGAGGAGTTTTGGAGATATTCCTATGACAGCGGCTTTTTTAAAGAAGCTTCTGAATATAAAAACAGCTACGACAATAACAAAATGCAAAGCGACAGTGAGTGTTTAAATAAGCTTATTTCCCGAGGGGACAGCATACCAAGAGACAATGTAACATTTAAGAAACTTTATGAATCGGGAGTGCACATACGATTATGATTATAGGCGCTGACAGAATGGCGGTTATAGAAAATATAAAATTGGCTCTTTCAGAGGGCGATTTTCACAGAAAAACAGAAATCGGGGACCCTGATTTAACTTCTGCTGAGCAAAAGTATATAACAGATAAATATTTAAATAAAAGAAACAGCTTTTTGTTTAAGGTTAAAACCTTTTTTATGAGGATATTTGTTTTAATCGCAACAGAGCTTATAAACAGCGACACCGAAATAGTCGGTGAAATTGACAGAGAGGTTTTAAAAAACGGCGCTATAATTACCAGTAATCATTTCGGGCCGCTTGAGAACACGGCTATAAGAAAAGCTGTAAAGCATTTTGGCGGCAGTAGACTTTTTGTTGTAAGTCAAGCCACTAATTTTGCTATGAAGGGCTTTATAGGTGCTATTATGAATTATGCTGACACCATCCCTTTAAGTACAAATGCCAAATATTTTGCGGGTGCATTTACATCACTTTTAAAAGAGAAAATATCTAAAAAGCAAAACGTTCTTATATATCCTGAGCAGGAAATGTGGTTTAATTTTAAAAAGCCTCGCCCCTTTAAAAGAGGTGCCTATCATTTCGCGGCGAAATTTTCGGTTCCTGTAGTGAGCTGTTTTGTTGAGATGATAGACACAAACAAGAAAGATACAGACGAATTTTACAAGGTGAAATATCGCGTACACGTTTTAGGAGTGCTCTATCCTGACAGTAACAAAAACACAAAAGAGGCAAGTGAAGAGCTGTGTCAAAGAGATTATGAGCTTAAAAAAGGTGCCTATGAACGTATTTACAAAAAGAAGCTTAATTACAGCTTTGAATACAGCGACATTGCAGGACTTGTGAGGAACAAAAATGAAGGGTGAAAGAACACTTTATTATAGTAGCTTTGACGACGATTTTTTCGGTGACGGAAAAGGGCATATTTTAAAAGAGGATTACAGATTTATAAAAAGCGACCTTTTTTCAAAGATAATGTCTGCGGTAATTTACACGCTTGCTTTAATTTTCTCGAATGTATATTGCAGAGTTTTTTTACATCTTAAAATTGTAGGTGCTAAAAAGCTAAGGCGTCATAAGGGCAAGGTGTTTATTTATGCAAATCACACCCAGCCTATCGGAGATGTATTTAATCCTGCTCTTTGCGCCTTTCCAAAACGCATTTACACGGTAGTCAGTGCCGCAAATATGGATTTAAAGGGAATAGGGAAAATACTGTATTTTTTAGGGGCTCTGCCTATTCCAAGCAGCATAAAAAAGCTTAAAAGTTTTGAAGACGCGGTGTTTAAAAGGGCGGAGAGGCATCCTATTGTAATTTACCCTGAGGCTCATTTGTGGGAATATTACACCAAAATAAGACCTTTTAAGGACACTTCTTTTAAATATCCTGCTAAATTAAATGCCGATGTTTTTGTGCTAACCTCAACCTATCAAAAAAGTAAATTTTTTAAAAAGCCAAGTCTTACACTTTATGTAGACGGGCCGTATAAAAGCGGTTGTCAAAATGTTAAGCAAAGACAAAGCGAGCTTTGTTCTCTTGTGTCCCGTAAAATGACAGAGAGAAGCGCTCAAAGCAATTTTGAATATATAAAATACAAAAAGAGGGAAAGCTTTTAGCTTTCCCTCTTTTAACTTGAAAAAATAGCTTATTGGTAGTATAATAAAAATATAATGGCAAGGTATATGCCAAAATATAAAAAGGCAGGCGAAAGATATGAAAAGAATATTAGTTTTCGGAATGACTGACAACCCCGGCGGAGTTGAAAGCTTTTTGATGTCGTATTTTCGCGAAATTGATAAAAATAAGATAAGCTTCGATTTTTTATGCAATAATAAAACCGTTGCCTATGAGGATGAAATTATAAAACTTGGCGGCAAGGTGTTTAAAATAACTGCCAGAAGTGAAAACTATAAAATATATAAGAGCGAGCTTGAAGCCTTTTTTAAGGAGAACGCTCAAAGCTATGATGCTATCTGGGTTAATGTTTGCTCGCTTGCCAATATTGATTATCTCAAGATGGCAAAAAAATATGGAATTAAAAGGCGTATTATACACAGTCATAATTCACAAAATATGGATAGCTTTGCACGCGGGCTGCTTCATAAATTTAATCGTATGTTCATTAAAAACTATGCGACTGATTTTTGGGCGTGCAGCTATGCGGCAGCAAGCTTTTTCTACAGCGACAGCGTTATAGAGGGCGAAAAATATAAGGAAATAGTTAATGCTATTGATTGTGATAAGTTTGCATTTAATAAAGAAGCGCGCGACAGGATAAGAAAAGAGCTAAATCTCGAGGATAAATTTGTTTTGGGAAATGTGGGTAGACTTCACAGCCAGAAAAACCAAAGCTTTTTGCTTGATGTCTTTAAAGAGGTTTTAAAAAAAAGAAAAGACGCAGTTTTATTAATTGTGGGACAAGGCCCTGAGGAAAAAATGTTAAAGGGCAAGGTTAAGGAATTAAAGCTTACTAAATCGGTTAAATTTTTAGGCGTCAGAGATGATATTCCCGCCCTCTTTTCTGCAATGGATGTATTTGTTTTCCCGTCAAATTATGAGGGCCTCGGAATTGTGCTTATAGAGGCACAGGCGTCAGGTCTTTATTGCAAGGCAAGTCGATTTAGAATTCCCGAGGGAGCAAAGCTTACAGAGCTTGTCGATTTTATTTCTCTTGATTTTGGTCCGAGAGCCTGGGCAGAGCGAATATCCAAAATAGATAGGAATTACGAGCGTATAAGTCGTAAGGATGAGATAACGCAAAAGGGATTTAACATAAAAACAGAGGCTGTAAAATTAACTAAATTTTTTGAGGACTGATTTAGTATGAAAAATTATTTAATCACCGAAATTCCGCATAACACAAAAAATGCGGGCTATAAGGCTAAGGTTGACATAAAAAATATACTAACACAAGAGGGCTTTGAGTCTATTGATATTAAAGAGCGCTTCAGCTTTGATAAAATCCCCGAGTTTTTCTCTTTTATAAAAAAGCTTAAGGGTGTAGAAAACGGCTCAAATGTATTTTTACAAAGTCCTGTTTACAGCTTTTTTAACAGTAAATTTATGCCTATTATATTTTCTTGTATAAAGAGAAAAAAATTAAAGCTTTATGTTATTATTCACGATATAGAGTCGGTTCGTTTTGCAAAGGACGACTACACCAAAAAGCTTGAAGCAAAGCTTTTTAATATGGCAGACAAGGTTATTGCGCACAACCCTTCTATGATAAGCTTTTTAGAGCGCGAGTTTAATGTAGAACACAATAAACTTATAAGCCTCGGTATTTTCGATTATGTTTCAAACAAAAATGCCAAAAGGGCAAGCGACTACAAAAGCGTTTTGGTGGCAGGAAATCTTTCGGGCGAAAAATCCGCTTACATTTATAAGCTCGGAAGCGTTGTAAACAGAGTTAAATTAAACCTTTTCGGCAGCGGTTATGATGTAAATATGGCAAATAAAAAAATACTCTACCGCGGCTCTTTTGAGCCCGACGATTTAGCAGGCGAGCTTAAATCAGGATTTGGTATTATCTGGGACGGCGACAGCTTGGATTGTTGCAGCGGCGTTACGGGCGAGTATCTTAAAATAAATAATCCTCACAAAACCTCACTTTATCTTTCGGCGGGACTTCCCGTTATTATTTGGGACAAGGCGGCGCTTGCACCTTTTATAGTCCAAAACGGATACGGAATTGCGGTTTCAAGTCTTTCGGAGATTGAAGAAAAAATTGCGCCGATGAGCAAAAAAGAATATTACAATATGAAACTTAATGTTTTAACCATTTCAAGTAAGCTTAAAAACGGCGAGTTTATTAAAAAGGCGGTGGCAGAGTGCCTAAAATAAAAAATGTCGCCGTAAATATTTTAGAATATGCCTTAATGCTGTCAACGGTTTTGTATTCGGCAGTTTTATCGCTTTACACCTCGGCGCAAAGCAATACCTTTGCAAGAGTGGGTATAGCTATTTTGGCTGTTCTTATAATAATTAACATTAAAAAGATAAATTTTGCAGTTTTAAAAAAGATGCTCTTTTTCGGCACCATATTTTTAGTTTTTATGGCATTTACAAGGTATAATTTAGTAAGATGCACCCTTTATTTTGCAGGTCTTTTTCTTTTAATGCTTTTATACACAATGCTAAAAGAACGCCCCGACGGCTCGTTTGATTTAATTTTAAAGCTTTCGGATATTATGAGCGTTTTATCCGTAATTTCGGTTTTCTTTTATCTTTTTGGTACACTTTTAAACCTCATTCCCTTTTTAAAAGGTGAGGCTACATATATGTGGGGCGACGAGCAAAGAGTAGTCACGCACTATCTTAGCTTAATGTATGAGGCACAGGATGTTGAAATTTTCGGGGTGAATATGCTCAGAAACTGCTCAATTTTCCCCGAGGCACCCGGATTTGCAGCTTATCTTTCTGTTTCGCTTGCAGGCGAAATGTTTATAAGAAAAAAGTTAAGATATTTTAATATAGTTGTGCTCTGCTTGGGTGCTGTAAGCTCGCTTTCGGCAAAGGCAATACTTCTTATGGTTTTGTGCTTTGTTTTGTATTTTGTATTTAAAAATCCCCAAAACAAAAAGGCAACTATTATTCGTGCAGTTTCAGTATTTGTACCTGCCTTTGTTTTTGCGGTGGTTATAATACTTGACAAAATGCAAAGCTATTCCTTTTTTATAAGGCTTGACGATTTATTCGCTTCGCTTAAAACCTTTAGTGAAAACATTTTGTTTGGCTCGGGATATTATAATAACGAGTCTATAATTAAAAACTTCTCTTATGAATTCAGGGCAAATGATGGACTTAGTATGGGTCTTGCGGTGCTTCTTGCACAGGGCGGACTTTATATGTTCTTTTTTTACATTTTCTCGCTTGTTAAGGGAGTAATTTGCAGTGCTGATAAAATTAAAACTACTCTTTTTGCAGTTATTTTTTTAGGTATGTTATTTATTACAAACATTCCGTTTGGAATGATAACCCTTTTAATTTTGGCAGTATTTTTAGAAAGCGGAAGCTATGGCTTTTACAATAAACTTTTAAGGAAGAAGTAAATTCTATATGGCAATTAACAGCATAAAAAGAAATTACATATATAATGTGCTGGTGCAAATTTTCTCTTTAATTGTGCCATTTATAACGACACCTTATGTTTCGCGTGTGCTGATGGCAGACGGTATAGGTTATTATAGCTACACAAACTCGATAGCAACCTATTTTTCACTTTTTGCCGCTTTAGGCGTCAGCGCCTACGGCCTTAGGGAAGTGTCGATGACAAGAAACGACAAAAAGGCATATACAAAAACCTTTTGGGAGCTTTTTATTATAAAGCTTTTTATGACAGGCCTTAGCTTGTCGGTTTATTTGCTTCTTGTTGTTATAAACGGCGAAAATCCGCACATCTATCTTGCAACGGGTGTTGTAATTGTAACAGTTGCATTTGATTTCACCTGGTTTTTGCAGGCTATGGAAGATTTTAAAACCCTGATGTTTAGAAATCTTATAATTAAATCGGCATCGGTTTTGCTTATTTTCACCCTTGTTCGCTCTAAAGACGACCTTGTGTTATATATTTTAATTCACACCTTAAGCGACCTTTTTGCAAATGCTTGTATGATTCCAAGGGTCAAAAAATATTTAGGCAAGGTAAAGCTTACAGAGCTTAATCCCCTAAAGCATTTAAGACAGACCATAGTTTATTTTATTCCTACTATAGCAACCTCGGTTTACACCGTTCTTGATATTACAATGCTCGGTTTCTTAGTCAGAACACCTATAGAAAACGGCTTTTACGACAGAGGTCAAAAAATTATTAATATGCTTCTCACAGTTACAACCTCAATGAATGTAATTGTGGGGGTCAGAACATCCTATCTTTTCGGGCAGGGCAAAGACCATAAAATTAAGGAGTATATAAACAAAACCTTTAGGTTTATGAGCCTCGTTTCGATGCCTATGATTTTCGGACTGCTTGCCTGCGCGAGAAATTTTGTAAGTCACTTTTTGGGTGCAGGATATGAAAAGGTTGGCCCTGTTTTATTTTTATTCTCACCGCTTATTTATATAATTGGTGTCAGCAATATTTTGGGCTCAACCTATTTGACCCCAAGTGGTCAGCGTGCGCGCAGTAATAAGGCTATTATTACCGGAGCAATAATAAATTTTTGCTTGAATTTAGTTTTAATTCCAACCCTAAAAAGCTATGGCGCCGTTATCTCAACCCTTGCGGCAGAGGGCACTATTTCGCTGATGTATATTAAAATGTCCTCGGATTATATTAAGTTCAGCGATGTGTTTAAGGCAACAATTAAGTATACGGTTTTGGGTGCTATAATGTTTGTTCCTGTCTATTTGATAGGACTTAAATGGCACACACTGACGGCTCTTATAGTCCAAATTTTAGTTGGATTTTTGTTCTATGTGCTGCTTCTTTTAATTACAAAGGACAGAATAATTTTCGAGCAATTAGACATAATTTTCTCAAAATTCGACATAGATATAAAGCCTGAGGACAGCGAGGTTATCGAAAGTCAAAGCTCTTATGCTGTCAGCGACCAAATGAAAAAGGTTTGGCAGGTGGAAATAGACCTGTTAAAAAGGGTTATTGATATTTGTGATAAGCATAATATAGTCTATTATGTTTCGGGTGGCACACTGCTTGGAGCTATAAGGCACAAGGGTTTTATTCCTTGGGATAATGATATTGACGTTGTTATGATGCGCTCGGAGTATGACAGATTTTTAAAGGTGGCAAAAGATGAGCTTGAGGCACCATATTTCTTACAAACTGCTGACACCGACGAGGGCTATTTCAGAGGACACGCGCAGATTAGAAACAGTAGTACCACAGGAATGCTAATTTACGAGGGACCGAGGGTTAAATTTAATCAAGGTATATTTATTGATATTTTCCCGCTCGACAATATACCCGACGATGAGGGTGACGAGCAGTTCCAGCGAAATCAGCTAAAGCTTATAAACCGTATGCTCTCGCTTGGCGCACAGTATAACCCCGATGCGCCGAGAAAGCTTATTATGAAGCTTTTAAGGCCGTTAGTTATTTTTGCTTCTGCTTTTTATCCATTTAAAAAGCAGTATGACACTATGCAAAGGCTGTGTACGGCATACAACGATAAGGACACAAAAAGGGTTGGATTTTTAAGTTTTGACGCCGAGAATGAAAGACTCAAGTTTACCCGAAAAAGCTTTGAAAACCCTGTTTTAATGCCGTTTGAGGGCATAATGGTAAATGTTCCCGGCGGATATGATGAGCAGCTTACTCATCAGTATGGCGATTATATGGTTATGAAAAGGGAGAAAAACTATCACGGACTTGTAGTTTTTGATATTGAAACCCCTTATGCAGAGTTTATAGAAAACTATAAGCGCAGTATGAACTTTAAAAGCAGATAAAAAAAGAGGCGATGCCGTTTGGCATCGCCTCTTAAATTTTATTTAGTGAATGGCTGTTCCTTCGGGAACGCTGTCGTCAACAAAAATTATCTTACAGCCACATTCTTCTGCAGTTGCGGCAATAAGCATACCCTCACTTTTAACTCCTGCGAGCTTGGCGGGCTTTAGATTTGCAACAACAATAATCTTTTTGCCGATTAAGCTTTCGGGGGTATATTCCTTTTTGATGCTTGACATAATAACTCTTTCGCCTATTCCGTCAAAGAGTGTGAGCTTTAAGCAGCTGTGAGATTTTTTAACCTCTTCACAGTTTACAACGCGGCATACGCGAAGGTCGAGTTTATCAAAATCGTCAATTTCAATTTGAGGCTTAATAGCTTCTACCTCACGCTTTTCTTCCTCTTGAGGCTCCTTCCTTTTTTGGCTCTCTAAAAAGAGTGCCTTTTCTTTTTCTGTTTGAGGGGTAGAGAAGTCAAGGAGAGGGAGATAATCATTTTTATTAATTGCAAAGAGGAAAAGATAAAGTCTGGGGCCTTTTTCTTTGCCGATTAAAAGCTCATATACATTTTTAAAGAAAACGCCCTGAGCCTTCTTTCTCTCTTTATCGTCTGAAAACTCCATAGTTTTTCCGGGGATAGCGTAAAGCTCGGTGTTAAGGGCGTCTAAATCGCTGTTTTCTTGTTTAAGGAAATTATAAAGAAGTGAGATTTGCTCCTTTTCGCTATCCGAGAGAGCCTCATATTTCTCAAAGTTTCTGTAACCTAAGAGGTGGTTTAAGCTTTCGGGGCTGCACTGCTCTGCCCAATAGCGAGCGAGCGCGAGTCTTTCCTCAAAATCAGCCTTTTTATAGGGTGTTCCGATTTTCTCAAAAATGGTTTCAAGCATATCGGGGTTAAAGTCAACAACAGAGCCAAAGCTTACAAGCTGTGCCATAGGTACAGCATTTATTTCGTGACCTTTTACGAGAGCGTTGTTTATAATTTCCTGTGTTCTCTCATCGGCTGTGCCGTTTTTAACTGCTGTATAAGACTTGTCGAATTCGAAATACTGTCTTAAAATTTCATCGTCAAAGCAGAAGTCAAAGGCGTGAAGCGGCTCGGTTTTTGAGTAAAGCCATAAAATAACCTCGGGCTGATAAAGCTTTAAAAGGGTTTCGGGGGTGAGGTTAAGTCCGCTTGAGCCCGACATCTTTCCTGTTGTGCCTTTAATTCCGATAAACTCATAGCCCTGGAAATAGGGAGCGGGGTAGTTAAATATTTTCTCGGAAATAATGCGGCTTGTTTGATAGCTTCCTGTGGGGCTTGCGTGGTCCTTTCCGCCCGGCTCAAAGTCAACCTTTTCAAACTTCCAACGCATAGGCCAGTCAATTTTCCAAGCAAGCTTACAGTTATATTCGCTTGTAAAGTCGAAATCGCCCTCGTGACCGCAGGCGCAGGTGTAGTGAGCCTTAGTGCAGTCGTCTGAAAGGGAAGTTATTGTGGTGGTATCCTTTTTGCACTTTTCGCAGTATATACCAACGGGATAGTAATTTAATTTTTGTTCCTCGGTTGAGTCTTGGGTTCTGAAGCTGTCGAGAATGTCAAAAATTTCGCTTCTGTGCTTTAAGGCGTGGATAATTTCGTCCTTATAGGCACCGGATTTATACATCTCTGCCTGATGTCTGAAATCAACCTCGATGCCAAAGCTTTTGAGTGAACGCTCAAATTCCTTTTCAAAATGCTCGGCATAGGTGGCGTGACAGCCGTAGGGGTCGGGGATTTCGGCATAGGGCATACCGATGTATTTTTCAAATCCCTCTGTTATTGCCGCAACATTAACGGGGACCTTTCTGAGTCTGTCATATTCGTCCCAAGAAAACAAAAGTCTTGCTTTCTTGCCTAATTTTCTAAGCGACAAGCATACAAAATAGCTTGTTACAATATCTCTGAAGTTACCGATATGAATAGAGCCTGAGGGGCTTATTCCTGCAGCACAAACATACTCGTCCTTATCAGGTGAGCGTCTTACTATTTCATTAGCAATTTTTTCGGACCAATGCATTTATAAATACCTCTCTTTAAAATTTTGTGTATTACTTTCTCTTCTTTTTCTTCTTTTGAGTCATCATCATAGCGCCGACGACATTTAAAATCATTGAAACAACAATGCAAATTCCCACAAGGTATGCCGAAATTGATGCAAAGATAAAGAGCATACCGAGCAGTAAAAAGAAACGCCGGCTAAGATGAATATAAGTCCAAGTGTTTTCATTTTTTTGCCTCCTATTTTTTAAATGCGTTTTTCATACGCTGAGTGTTGCTTAAAATGCGTTTGCGAAGTCTTAAGGTTTTAGGGGTTACCTCTAAAAGCTCGTCCTCTGATAAAAACTCAATGCACTGCTCGAGGCTCATTCTGCGAGGGGGGATAAGTCTTAAAGCGTCGTCAGAGCCAGAAGCGCGGGTGTTTGTGATATGCTTTTTCTTGCAAACGTTAACAGCCATATCGTCGCCCTTGGGGTTTTGGCCTACTATCATACCCTCATAAACCTCTACGCCTGCGTCAATAAAGAGTGTGCCTCTTTCCTGCGCGTTAAACAGTCCGTAGGTAACGGCGGTGCCTGTTTCAAATGCGATAAGCGAGCCGTAGCTTCGTCTTTGAATGTCGCCCTTATAGGCTTCATACCCTTCAAATTGGGTGTTCATAATACCCTCGCCCTTGGTGTCGGTTAAAAATTCGTTTCTGTAACCGAAAAGTCCGCGAACAGGAATTAAAAATTCAATTCGGGTGCGTGAGCCTTGGGGGTGCATATTTAAAAGTGTGCCTTTTCGTTGGCTTAATTTTTCAATTATTGTGCCGACAAATTCATCGGGGGTGTCAATTAACACCTTTTCCATAGGCTCGCATTTTACGCCGTCAATGGTTTTATATAAAACCTGAGGCGGTGTAACCGCAAATTCATATCCTTCGCGGCGCATGGTTTCAATTAAAATTGAAAGGTGCATTTCGCCTCTGCCCATAACCTTAAACGAGTCGGTGGTTTCTGTTCTTTCGACTCTTAAGGATACGTCCTTTAAAAGCTCTTTAAAGAGTCTGTCGGCAATCTGTCGGCTTGTTACAAACTTACCCTCTCTGCCTGCAAAGGGGCTATCGTTAACACAGAAGAGCATTTCAACGGTGGGCTCACTGATTTTAACAAAGGGAAGTGGGGTTGTATCCTCGGGGGAACAGATGGTGTCGCCAATAGAGATGTTTTCAATTCCCGAGAAGCAAACGATTTCACCCATTTCAGCCTCTTTAACGGGAACTCTGTTTAAGCCCTCGATTACATAGAGGTTATTAAGCTTTGCTTTGTAGCTTTCATCGGGCTTTAAAATGTTAGAAACATAAATTTCGCTGCCTTCGCGTATTTTACCGCGCTCAATTCTTCCAATTCCTATTCTGCCGACATAGTCGTTATAGTCGATAGCCGAAATAAGAGTTTGCATTGGGGCGTCAAGTTCACCTTCGGGACAGTCTATATGAGAAAGAATGGTTTCAAATAAGGGAACTAAATCTGTGCCCTCTGTATCGGGAGAAAGAGAGGCGGTGCCTTTTCTTCCTGAGCAGAAAAGCACGGGACTGTCGAGCTGTTCCTCGGTTGCATCAAGGTCTAAAAGAAGCTCTAAAACCTCATCAACAACCTCAAGAGGACGAGCATCGGGCTTGTCTATTTTATTAACAACAACAATTACCTTGTGGTTAAGCTCAAGTGCCTTCTGAAGCACAAAACGGGTTTGAGGCATAGCGCCCTCAAATGCATCGACTAAAAGGAGAACGCCGTCAACCATTTTGAGTATTCTCTCAACCTCGCCCGAGAAATCGGCGTGTCCCGGAGTGTCAACAATATTAATTTTAGTGCCGTTATACATAACAGAGGTGTTTTTGGCAAGAATTGTTATTCCACGCTCACGCTCGAGGGCGTTGCTGTCCATAACTCTGTCCTCAACCTGCTGATTATCTCTGAATATACCGCCTTGCTTGAGCATTTCGTCAACAAGGGTGGTTTTACCGTGGTCAACGTGGGCAATTATTGCCACATTACGCATTTTTTCCTGTTTCAAAGCTGACATCTCCATTTATAAAGATAAAATTACAAAATTACATTTTAATAAGCCAAAAACGCTTTAGCTTAAGCGCAGGCAAAAGTGCGGTAAAAATTGCCGCAACTATAAAGTTCATTATAGCATAGGATGAATGTAAATGCAAGATTTTTATATGTAAGCAGGCAAAAAAGAAGCTTTAAATTACGTAAAGTCTTTAAGAATATCAAAAAGGATGTGTAGATTTTTCTACACATCCTTTTTGTGTTATGCTTTTGACAGGCCAGGTAGACTTGTCTTGAGGTTTTTTTAAGTTATTTTCTTAATATAAGCTTATCGTTTGCCTTTACAGTTTCGCCGTTTTCAAGGGTGAAATCATTTTCGCTAAAGTTTACGATAACCGAAACACCGTTTGAAAACTCGGTTTTCTGCACCTTAAAGTCCTCTGAAAGATATTCAAATGAGGTCATTTTTTCATATCCTACCTCAAGGGCAAGGGGAGATGTGTTTTTGTAAGATGCTTCTATGCTGTCGGCAAGCTTTTCGTAATTTTTGGCGGCAAATGAGAAAATCGGGGGAAGTCCGTAGAGATTTAGGAATAAATCGCGCTTTGGCATAAGCTCGGGGCAGCAGTTGTGGCTATCGCCCCAGTACCAATAGGAAATCATACAGTCGTGATAAACAAGCTCCCAAAGCGGAACGCGGTGTTTAGGATTAAGCATGTATTTTTCTATGCTTTTGTCAATCTCGTCGCCGTAATAGAGCTCTGCCATTCTTCTTCCCGACTGGTATGAGCGCCACTCGTTTATGCTGAGCATACCTTCGTTGTAAACACAATAAGGAAGTCCGTCCTCGCGGCCTATTTCGGTGCCGCAGATAAGTCCGTTATCCTCTACAACCTTTGTAAGCTCGACCTTATATTTAAGGCATTCTCGTCTTGTCATAGGATGCTCAACGCTGTAGCACTCGTTTGCGTAGTTAAATACGACATCTAAAAACCAGCCGTCAACGTTTATCTTTTTATTGAAGGTTGGGATTCTGTCCTTGGCGCATTTTACGCACTCCATGTCACACATTCTGTTTTGGTAATAGTAATTTCCGTCCTTGCCCATAAGCTGCCAAGCAGTCATAAGCTGACCGTCCTTTGTAATAGCAATAGAGTCGGGCCAATAGGAAAGGCGGGGCTTACAACGGTTATATCTTGTGTCGGTCATAAGTGAAGCGGTGGCTTTAGGAATAACATCCGAAAAGACATCGTAAACGGTTGTAAGATAGCCTTTATCTTTTACATATTTTACTGTATCGGGGTCAACATTCTCATCAAAGATGCTCCACATAACCCTGTCAATGCCGCGCTTTTTCATATCGTCGGCAATATCACGGCGTCTTTTATATTGTTCAGCGGTTGGCGGGGTGTACTTGGCATCTTTATTGTATAGCTTATACATAGCATCGTCGTTAAACACCCAAACGTCTGCTGCGCCTATCATTCTATCTACATTTTTAACAGCCTTTGCCTTTTCCTTAAGTGTTCTTGCAAAGCCGCGTTTTTCGGCAAAGGTGCGGTATTTTTTAGCCATATCGGTAACACCGCCGTCCTCGGAAACCACAAATCTTAAAACTCTATCGTAGCTCCAATAGGATTTTTGAGGCAGAAAATAAGGGCGAGCTCTGAAAAATCCGTCATCATCGCGGTCAAAGTAAATACCGGAATCGTAGTTGCTATCACAGGTGCAAAGCAGATATGCTCCGCTTCGGCTGCCTCTTGTAAGGCCCCACATTGACATAACAGAAAATCCGCAGGCAAAGAACTTATAATCGTGGTAGAGAATTATATCAGGGTCGCTTTCGTCGGCATCAATGGCAATACCCTCGTTGTAGGGCATAATATGTGTATCGCCTTTTTTTACATCAAAGGCGGGGGGATAGTGAAATTCCTTTTCAAATCTTGCATTACCGCTCATTGTTAGCTTTGCGCAAACAATATCCTTGTTTTCTACTTCAAAGCAGACGTGCACAAGGGTTTGAGCGTCGGGAACAGCCTCTCCGAGCTGAACTTCGCCATCTTTCTTTTCGGGACGACTTACATCAAAGAGAATTTTTTCATTTTCTATTCTGACATTAGAAATGCTATATTCACTTTCTGCTGCAAGGGTGTTATAGCTATAAGCGCTTCCCTCCTGTGAAACAAAAAGTGCGCCGGTCTTTTTATCAACGCCTATTTTAAGGCCGTTTTTAACAAGTGATAGCATTTAAATTCCCTCCTTTTTTATTTTACTATTTATAATCTGCAACAAGGTCAACCGTTTTTGAGCTGTACTCTGCGGTTATCTTCTTTAAAAGCTTAGAATAGTCGTGCCATTTAGCTTCACCTGGATTTAAAAGCTGAGTTCCGTTTTCATCTGTAACAACAAGCTTTGAATTCATTCCAAGTTCCTTTACGTTACTGGACTGCTTGTATGTGTAAAGCATAAGCCCGCCCTTGTATTTTTGTTTATCCAAGAGGTCTTTAAAGAACTCAAGATGGGCGATACAGTAAGCTTCGTCGGCTCTCATAAGCCCATTTAATCCGCCCCACAAGCTATATGTAAAGGCACAGGGGAAGAACCAGACATTAACATCGTTTTGACAATATTTAAGCAGTAGCTTTGTATATTCGGAGTAATAGCTTTTTCCGTCAACAATGTTTGGACAAACCTTTTGCCACTCGGTATATTTATTTCCGTTTGAGGCACCGTCGCGAACATCGACGCTGTAGCTGTCAAAGGCAACGTCGGTCATATATTTTAAAGCTTCGGGCTTAACCTTTTTAACCTTTGCAACGTCCATAGCTATGTCGTTGCCCTCGCTGCTTGAAAACTCGCCTGTTGCAAAAACCATAAAGTTGCGCTTTCCGTATTTTTTATAAAGTGCTTCGGTTTCTGCAAGCAA
>JAFSGZ010000057.1 GCA_017440545.1 Oscillospiraceae bacterium
ATATTCCTATTTTAAATCCGGGTGGCAGCATAAAAAGCGGCGGCAAAAGCGATTCCAAAAAAGAAAGTGCAACGGTTAACGCCGCGAGCATACCAACAAGTGTAATTTTATTTATACTTTTTTTCTTCATATTACAGCACCGCATCGTATTCAGAGCTTCCTAAAAGCTCTATTCTGACATTAGAGGGCAGGCAAACCGCTGTTTGTCCCTCTTTTGAAAGCTTACCGAAATTCTTGCAGGTTTTGCAGGGGCAATTACTTTTACTTACAAATATCTCTCCGTTTTTTACAGTTATGGTAAGCTTATATTTCCCGTTTATATCAAATCGAGTGTCCTCATTTAAGGATAAGGTTTTTAAAAGGGTGTTATCCTTATACACAAGCGCAGTTTTTGCTTTTTCGCCTTTAGTGAACATTAAAGCCGCTGTGCATACTAAAATTATAGCAGCACAAACTATAAAAAAAGGCAGAGAAAAGGTGCGTCTGTTCATAATTTTATTTTTCCTTTATAAAACTATTATTTGTAATCTTAAATTTATCATTTAGTCCTTTTGAAACATACACGGTTTTATCGTTCTTTACTATCACTGCGTCAAGGCTGTTTTGCTCAATATATTCTTTTGCCTTATCGTAGCCCAACAGATAAAGATATGTAGACATATAATCGGCAAATCCGCCATCGTCATTTACAACGCTTGCCGACAGAATATCGCTATTTGACGGATGGCCTGTTTTTATATCAATTATATGATGATATTTTTGTCCGTTTAACTCGGCATATCTTTCATAGCCGCCCGAGGTTGAGATAATAGTATCTTTAAGCTCAAGGGTACTGAAAACATCGTTTCCGTTTATTGAAAGCGGGTCTCTGAGTCCTATAACATAATCCTCGCCGTTTGGTTTTTCTCCCACAACGGCAACAGCGCTGCTGCCTATCGAGCAAATTGCCGAGGAAATATCATTTTGCTTATAAAACTCAACTACCTCATTCAGAGCCTCGCCTTTAGCTATTGCGCCAAGGTCGATACCCATATTTTTATCTATGCAAACGGTCGAGCTGAGAGAGTCGACCAGTACATTTTCAAAGTTAACATATTTTAAGGCATTTTTAATCTCATCATCGGTTGGAAGAGTTTCAGTTTTTAAGGCATTATTCCAAAGGTTACTCACAGGATAAACCGACAAATCGAAAACACCATCTGATTTTTTGGAAAGCTCTTTTGCCTTTAAAACAAGCCCGGCTGTTTCATTTGAAACCTCTACGACCTCTGTTTGAGAGTTATTTATTTTATAAATTTCGCTGTTTTTATTATAGGCTGAGAACATTAAATCCTTTTTTTCAAGAATTTTAAATACCTCGCCTGCAATTTTGCCCGAAATTTCTTCATCAGCATAAATTTTTTGACTCACCAGAGTGTCCATTAATATTTTAGTATCCGAATAAAGTGGGGGCTGTTTTTTGCTGTTATAAACAAGCACCGCCAAAACGCCTACTATGCACAAAAGTGCCGCTAAAAGCACTATTTTCTTTTTCACCTTAATCATTCCTTAAAGCCAATTAGGCATATTACCCTCACTTTATATCATATCGCACTTAAAGGCTTTTTTCAACTTGAAATTTGTTCATTAACTAAACGAAAAGATATTGACGAATTTTTAACAAAAATATAAAGCCCGCTTCCGAAAAGGAAACGGGCTCTTTAAAAATTAGCTTAAATTAGATAAGCTCGATGATAGCCATTTCTGCTGCGTCGCCGCGACGGGGTCCGATTTTAATTATACGGGTGTAACCGCCGTTTCTGTCAGCATATTTAGGTGCGATTTCAGTAAAGAGTTTGTTGCAAACTTCTTCCTTAGTCACAAAAGCAAAAACCTGTCTCTTAGCAGCTAAGTTGTTGCTTTTAGCAATGGTAATCATTTTCTCGGCCATGGCGCCGACCTCTTTAGCTCTTGTTACTGTGGTTTCGATTTTTCCGTTTTGGAGGAGAAAAGTTACCATAGCTCTGAGCATAGCCTTTCTATGACTGGTCGACCTTCCTAATTTTCTGGAACCCGGCATTGAAATTCACTCCTTTATCATCTACCCTTTATTTAAAGGGTGGACTCTTTAATTAATCGATGTCTTGATTGAGGTCATATCCGAGTGAGTGAAGCTTATTAATAACTTCCTCAAGCGATTTTTTACCGAGATTTCTGACTTTCATCATTTCGTCTTCGGTTTTGTTTGTTAAGTCCTCAACAGTGTTAATTCCGGCTCTCTTTAAGCAGTTGAAAGAACGAACCGAAAGGTCAAGCTCCTCAATAGTCATCTCTAAAATCTTTTCGTGACTCTTTTCGTCTTTCTCAACCATTATTTCTGTGTTAGCAGCCTCTTCTGAGAGGTCAACAAATAATGTGAGATGGTCATTGAGAACCTTGGCAGCGAGAGATACTGCTTCCTGTGCGGAAATAGTACCGTCTGTCCAAACCTCAAGCATAAGCTTGTCATAGTCAGTAATCTGACCAACGCGGGTGTTTTCTACCGTGTAGTTTACCTTAAGAACAGGGCTATAGATGCTGTCAACAGGGATAACGCCAATAACGTTTTCGCCTTTTTCAACCATAATCTCCTTGTTTCTTTCGGAGGAAACATATCCGCGGCCCTTTTCGATTGTAAGGTGCATATTAAACTCGGCGTCGGGGCCTAAGGTTGCAATATGCATATCGGGCTCTAAAATTTCAATTTCAGAGTCGGCCTGAATACTTGCGGCAGTAATTTCGCATTCACCTTTTGCGCTGATTACAAGCTCCTTGCTCTCCTCACCGGCATAGTTTAAAGTAAGACCCTTAACGTTTAAAACGATTTCGGTTACATCTTCCTTAACTCCGGGAATTGTGGAAAACTCATGCTGTACACCATCAATGCGAATTGAGGTTACAGCTACACCGGGAAGTGATGAAAGAAGTACTCTTCTAAGGCTGTTGCCGAGAGTAATTCCGTAGCCTCTCTCTAAGGGCTCTACTACGAACTTGCCGTAGCGTCCATCCGGTGTTAAGTCTGTGGAGGTAAATTTAGGTTTTTGGAATTCTAACATTGAATAAACCCTCCCTAATTTAGCTTTTCACTTAATTTCTTAAAGCGTGCGTTTTATACATGTGCAAAAGCTTTGTAAAAAAGCTTTTGGCACACGCAAAACACAAAACTATCTGACTTATTTTGAATACAACTCGACGATGAGGTGTTCCTCAACCTCGAGGTCAATCTCGTCTCTGGCGGGAAGACGTACAACGCTTGCACAAAGTGTGTCGCGGTTTACATCTAACCACTGGGGAACGGGCTTTGAGCTGTTGTTTTCAACAATAGCTTTCATAAAGTCGGTTGCCTTAGTCTTTTCGCATACGCAAACAGCGTCGCCCTCTTTTACGAGGTATGAAGGAATGTTAACCTTCTTGCCGTTTACTGTGAAGTGGCCGTGTAATACAAGCTGTCTTGCCTGTGCACGAGAAGCTGCAAAACCAAGACGATAAATTACGTTATCAAGTCTTGACTCGAGGATTCTGAGAAGGTTTTCACCGGTCATACCAGCCTTCTTTTCTGCCATTTCAAAATATTTTGCAAACTGACTTTCAAGCACGCCATAAAATCTCTTTGTCTTTTGCTTTGCTCTTAACTGAACTCCGTACTCAGAAATCTTTTTACGTCCCTGACCGTGCTGTCCGGGAACAGTTTTTCTGGTATCAATAGAGCATTTTCCTGTATAGCATCTGTCGCCCTTTAAGAACAATTTTTGTCCTTCACGGCGGCAAAGTCTACATACCGCTCCGGTATATCTTGCCATATCTTTGGCACCTCCTGTTCAAAATTAAACGCGTCTTCTCTTAGGAGGACGGCATCCGTTGTGGGGGATGGGGGTTACGTCTTTAATCATAGTAACCTCAAGTCCTGTTGCCTGAAGAGCTCTGATAGCAGCTTCTCTTCCTGAGCCGGGTCCTTTTACATAAACTTCAACAGTTTTAAGGCCATGCTCCATAGCAGCTTTTGCTGCTGTTTCGGCAGCCGACTGTGCGGCAAACGGTGTGCTCTTCTTTGAACCTCTAAATCCGAGCTCACCTGCGCTTGCCCATGAAAGAGCATTTCCCTGGCTGTCGGTAAGAGTTACGATTGTGTTGTTAAAAGTAGACTGGATATGCGCTGCACCGTGTTCAATGTTTTTACGCTCACGACGCTTACGAACGGCAGTCTTTTTTGCTGTAGCCTTCTGTGCCATTTAGCTATCCCTCCCCTTTATTACTTCTTCTTATTAGCAATGGTTCTCTTGGGACCCTTGCGTGTTCTTGCATTTGTCTTTGTCTTCTGTCCACGAACGGGAAGTCCCTTTCTGTGGCGAACGCCTCTGTAGCATCCGATTTCGATAAGTCTCTTAATGTTAAGAGCAACCTCTCTACGAAGGTCACCTTCAACCTGATAACCCTTATCAATAGCGTCACGAAGTCTTGAAACCTCGTCTTCTGTTAAATCCTTAACTCTGGTGTCAGGATTTACATTGGCTTCTGCCAAAATATCATTGGCGGATTTGCGGCCGATACCGTAAATATAAGTAAGGCCTATTTCGACTCGCTTTTCTTTAGGCAAGTCAACTCCGGCTATACGTGCCATATATGTTGCACCTCCAACTATAAGTTTTCTTCTTAGCCTTGTCTCTGCTTGTGCTTAGGATTCTCGCAGATTACCATTATGCGACCTTTTCTCTTGATAATCTTGCATTTTTCACAGATGGGCTTTACCGAAGGTCTGACTTTCATAATGTGTACCTCCTTGTATGGTCTTTATTGACCGTTTGTGCTTAATTTTTAATGCCTATTTATAAGGACATTATTTTGAACGCCATGTAATTCTTCCTTTTGAAAGATCATAGGGGGACATTTCAACTGTTACCTTGTCACCGGGGAGAATACGAATGAAATTCATTCTGAGCTTACCCGAGATGTGAGCAAGAATCTTATGTCCGTTGGGAAGTTCTACCTGAAACATTGCATTAGGAAGCGCTTCAAGTACTGTTCCCTCAATTTCAATTACATCTTCCTTTGACAAACAAACAACCTCCTCAAAAGGCTTTTTTAGGTTTAGGGAAGTTTCCCATTTATATTTTTAAAATCACACGTCATAACATTGTGTCAGCCGCTTCCCTTGTTTAAAGGAAAAACACCTTATTGTGCCGCCTGACATTAAAACATTGTTTTTCTGCTCTACTTTGAGCAGACAACACTCTCTTGTCAAAGACTAAATCTTTGTGAGAACCTCAGCACCGTCACGGGTGACTGCTATTGTGTTCTCAAAGTGGGCAGAAACGCTGCCGCTTGCGGTTACTACTGTCCAGCCGTCGCTGAGCTGTCTAACTCCATGTCCTTTTAGGTTTATCATGGGCTCTATCGCAATTGTCATTCCCTCTTCTAAGCGAAGGCCTCTGCCGGGCTTTCCGTAGTTTGGAACATCGGGGCCCTCGTGCATTTCTCTGCCGATGCCGTGTCCGATAAATTCTCTAACTACGCCATAGCCGTGTGACTCTGCAAGGCTTTGTATTGCATAGCCTATATCGCCGAGTCGCACACCGGGCTTAACTAAGGAAATTGCTGTGTCAAGACAGGCACGGGTTACGTCTAAAAGCTTTTGTGTTTCGGGAGCGATTTCCCCCACAGCAAAAGTCCAGGCATTATCGCCATGCCAGCCGTCCACCATTGCGCCAACATCGACGCTGACGATATCTCCGTTTTTGAGAACTCTCTTACCGGGGATACCGTGAATAACCTCGTCGTTTACAGAAAGACAAACCGAAGCGGGATAACCGGCATAGCCCAAAAATGAAGGTGTGCCGCCCTGCGACAAAATGAATTTTCTGACAGCATCATCAATCTCTTTGGTTGTGATACCCTCGCGAACCATACTTCCTGCAAGCTCTAAAGCCTGTTTTGAAAGTCTGCCCGCTGCTCTCATTTTTTCTATTTGTCCTGCTGTTTTAAGCTCTATCATTAAGCTTACTCCTCTATGGCAGCGAGTGTAAGTTTTGTTGTATCCTCGACCTTTTCTTGACCGTGAACAACAAAAAGCTTACCTCTGTCTTTGTAGAATTTGATTAAAGGCTCTGTCTGGTCGTGATAAACACGAAGTCTTTCAAGCACTGTGTCGGGGTGGTCGTCCTTACGACAGATTAGCTCAGCGCCGCACAGGTCGCAGGTTTTACCATCCTTTGAAGGCTTATAATCGATATGATAGGAAGCAGAGCAGTCCTTACAAACTCTTCTGCCCGAAAGTCTTGAAATGATTTTCTCATCCTCAACCTCAATATCGATAACCTTGTCTATCACTACTCCCATTGCATCGAGTGCCTCAGCTTGAGGAACTGTGCGGGGGAAACCATCGAGGATAAAACCGTTTTTACAGTCGTCCTCTAAGAGTCTTTCTTTGATTATGGCGATTACGACCTCGTCAGGAACGAGGGCGCCCTCGTCAATATACTTCTTAGCCTTAAGGCCAAGCTCTGTTTCATTTCTAAGTGATTCTCTGATAATATTACCGGTGCTGATTGCGGGAATGGAAAGATGGTTTACTATAACCTCTGCCTGTGTTCCCTTACCTGCGCCGGGAGCACCTAAAAGAATTAAATTCATATTGGCTCTCCTTTATTTTTATTCAAGAAATCCCTTATAATGACGCATCATCATCTGCGATTCAAGGTTTTTAACAATTTCAAGAGCAACACCAACTACGATGAGAACAGTGGTTCCGCCGAGAGCGATGTTCATCTTTGTAATACCCTGGAATGCGATGGGGAATACTGCAACTATTCCTAAGAAGAATGCACCAATAAGGATAATCTTTGAAAGAACCTTTGTGATGTAATCAGATGTGGGCTGTCCGGGTCTGTAACCAGGGATAGCGCCGTTGTTCTTTCTGAGATTATTGGCAATCTCAACGGGATTATACTGAATGGATACATAGAAATAGTTGAAGAAGATGATGAGTAAGAAATATACAACAGCATAAACTGCTGAGTTGTAATTAAAGATTGATACAAAGTTAGCCCAGAAGCCCTCTTTGATATTAAAGAAGCTAACAAGTATACCCGGCAAGCTTACGATTGAGCTTGCAAAGATAATGGGCATTACGCCACTCATATTAACCTTAATGGGAATATAAGAGCTTTGTCCGCCATACTGCTTTCTTCCGACTACGCGCTTTGCATATTGAACCGAAATTCTTCTTTCACCGTCGGTCATTACAACGATAAATCCGATTACAACAACTGCGAGAACGATAACTACAGGAACTAAAATCTTATAAACAATATTATCGCTTGTAAAGTATGCCCAGAGCATTGTTGCTGCTGCGGGAAGTCTTGAAACGATACCTGCGAAAAGTAAGATTGAAATTCCGTTACCGATTCCGCCTTTATTGATAAGCTCACCGAGCCATACAATTACAGATGAACCTGCAACGAATGCAGTGATAATTGTAATAGCGGCAAACCATCCGAAGAAACCGTCAGTAACCTTTACAACGTTTCCGTTTCTAAGGGTGAAATAGTATCCGATTGCCATCATAAGCGCAAGACCTATTGTAACACCTCTGTTTACTCTGTTAATCTTGCGTCTTCCTTCTTCACCCTCGTCCTTTGCCCAGCGCTGAAGCACAGGGAAAACAACGGTGAGAAGCTGTACTATGATGGATGCATTGATGTAAGGTGTTATTGAAAGAGCAAACAATGTAGCCTTTGAGAATGAATCGCCGGTGAGCATATTCAGATATCCGAAAAGGCTTCCATCGCCTGAAAGTGATGCAGCAAGTGCCTTAAGTGCCTCTGAATCGAGGAACGGAACAGGAATTGCTGAACCTACTCTAAAAATAACAACAATTAATAATGTGTAAAGCAGTTTTTTTCTTAGATCTTCGATTTTCCACGCGTTTCTAAGTGTTTGAAGCATACTACTTTACACCTCCTCAGCCTTTCCGCCGGCCTTTTCAATCTTCTCACGAGCTGTTGCGGAGAATTTTGTAACCTTTACGGTGAGCTTGCGATTAAGTTCGCCTCTGCCGAGGATTTTAACTCCATCAAGAGTTTTCTTAACAAGTCCTGCACTTACAATTGCAGCCTCGTCTACAACGCTTCCGTCTTCAAAGCGATTGAGTGCATCAACATTGATGCCTACATAGTTTGTAGCGAAAATGTTGTTAAAGCCTCTCTTAGGAATACGTCTTGCGAGAGGCATCTGGCCACCTTCAAATCCGGGGCGTACTCCGCCGCCGCTTCTGGCCTTCTGTCCTTTATGTCCTTTACCGGCTGTTTTGCCGTTTCCGGATGCAGCGCCTCTACCTTTACGATAAGCCTTTTTTGTAGAGCCCTCTGCAGGTGATAATTCAAACAGTTTCATTTCAGTCGCACCTCCTTAAGCACTATGCTTTTACTACCTCTACGAGGTGGGAAATTTTCTTAATTTTACCTTTTGTAGGCTCGTTGTCGGGCTGTACGGTGCTGTCACCGATTTTGCGCAGACCGAGAGCATAGGCAGTAGCGATTTGGTCCTGCTTGCAGCCGATAAGGCTCTTCTTAAGAACTACTTTTAAAGTTGCAGCTTTCTTAGCCATTTTTATGCCCTCCTTAACCTACTAATACTTCTTTTACGCTTTTTCCGCGAATCTCAGCAACCTGCTCTGCATCACGAAGTGAAGCAAGACCTTGAATAGTTGCTCTGACCACATTGCACGGATTGTTGCTGCGAAGTGACTTTGTTCTGATATCCTTGATACCTGCGATTTCTACAACCGCACGAACAGGGCCACCTGCGATAACGCCGGTACCGGGTGCTGCCGGCTTCATGAGTACTCTTCCGGCACCGTAAGCGCCGATAACCTCATGGGGAATAGATGTGCCTTTAAGCGACACCTTTACTAAATTCTTTTTCGCGTCCTCAATACCCTTACGGATTGCGTCGGGTACTTCGCCTGCCTTACCTAAGCCGAAGCCTACGGTTCCTTGTCCGTCGCCAACGACTACCAGAGCAGCAAATTTGAAAATTCTACCACCCTTGACAGTTTTTGATACGCGGTTAATGGTAACTACTCTTTCTTGTAATTCCATTGTCGATGCATCAATTAAGCTCACAAGAATAACCTCCTCTTAGAATTTGAGGCCGCCCTCACGGGCACCTTCGGCCAACTCTTTAACACGACCGTGATAAATATATCCGCCTCTGTCAAAAACAACGTTTTCAATGCCCTTTTCAAGAGCACGTTTAGCGATGAGCTCGCCAACCTTTTTAGCTGCCTCTTTGTTTCCGCCGTATGCGCCGAAATCTTTTTCAACAGTTGATGCTGAAACAAGAGTTACGCCCTTAACATCATCAATGACCTGAGCATAAATATGCTTAGCAGAGCGAAATACATCTAAACGGGGACAATCCGCTGTGCCGCTAACCTTTGAACGAACACGAGCGTGTCTTTTAAGCCTTGCTTTGTTGCTATCAGGCTTTGTTATCATAACTTTTCACTCCTTACTTATTTCTTGGCGCCCTTACCGGCTTTTCCCTCTTTACGACGGATAACCTCATCGGCATACTTGATTCCCTTGCCCTTATAAGGCTCAGGTAATCTCTTCTCACGTACCTCTGCAGCAAACTGTCCAACCTTTTGCTTATCGGCACCCTTGATTATTACTGTGTTAGGGGAGGGAACCTCAATTGTGATTCCTTCGATTTCGCTAACGATTACCTGGTGTGAATAACCGAGGTTCATTACTAAATCTTTTCCCTGCTTTGCTGCTCTGTAACCAACACCATTAACTTCGAGTGTTTTGCTAAAGCCGTTTGTTACGCCTTCAACCATATTAGCAATGAGTGTTCTTGTAAGGCCGTGAAGAGCCTTCATTTCCTTTACATCGCTGGGACGAGTTACTGTGATAGCGTCAGCAGCTACTTCAATATTCATATCCTTGTGGAATTCCTGGGTAAGAGTGCCGTTAGGGCCTTTTACTGTAAGGATTTTTCCATCAAGCTTTACGTCAACACCTGCAGGTATTGCTATGGGATTTCTACCAATTCTTGACATTCCTTACACCCCCTTACCAAATAAATGCGAGGACTTCACCGCCAACATTCTCTTTACGAGCTTGTTTATCGGTCATCACACCCTTGCTTGTTGAAACAATGGCAACACCAAGGCCCTTCATTACTTTGGGCATATCTTCGCAGCCGGAGTAAATTCTCAGGCCGGGTTTTGAAACCTTGCGAAGTCCGGTGATGATTTGCGATTTGTTAGGTCCATATTTTAATGTAATTCTTATAATACCCTGCTTACCGTCTTCAATGACTTCATAGCTCTTGATATAACCTTCATCAAGAAGGATTTGAGCTATTGACTTCTTCATGTTGGATGCGGGTACATCTACCGTATCATGCTTTGCTGTATTCGCATTGCGAATTCTAGTTAGCATATCGGCAATTGTATCGGTGATTTGCATACCGTCAACCTCCTTTGCTTCTGTTTACCAGCTGGCTTTCTTAACTCCGGGGATTTCACCCTTGTATGCAAGCTCTCTAAAGCATATTCTGCATATTCCGAACTTGCGTAAATAACCGTGGGGTCTACCGCAGATTTTACACCTGTTATACGCTCTTACAGAGAATTTCGGTGCCCTTTGCTGCTTCATTTTCATAGATGTTTTGGCCACTTAAAATCCCTCCTTACTTTGCAAACGGTGCGCCCATGAGTGTTAAAAGCTCGCGAGCCTCTTCGTCTGTCTTAGCAGTTGTAATAAAGCATATATCCATGCCTCTGATTTTATCAATCTTATCATACTCGATTTCGGGGAAGATAAGT
Source organism: Oscillospiraceae bacterium (assembly GCA_017440545.1). GTDB lineage: Bacteria > Bacillota > Clostridia > Oscillospirales > Ruminococcaceae > SIG578. Next base: position 10,850 of record JAFSGZ010000057.1, read on the forward strand.
TGTTCTTTGATACCCATTGAGTAGTTTCCGCGACCGTCAAAAGAGTTAGCATTAATTCCTCTGAAGTCTCTTACTCGGGGAAGTGCGAGTGAGAAAAGTCTGTCAACGAATTCATACATGATTTCGCCTCTGAGTGTAACCTTAGCACCGATGGGCATACCCTCTCTGAGCTTAAAGTTAGCAACAGATTTTCTTGCTCTGCAAACGATAGGTTTTTGACCTGTGATTTTTGTAAGGTCTCCAACGATAGCGTCAATGATTTTTGAGTTATCCTTTGCTTCGCCGCTGCTTACATTTACAACGACCTTTTCAAGCTTGGGGATTTGCATGACGCTCTTATAGCTGAACTTTTTCATAAGCTCAGGCGCAATATCCTTAAGATATGCATCTTTTAATCTTGCCATGTTAATTCCTCCTCACTTAAAATGTTTTGCCGCAGTGCTTGCAAAGACGAACGGTGTTGCCGTTTTTATCTTTAGCGTGAGCAACTCTTGTGGCTTTCTTGCATTTGGGGCATACGAGCATTACCTTGCTTGCATACATAGCTGCTTCAGCCTGTACAAGACCGCCCTTGTCACCCATCTTACGAGGTTTAACATGCTTTGTTACCATGTTAAGTCCCTCTACGATAACCTTGCTCTCTTTAGGGCTAACAGCAAGAACCTTGCCCTCTTTGCCCTTGTCATCTCCGGAGATTACCAATACGGTATCGCCTGTTTTAACATGTATTTTATTCATTTGCGAACACCTCCGTATTAAAGTACTTCGGGAGCGAGTGAGAGAATCTTGAGATATTCATGGTCTCTAAGCTCTCTTGCTACTGGCCCGAAAATACGTGTACCTCTGGGGTTTTTATCATCTCTGATGATAACGGCTGCATTTTCATCAAATCTGATGTATGTTCCGTCATCTCTGCGAACGCCTTTAGCTGAGCGTACAATTACTGCTCTAACTACGTCGCCCTTCTTTACAACTCCGCCGGGAGCTGCTTTCTTTACAGATGCCACAATGACATCTCCAATGTTAGCATACCTTCTGCGTGAACCGCCAAGCACTCTGATGCACATAAGCTCTTTTGCACCGGTGTTGTCGGCAACTTTAAGGTAAGTTTGCATCTGAATCATGATGCGTCCTCCTTTTTGGTTCATTAAGACCCTCTTTTAAAGCTTGGGTGCGTATATTCCTTACGCCTTACACCTCAAAGGCTGCCTTAAGACCTAAAAATATTATTTTATTTATTTTGCCTTCTCGATGATTTCAATAACTCTCCATCTCTTATCTTTGGACAGAGGTCTTGTCTCCATGATTTGCACCTTATCGCCAATGCCGCAAGCGTTTTGCTCGTCATGTGCCTTGAACTTTACAGTGCGCTTAATGATTTTTTTGTAAAGGGGGTGCCTTACATTGTCCTCGATTGCTACAACAACGGTTTTATCCATTTTGTCGCTTACAACCTTACCGACTCTTGTTTTTCTTAAGTTTCTTTCAGTCATGGCTTAATTCCTCCCTTCCCTATTTCACATCGCTGAGCTGTTTTTCTCTGATAATTGTCATAACCTTGGCAATATCCTTCTTAACAGCATTGATTCTCATAGGATTCTCGAGCTGGTTAATAGCGTGTTGGAAGCGCAGGTTGAAGAGCTCGTCTTTAAGGTCTTTTAAAAGCTGATTTAACTCAAGCTCACTCTTATCACGAATTTCGGTTATTTTCATTACTCTTCACTCCCTTCTTCCTTCTTAACGAATTTACACTTTACGGGAAGCTTGTGCATAGCGAGACGGAGTGCCTCTCTTGCAACTTCCTCGGCTACACCGCCGATTTCAAACATAACTCTACCGGGCTTAACAACAGCAACCCAGTACTCAGGGCTACCTTTACCTGAACCCATTCGAGTTTCAGCAGGTTTCTCTGTGATAGGCTTGTCGGGGAATATTTTAATCCAAACCTGACCGCCTCTTTTGATGTAACGTGTCATAGCGATACGGGCTGCCTCAATTTGATTTGAGGTAATCCATGCAGGCTCTAAAGCCTGAATACCAAACTGGCCGTATGTTACGGTGTTACCGCGGGTAGCAGTACCCTTCATGCGTCCTCTGTGGACTCTTCTGTATTTTACTCTCTTAGGCAGAAGCATTACTTGCTACCTCCTTCCTTTCGAGTATTCTTTGCAGCTGCAAGAACCTCTCCGGTATAAACCCATACTTTTACGCCGATACGACCGTAGGTTGTTGCTGCCTCAGCAAAACCATAGTCAATGTCAGCACGAATTGTCTGAAGGGGAATAGTACCTTCGTGGTACTGCTCTGTACGTGCGATTTCAGCACCGCCGAGTCTTCCCGATACAGCAACCTTAATACCTTTTGCACCGAGCTTCATTGCTCTACCGATAGCCATTTTCATAGCTCTTCTGAATGATGCTCTCTTCTCAAGCTGAGCTGCGATGCTTTCAGCAACGAGCTGAGCGTTGAGGTCCATATTTTTAACTTCTGTTACTTTGATATCCACGGTTTTACCGAGCATTGCTGCGATATCCTGACGAAGCTTCTCTATCTCAGCGCCGCCCTTACCAATGATGATACCAGGCTTTGCGCAGAAGATGTTAATTCTAACAAGAGAATCAACTCTCTCGATTTCGATGCGGGGAATACCTGCATCGTAGCATCTCTTCTTGAGATATGTTCTGAGCTTGTAATCTTCAACGAGGGTATCTCCGAAGGTGTTATCCTCGGCATACCAACGCGAGTTCCAGTCTTTTATCACGCCGACTCTAAGTCCGTGGGGATTTACTTTCTGGCCCATAGTTTGCCTCCTATTCCTTTTCCTTCAGAACGAGGGTAATGTGTGATGATCTCTTTAATACTCTGAATGCTCTTCCTTGAGCACGGGGTCTGATTCTCTTCATAATCGGACCGGGACATACAAAACATTCTGCTACATAGAGATTGTTTTTGTCCATATTGTGATTGTTCTCAGCATTTGCAATAGCCGATTTGAGGAGCTTTACAAGCAGCTCAGAAGCTGCTTTAGGCGTATGCTGTAAAATAGCCATAGCCTTGTCTGCACTCTGGTTTCTGATAAGGTCGAGTACAATCTGAACCTTTCTCGGCGAAATGCGAGCATATCTAAGGTAAGCTTTTGCTTCCATTGTTAATTTCCTCCTTCCGACCTACTGCTAATTGCCATTGTTTGATGTTTTGGTGCCTGCGTGACCCTTAAATGTTCTTGTGGGAGCAAACTCACCTAACTTGTGGCCGACCATGTCCTCCGTTACATACACAGGAACATGCTTTCTTCCGTCGTGGACGGCAATTGTGTGTCCGACAAATTCGGGGAATATGGTGGAAGCTCTGTCCCAAGTTTTGAGAACGCGCTTCTCGCCTGTTTCATTCATAGCAACTATTCTTTTATAAAGGACCTCTTGTACATAAGGGCCTTTCTTTATACTTCTACCCAATTCATTTGCCTCCTTTCAGCCTTATTTGCCGTTGCGGCGTTTTACGATAAGCTTATCTGAACTCTTGTGCTTAGCTCTGGTCTTATATCCAAGAGCGGGCTTGCCCCAAGGAGTTACAGGTCCGGGTCTACCGATGGGTGATTTACCTTCACCACCACCGTGGGGGTGGTCGCAGGGGTTCATTACAGAACCTCTAACTGTAGGTCTCCAACCCATGTGGCGTTTTCTACCGGCTTTACCGATGCTTACGTTTTCGTGCTCAACGTTTCCTACTTGGCCGATGGTAGCCATACCCTCAACGGGTACATTTCTAAGTTCGCCTGAAGGCAAGCGGATAAGTGCATATGCGCCTTCCTTTGCCATAAGCTGAGCCATAATTCCGGCGCTTCTTGCAAGCTGTGCGCCCTTGCCGGGATAAAGCTCAATGTTGTGAATAAAGGTACCAACAGGAATGTTTGCAAGGGGAAGTGCGTTTCCGGGCTTAATGTCAGCCTCGGTGCCCGATACTACTGTATCGCCAACCTTAAGGCCAACGGGAGCGAGGATGTATCTTCTCTCCTTGTCCTCGTACTCAACGAGTGCGATGTGTGCGCTTCTGTTGGGGTCGTACTCTAATGAGATAACCTGTGCAGTCATTCCTACCTTATCTCTCTTAAAGTCGATAATTCTGTATTTTCTCTTATTAGCTCCGCCGCGGTGTCTAACGGTGATTCTGCCGTAGCTGTTTCTACCGTTTGTTTTGTCTAACTTAACGAGAAGTGATTTTTCGGGCTTATTTGTTGTAATCTCTGAAAAATCGCTAACTGTCATTTGACGTCTTGACGGAGTAGTAGGCTTATAGCTCTTTAATGCCATTTGTTTCACTCTCCTATATAGGCTTTGCGGGGCTTGGCATTACCCCATAACCTGCCTTTTTAGTTTTGACTCTTACGCGAGGTTATCAAAGAACTCGATTGTCTTGGAATCCTCGGTTACTGTAACGATGGCTTTTTTCCAGTCAGGACGGTAGCCTTCGTTTCTACCCATTCTCTTAAGCTTGCCGCTGCAGTTAATAACTGCTACCTTCTTAACCTTTACGCCTGAGAAGATTTCTTCGCATGCTCTTTTAATGTCAACCTTAGTAGCGTCTTTTGCAACTGCAAAGGTGTATTTCTTAGAAGCCAGATTTGAAACGCTTGCCTCTGTGATAATCGGCTTTATAATGATGTCACGGGCTGTTTTCATCTGTCATACACCTCCTCTAATTTAAGTGCTGCATCCTTTGCAAGAATGAGCTTGTCGTAATTTAAGATGTCGTAGGTATTAATGGTATTGTAAAGAGCTGTTTTAACTCCGGGGATGTTAGCGGCGCTCTTAATAACTGCATTATCAACTGCAGGCATAACAATGAGTGCCTTCTTCTCAACGCCGAGAGCCTTGAGCATTTCTACCATTTTCTTTGTTTTGATTTCTTCAAATGTAATTGCATCAACAACTACGAGCTCTTTTGTTTGTACCTTGCTTGAAAGAGCAGATACTAAAGCGAGCTTCTTAACCTTCTTGTTAAGTGAGTAGCTGTAATCGCGGGGCTTAGGACCAAGAGCGATACCGCCGTGTCTCCACTGGGGAGCTCTGATTGAACCCTGACGAGCGTGGCCTGTACCCTTTTGTCTCCAAGGCTTTCTACCGCCGCCTCTAACCTCTGTTCTGGTTAAAGTTGACTGTGTGCCCTGTCTTTGATTTGCAAGATAGTTAACAACTGCAGCGTGCATTACTGCGGTGTTGGGTTCGATTCCGAAAACCTTATCGGAAAGCTTCATGCTGGAAACCTCGTTGCCAGACATATCAAAAACTTTTACCTTTGGCATTGTGCTTCCTCCTTCCCTTATGCTTTAACGCTGTCGGAGATGCATACGATACCGTTCTTGGGACCGGGAATTGCACCCTTCAGCGCGATAAGATTGTTTTCTGCGTCAACCTTTACTACTTCAAGGTTCTGTACGGTTACTCTGCCTGCACCCATGTGACCGGGGAGCTTTTTACCTTTCATAACTCTTGAAGGGTCGGAACAAGCACCGTTTGAACCTGCGTGACGGTGTACAGGGCCTGTACCGTGGGTCTCTTTAAGTCTTGCAAAACCGTGTCTTTTGATAACGCCTGCATAGCCTTTACCTTTGCTGGTTCCAACTACGTCTACCTTATCACCGATTACAAATGTATCTGCCTTGATGATATCGCCGACATTTACACTGTCACAGTTTTCAAAACGGAATTCTTTAAGTGTTTTCTTGTTTGCTACATTTGCCTTAGCAAAATGTCCTTTTCTGGGACGGTTGACATTCTTTTCCTTTGCGTCGCCAAAACCGAACTGCACGGCTTCATAACCGTCGTTTTCGATTGTCTTTTTCATGACAACAACACAGGGTCCTGCTTCTACAACTGTTACAGGAACAACCTTGCCCTTTTCATCAAAGAGCTGTGTCATACCGACCTTTTTGCCGATAATTGCCTTTTGCATTTTTTCTACCTCCAAAAATTTGGTTATTGGTTGACTTTAATTAACTTACAGCCATTGAAAGCCAACATGACCTGCACTCACCGAAAATTAATATTTAATTTCGATGTCCACACCGGCAGGTAGCTGAAGCTTAGTGAGTGCGTCGACAACGTCATTTGACGGACGAACTACATCAATAAGTCTCTTGTGTGTTCTCATCTCAAACTGCTCGCGGCTATCCTTGTACTTGTGTACAGCACGGAGAATAGTTACGATTTCCTTCTCTGTGGGAAGGGGAATAGGACCTGAAACCTTTGCGCCAGCTTTTCTTGCTGTCTCAACGATTTTCTCAGCTGATTGGTCAACTAACTGATGGTCATAACCCTTGAGTCTGATTCTGATTTTTTGAGTAACTGCCACTTAAATCGCCTCCCTAAATTAGTTGTGGGGCAACGGTTATCAATTCCACTTAGTAAAATTTGCTCTGTTTTTGTAAAACGCCTCGCAAATCAGCATTTTACCGTTTCCACGCCGCCGGGTGTTTCGACCCGTGACACTAAAAAACCCGAAAAACTTGCAACCCCAAGTTTTCCGGACAGAACAACATTTTTACCCCCGAAAACCACAAAAAGCCCAAAGGACCCCCTTGTTTTTCGGCATTACACTAAACTGTGTTCGGTATTGATGTCGCCCGGTTTAAAATCGGACATACTCGGCGGAAATTACCTGCCATACCGGCAGCAACCTCCCGCTTCATCGCATATCTTGTGCAGTCTCGCTTGATTATTATACTATACCAATAAAAAAAATGCAAGCTTTTTTTTAGAAAATCGAGAGAATTTTTAAGGAAAATTTTGTATATATTGCACAAATAAATTTTCTGCTATTTTGGTCTTAAATTCTGTCATTTGCACAAATTAGCCTATATTGTTGTTATGTTGTCTTGACATCATTATATATAGTGGTACAATTAAGAAAAAAGTAAAGGAGTGTAACCGCTATGAAAAAACCTATTATCGTTATGACAAGCAATGTTTGTTGCTGGAACGACTCACATTTTACTAATGATAACCCTCATAATGCTGTTTGCAGAAGACTTCCAAGAGTCAAAGCTCTTTATAAGAAATATATGCCCGACATTATCGGAGCACAGGAGGTTACGCTTACTTGGAAGAATTACCTTACAGAAGCAATGAGCGAATATGGTATCGTGGGCGATGCAAGAGAGGCAATTATAGACCCCGAACATTCTTCTATATTATATAAGAAGGAAAGATTTGAACTTATTAAAACCGAAACCTTTGCACTTTCAGAGAGCGGCGAGTTTGGTTCACTTGGCTGGGGCGAGGAATATCCGCGAATTTGCACCTACGCTATTTTAAAAGACAAGATAAACGGCGATGAGCTTTGTTTCTTCAATACCCACCTTGCCCTTAATAATGATGCAAGAATAAAAATGCTTGAGCTAATCTTTGCTAAGATGGACAGCTTTAATCTTCCATTAATACTCACAGGAGATTTTAATACAACCGAAACCTCTGACTCATACAAGCTCTGCACAGAAAACCGTTTCGATGACACCAAATATATTGCCAAAGACAGCGATAGCGGTGTCACATGGCACAATTACGAGGGCTCTGATTTTTCCTCAAACACCTCGCGCCATCCCGAATACAGAATATCTCCTATTGACTACATCCTGTCTTCAAAGGGCGACTTTGAATGTTTAAACCACAAAATTATAAGAGAAACGGTTGATGGTTTTTATCCTTCGGACCATTACTTTGTAATTTCAGAGGTTATTTTAAAATAAAAAAACTGCGAACTTAAGAGTTGTCCCCTGAAGGACAATATAATTAAAAGCATTTTATGTAGTTTAGCGAAGGCACTTTCTTAAACGCATAACTTCACGCACAAAAAAGGAGATTATCTACATGAAAAAGGCGTTTATTTTCGATATGGATGGTACTCTTTTTGATACCGAAATGCTGACCCAAGAAGCATTGCGCGCCGTATCTCGCATACACTGCGAGCGAGATGACGTGGATGACTTTTATCCCACAGTCTGCGGTTCCACGCTTCCAAAGGCAAAACATTTGTATGAAGCATTTTATGGAGAAGATTACCCATTTTATGAACGCTATGATGAAATGCATAAGTGGATAAAGGAATTTATTGATAAAAACGGCATACCTGCTAAAAAGGGCGCAAAAGAGTTGCTTAGTTTCCTTAAAGAAAATGACTATAAAGTTGCCGTTGCAACCTCATCTCCCCGAGAGTCAACCGAGGAACATATAAAAAACGCCGGCTTTGAAAACTATTTTGATGTCATGGTTTGTGGAGATGAAATTAAAAATTCAAAGCCCCATCCCGAAATTTTCCTCACCGCTGCAAAAAAGCTTGGAGTGAATCCCGAAAACTGCTACGTCGCCGAAGACTCGTATAATGGAGTTGAAGCGGGCGTTGCAGCGGGAATGAAGGTGTTTATGGTACCGGATATGAACCTGCCGCGCCAAAAAGAAAAAGACCTCGCTTACAAAATTTGCAAGGACCTTTTGCAGATAATTGATTATATTAAATAATATTATTGACTATTGTTCTCTTAAACATAAAAGTATAAAAATTGATATATGCATTTTTCCGCTTGTTTCAAAGTAAGACAAAATTAAAAGAAGCACGAAAATTTCGTGCTTCTTTTTTACTGTCTTTTATAACACGTACCTTAATGTGTTCGTGCCTTTTATTTTTGTAAGTAAACTTATTTAAGTTCAACCTTAGCGCCAGCTTCTTCAAGCTTGGTTTTGATTTCTTCAGCCTCTGCCTTTGCAGCGCCTTCTTTGAGAGCCTTAGGAGCAGACTCAACGAGTTCTTTAGACTCTTTAAGTCCAAGACCTGTGATTTCTTTAACTGCCTTAATAACAGCCATTTTGTTTTCGCCGATTTCAGCAAGGATTACATCAAATGAATCCTTCTCAGCAGCAGCTGCTTCGCCAGCAGCAGCGGGAGCTGCAACAACAGCAGCAGCGGCAGAAACGCCAAACTCCTCTTCGAGTGCTTTTACGAGCTCGTTAAGCTCTAAAACTGTGAGGGCTTTAACCTCTTCAATCATTGCTAAAATTTTCTCTGAAGCCATGATAATTATCCTCCATAATTTTATTTGCCGTCTTATGCGGCTATAATTTTTATTTTTTTAAATTTAAACAGCAATTTTATGCAGACTGTTTTTCTGCAATTTGATTAAGAACCATAGCAAGTCCTGCAATCGGGGAATTGAGACTTCCGAGCATCTTTGCAATGAGAACCTCTTTTGAGGGGATTGCAGCGATAGCATTAACAGTAGCTGCGTCGATTGCAGCACCATCCATGAAGCCTGCTTTAACCGAGAAAACATCACCCTCGATTTCCTTAGCATACTTGCAGATAATTCTTGCAGCAGCCATGGGATCCTCTGTGCAAACTGCGAGAGCAGTTGTACCGTTAAGGGTTTCGTTAAGCTCGCTTAAACCGAGATTATCAAAAGCAAATCTGAGAAGGGTGTTTTTCTCAACAGAGTATTCAACACCTGCTTCACGAAGCTCGCGACGAAGTCTTGTATCATCAGCAACATTGATACCGATGTAGTTTACAAGCACACCTGCGGGAGCGTTTTTAATCTTTTCAGTAAGCTCGGCAACGATTTGTTTTTTACTTTGTAAAGTCTTTTCACTGGGCATTTAATTCACCTCCCGAAATAATACCTAAACAAAAAGCTCTTCCCGATGACCTCGGAAAGAGCTTAAATCACGACATAGTGAATTTTTTGCTTCTCCTCGGCCGGCGGGCTTTGCCCTTTAAGCTATAATGCACCTGCTGTCTTTGGATTGACAACATATTTAATATACACCTAATTTTGCAAGGTGTCAATAGCTAATTTAAAATTAGCCGCCGTATTTAACAGTGCTAACACGGATTCCGGGGCCCATAGTTGTTGAAACAACGCAGGACTTGATGTACTGACCCTTTGCAGCGGCGGGCTTTGCCTTTACGATAGCGCCGATGAGGGTTTCAAAGTTCTCAACAAGCTTATCGCTACCAAAGGAAGCTTTACCGATGGGGCAGTGGATGATGTTGGTTTTGTCAAGACGGTATTCAATCTTACCTGCCTTGGCTTCGACAACTGCCTTAGCAACATCCATTGTAACTGTGCCAGCCTTGGGGTTAGGCATAAGACCACGGGGACCTAAAACCTTACCTAAGCGACCTACAAGACCCATCATATCAGGGGTTGCAATTACAACGTCGAAATCCATAAAGTTTTCTGTTTGAATTTTCTGCACAAGCTCTTCAGCACCTACGATTTCAGCGCCTGCTTCTTCTGCAGCCTTTGCGTTGTCGCCCTTAGCGAATACGCATACACGTACAGACTTACCTGTTCCGTTAGGAAGTACAATAGCACCTCTAACCTGCTGGTCAGCGTGACGAGAGTCTACGCCGAGTCTTACGTGAAGTTCAACCGTTTCATCAAACTTTGCCTTTGCAGTCTGAACACAAAGAGCAAATGCTTCGTTTGTGTCATATAACTTGGAACGGTCTAAAATTTTCTGACTATCTTGATAATTTTTACCGTGTTTCATCTTTCGTTCCTCCCTAATTGAGTGGTAATTAACGGAATTTTCCTCCCACCCGGGAGCATCAGTCTATTACCTCGATACCCATGCTGCGTGCTGTACCTGCTACCATGCTCATAGCAGTTTCAACGTTTGCGGCATTAAGGTCAGGCATTTTCTGTTCAGCAATTTTTCTGACCTGCTCCTTGGTGATTTTTGATACCTTTGTTGTGTTGGGCTTGCCCGAACCGCTTTCAATACCGCAAGCTTTTTTAATAAGCACTGCTGCAGGCGGTGTTTTGGTAACAAAGCTGAAAGAGCGGTCTGCATATACAGTGATGACAACAGGAATAATAAGACCTGCATCATTCTTTGTTCGCTCATTAAAGTCTTTTGTGAATGCCATAATGTTTACGCCGTGCTGACCTAAAGCAGGACCAACAGGCGGTGCCGGGGTAGCTTTACCGGCGGGAATTTGAAGCTTAATAAGCCCCACTACCTTTTGAGCCATTTTCTGCACCTCCAAATCGTGGTAAATCGAAGCAGTTTAATAAATTTCTGCCTCTCCCACAGGCGTTTAATAAACGCCGAGCGGATACATCCGCATTAAGCAAGTATAACCTGATGTAGCTCGACTTCAGCAGGTGTGCTCCTACCGAACATCGAAACGGTAACCTTGACAGAGTTTGCCTCGATGTCAATTTCTTCAACCGTTCCGGTGAAGCCCTCAAGCGCTCCGCCTACTATCTGTACGGTGTCTCCGACAGCATAGTTGACTTCTACTTGTTTTTTCTCTACGCCCAAGTTTGCGACCTCTGCCTCTGTTAAAGGCACAGGCTTGGTTGCAGAGCCGACAAATCCGGTGACACCTCGTGTGTTACGAACGATGTACCACGCGTCATCTGTCATAATCATTTTTACAAAGACGTATCCGGGAAACAGTTTCCTTTCAACCTCTTTTTGTTTGTTGTCCTTGCCAACTTCAATGGCAGTTTCTGTGGGAACTAAAACATCTTTGATTAAATTCTCAAGATGTCTTGACTCAACCGACTGCTTTAAGGTTGTCATAACCTTGTTCTCATAACCTGAGTAGGTGTGAACAACATACCACTTTGCCTCTTCGGCCATTACAAATCATTCCTTTCTTAAGCGCTTTAATTTTTTAAGACTTAAAGCGTGCCAAGGAATAACTTAACCAAGAACGAGAGTCCCAAGTCGATAAGAGAAATACACAGACCAATAACAATTACTGCTGCAATAACAATTACTGTGTTATTGATAACCTGATTCTTTGAGGGCCAAACGATTTTTTTAAACTCACCCTTAAGGTCGCGGAAGAACTTAAGGACGCTGCCCTTATTTGCCTTCTTTTCCTTTTTGGGACTTGAGTTCTTTGTTTCTTTTACAGCATTTTCAGCCATTAAACTCGTCCGCCTTTCTTACTTTGTTTCTCTGTGAAGAGTGTGCTTCCTGCAGAATCTGCAATATTTGTTCATTTCGAGTCTGTCAGGGTCATTCTTCTTGTTTTTCTTGGTGTTGTAATTACGCTGTTTGCACTCTGTGCAAGCTAATGTAACGCTAACTCGCATATCGGCACCTCCTACAAATTCGGATAATTTTTGCCTCCCTCATGACAGGCAGATTTTCGCACAAAAAATAAAACCTCGTCAGAGGTATTAATAATATACCATAAGACAAGGCTATTTGTCAACACTTTTTTAGTATTTATTTGTCTTTTTTTACCGTTTTGCCATATATAGACAAGCGTTTTAAAAAAACACAAGATATGGCTCATGCTACATCGAAAAAATCATTCCCGCAGCTGCCGAAAGAGCAATAAAGACAATGGGGTGAAGCTTTTTAGTGGGTTTTATAAAGTTTGTAAGCACAAACAGTATTAAACCTAAAATTATTCCCTTTATATTAAGACTGTTTAGCGCCACAACCTCTCCTATAAAGAGATTAGACATAATAACGCTTATGCCCGCGGCGGCTATAAGACCTGTTGAAGCCGGTCTTAATCCATAAAAGGCATTGTTTACATATTTATTATCGCGAAAGCTTTTTAAAACCGCCGCCACAATTAAAATCATTATAATTGAGGGGGTTATAAGTCCTAAGGTTGCCACTACCGCACCGATTATAGCGCCGACAACACCGTGCTCACCCATTCCCGTTAAATATCCCACATAGGTTGCCATATTAACTCCGATGGGCCCTGGGGTTGACTCGCTGACAGCTATCATATTAGCTAAATCAGTTCTCGTAAACCAGTCTGTTTTATCGGCTATATCATAGAGAAACGGTATTGTTGCCATTCCGCCGCCAATAGCAAAAAGTCCTGTTTTGAAAAACTCATAAAAGAGGCTTAAATAAATCATTTATTTTTACCTCCTATCGCCTTTAAAGCTATTCCAAGCACAGCCGAAATTAAAACAAAAATTACGGGGCTTAAACCTGTAAAGGTGCTGCCTAATATAACAAGCAGGAAAATTACAAGGGTTTTTATATCTACAACCGCTTTTTTGAAAAGCTTTACAACTGCGTTTATAATAAGCACACAAACGCAAACGCGTATTCCCGCAAAGGCGTGTGAAACAAGCTCAATGTGTGAAAAGGCTTCAATGACGCCCGCAAGTGCCGAGATGATTACAAGTGAAGGAAACACAACGCCGAGGGTTGCAAAAATCCCTCCGAGAATACCTTTTCTCTTTTGACCGATAAAGGTGGCTGTGTTAACGGCAATTACTCCGGGGGTGCACTGTCCTATTGCAAAATAGTCCATAATTTCTTCCTCGGTTGCCCACTTTTTATTATCTACAACCTCACGCTGCAGAATAGGAAGCATTGCATAGCCTCCGCCAAAGGTCATAACTCCGATTTTGGCAAAGGTTATAAACAAAGAAAAAAGCTCCTTCATTTATATATCCTCCGAAAACAAATTTACTCTCTTAATTTCACCTGCAAATTATACCAAAAACTGCCTTTAATGTCAACGGCTCAAATCCCTATATATAATAGGAAGGATTTTTTAAGTCATTGACATCTATTATCGGCTTCATTTATAATAAACTCAAAGGATAAGGTGATAAAATGAAATTTCAAAATATACTTTTTGATTTAGACGGCACGCTGACAGACCCCGCCCTTGGCATTACAAACTGTGTTATGTATGCCTTAAAGCATTTTAATATTGAGGTTAAAGAGAGAAGCGAGCTTTTTAAATTTATAGGTCCGCCGCTTGTTGCCTCTTTTAAAGAGTATTACGGCTTTAGTGAAGATGATGCCCAAAAGGCACTCTGTTTATACCGCGAGCGTTTTTCTGACATAGGTCTTTTTGAAAATGAAATATATGACGGCATAGAAGAGCTTTTAGATGCGCTTACAAAGAACGGCGCACGGCTTTTTGTTGCAACCTCAAAACCCGATGTTTATGCCGAAAAAATACTTGAGCATTTTAACATAAAGAGGTATTTTGCCTACATTTGCGGCAACACCCTAAACGAAGACCGTCCCAAAAAAGAGCAGGTTATTGCCCATTTAAAATTCCTTTATCCTGAGCTTAATAAAACAAACACCGTTATGGTGGGTGACAGATGCTATGATGTCGAAGGGGCGCACAGTGAGGGCTTTAAATGCATTGGTGTAGAATTTGGCTACGGGTCACAAAACGAGCTTATTAATGCGGGCGCTGACTTTATTGTTAAAACAGTTTCCGAGCTTGAAGAGCTTTTGCTTAAAGGTTAAAAAATCCCACAAGGAATATTCCTTGTGGGATTTTTGTTTTAGAATTCAATATACTTTTCGATGTAGGCTTCTAAGTCATCAATCTTAATTCTCTGCTGCTCCATTGTGTCGCGGTCGCGAACTGTAACACAGCCATCTTCTACGCTTTCAAAGTCATAGGTGATGCAGAGAGGTGTTCCTATCTCGTCCTGACGACGATAACGCTTACCGATTGAGCCTGTTTCGTCAAAGTCAACCATAAACTTTTTAGAAAGCTTAGTTAAAAGCTCTGCAGCGGGCTCTGAAAGCTTTTTAGAAAGAGGAAGAATTGCAGCTTTAAAGGGTGCGAGTGCAGGGTGAAGTCTTAATACAACTCTTACATCGCCCTTTTCCTCATTTACAACCTCTTCGTCGTAGGCATTACATAAAAATGCAAGTGTCATACGGTCGGCACCGAGCGAGGGCTCGATTACATAGGGAACATATTTTTCGTTTGTTTCGGGGTCGAAATATTCCATCGACTCGCCGCTGTGGTTTTGGTGCTGAGTGAGGTCGTAGTCGGTACGGTCGGCAATACCCCAAAGCTCGCCCCAACCAAACGGGAATAAGAACTCAAAGTCGGTTGTTGCCTTTGAATAGAAGCTAAGCTCGTCTTTATCGTGGTCGCGAAGTCTTAAGCACTCCTCTTTAATGCCGAGGTTAAGTAAAAAGTCGCGGCAGTAGCTTCTCCAATACTCAAACCATTCAAGGTCGGTTCCGGGCTTGCAGAAGAACTCAAGCTCCATCTGCTCAAACTCTCTTATTCTGAAGATAAAGTTTCCGGGGGTGATTTCGTTTCTGAATGATTTACCAACCTGTGCAACACCAAAGGGAACCTTTTTTCTTGTTGTTCTTTGAATGTTTTTAAAGTTTACAAAGATACCCTGTGCTGTTTCGGGGCGAAGATAGATAGTTGAGGTGTTATCCTCGGTTACGCCCTGAAAGGTCTTAAACATAAGATTGAATTTTCTTATATCTGTAAAGTCGGTAGAGCCGCAGTCGGGGCAAACGATGCCGTTTTCTTTGATGTAATCCATCATTTCAGCGTCGCTCCAGCCTGCAGGGTTTAAATCTAAATTGTTCTCGGCAATATAATCTTCAATAAGCTTATCGGCTCTGTGGCGTGTGTGGCAAGCCTTACAGTCCATTAAGGGATCGGAAAAGCCGCCGAGATGTCCCGATGCAACCCAGGTTTCAGGGTTCATTAAAATTGCGCTGTCAAGACCTACATTGTAGGGTGACTCCTGAACGAACTTTTTAAGCCAAGCTCTCTTTACATTGTTTTTAAGTTCAACACCTAAGGGGCCGTAGTCCCAAGAGTTTGCAAGTCCGCCGTAAATTTCACTACCGGGATATACAAAGCCTCTGCCTTTGCAAAGAGCCACTATAGTGTCCATTGTCTTTTTTGAGTTGTCCATTTTAAATACCTCTTTCTTTTTGTCCTGTATATAAAATTAATTATTAACTGTAACTGCGCGTCTTAATGCCGCTAACTCTGCCTTTGTCAGCTCGCGCCACTCACCAGGCTGAAGCATACCGAGCTTTAGGGGGCCTATGGCTATACGTTTAAGCCTTTTAACCTCTAAACCAACCGCTTCGCACATCTTTCTAATCTGGCGGTTTCGCCCTTCGTGAATGGTCATTTCCATAACCGTGCGATTAGGCTCTGTGCTGACTATATTAATAATTGCAGGTGCGGTTTTGCGCCCGTCAATTAAAACGCCCGAAGAAAGCTTTGATGCCGTTTCATCATCAACCAAACTACTGACTGTTACTCTGTATCTCTTTGAAATATGAAACTTAGGGTGCATCATTGCATTTGCAAACTCGCCATCGTCGGTTAGTAAAAGAAGCCCCTCTGAAACCTTGTCAAGTCTGCCTATGGGATAAACCCTTGCGCCGACATCTGAAACCAAATCCCAAACGGTTTTTCTTCCCATTTCATCACTCATTGTGGTGACATACCCTCGTGGCTTATTTAAAGCTATGTAATGCTTTTCTCTTTTTCTGTTTAAGTAAATATTCTGACCGTCAACGCTTAAAATCTGCTTGTACGGGTCTATCTGCTGACCTATTGTGGCGGTGTGTCCGTCTACCTTAACTACGCCCGCGCGGATAAGCTCTTCTGCCTTGCGCCTTGAGCAGTAGCCAGCCTCGCTTAGTATTTTTTGAATTCTTTCCTTCAAATTAGTGTCCTCCGTTTTTGTTAAAGCACCGTTTCATTAAATATGAGCGGCAGCCTTAAAACCTCTTTATCATTTATAATATACACCGCTTCCCCTGCCATTTCGCCCTTTAAGACGGGTGCAAAGTAAAACGGTTTTACATAAATTTCTCTTTTAATTTCTTCACCTTTTTTAAGCCCTATTTCACCTTCACCGAGAGAAGAAACCGAAAGGCTTACATCGCTCTCTGTCAGCACATCTAATTTTATATGCTCAAAATCTGTGTCAAGCTTGTGATTTTCAAAAAGGTCAAACCCAAAGCTGTAAAGCCTTTTATGGTCGCTCCAATCATTAGGTGCATTTAATGTTACGCAAATAAGGGTGCGGCCGTTTCTTCTAACTGCAGAAACAAGGCATCTTCCCGATTTTTTAGTAAATCCCGTTTTTATTCCTATGCAGCCCTCGACCTCTTTTAAAAGGCGGTTATGGTTATAAAGGGTACGGCGTTTGCCGTTATATTTAACGGTGTATTTAGATTTACTGCAAATCTCTAAAAAGTCGGGGTTTTTAATAGCCTCGGCGCCGAGGCGCGCCATATCCAAAGCTGTTGAATAATGCTCATCGTCATCTAAGCCCGACGGTGTTTTAAAGCTTGTATTTAAAAGCCCCATCTCTTTTGCGCGATTATTCATAAGCCCGCAAAAACTCTCAATACTTCCCGAAATTTTAATTGCGGCGGCATTTGCTGCATCATTTCCCGAAAGCATAAGCATTCCTGCGGCAAGGATTTTTAAATTAACCTCGTCGCCCTCCAAAAGCCCCATTGAGCTTCCCTCAACCAAAATATGCTCGCGCTTTATTTTGAAGAGGGTATCCCTCTCATTGTTCTCTAAGCACAAAAGCGCCGTCATAATTTTGGTGGTGCTTGCCATTGAAAGCTTTTTATCTGCATTTTTCTCATAAAGAATTTCGCCGGTGTCGGCGTCCATTAAAATGCACGCCTTTGCTGAAACCGAAATTTCTTTTGCACTGACGCTTAAAGCGCAAATAAGAATAAGCGAAAATGAAAGTATTACCGCTGTAATTTTTTTAATCATAGAGCGCACCTCTTTTTTAGGTTTTACCCTAAAATATATGCGCCGATTTTAAAAATTACTCAGCAGAAGTTTCTTCTTTTTTATCCTTTTTAATAAAGGAAGACACCTGATTTACGGCATCGGGAATCATATTAACTAATCTATCAATGGTTTCGCCGTCGCGAGCGAGCTGTAAAAGCCTTACCTTACCGCTTTCAACAATTAAAAATGCAACGGGTGTTACATTAACGCCGGCTCCTCCCCCACCGCCGAAAAGCTCCTTGGGGTTTTTAGTGGGCAAATCAGAGCCGCCCGAGGCAAATCCCATAGAGATTTTTGAAACGGGAATAATTGAAACATCGTCGGAAACCTTAATGGGACTTCCGATAACAGTTTCGCCGTCAACCATTTGTTTAACCTTTTCAATGGTGGTTGCCATAAGGTCTAAAATAGGATGTTCTTTCATTTTTAAAAACTCCTTTATTTTAATCTGTAAATGCACTTAAATCAGTTATTATATTCTTTAAATTAAAGACTAAATTAACCGAAAAAAGCCTTGCCTTTAAATAAAAATCTATACTGTTTTTTTGTCCGTTATAGTCAGGATAAATATTTATATCGCGTTTTTTAAGCTTAACTAAATTCGCGAGCACTCCCACAAGAGAATGTACAAATGCATTGTATTTCCCGACATTTATAGCGCACTCGGCAGCGTCATCGCCTACAACGCTCATATTAAGCCTCAACTTTACCGAAATAAGTGAGAGCGCAGATTTTGAAATTCTTGTTCCTGCCGCAAGCTTTGTTAAAAAAACTGCCGCTCTGTCTAAAAAGTGCTCGTCGCTTTTGTTTTTAGCCTTTTTAGGCTGCTCTGTTTGGCTGTTTGGCTGTTTTTTCTCTTTTTTAGGATTGCTTTTTTTAGGGTAAACTCTTTTTTTAATAAAAAGATATTTTATAAAAATTTCCGCCTTATCCTCTTTATAGAAAATCTCGGCATAAACAGGGATAAAAAGGGCAAAAGCCAAAACTGCAAAAACTAAAATTAACAATGCCAAAAGGACATATCCTAAAACACTTAAAACCGCTGTCACTACTCTTCACCTACTGGCTCTGCTATCGACTCTATTGCCTCTGTCAGTTCTGCAGTTGTAGCCTTTTGGGGAAGTGCGGGAAGCATATCAAGTGAGCTTATTCCAAAACAGCGTAAAAAGTTTGCTGTGGTTTTATACGAAATAGGTCTTCCGGGCAAATCCATTCTACCGGCTTCCTCTATAAGCTCCTTTTCGCAAAGGGTTGAAACAACGCCTGAGCAGTCAACCCCTCTTATCTGCTCCATAAAGGATTTTGTTATAGGCTGATTATAAGCAACGATAGCCAAAACCTCAAGCGCCGCCTGAGAAAGCGGAACATTTCTTCTCATATCAAGGGCAGTTCTGACAAAGCTTCCATATTCCTTATTTGAAACCATTTGATAGCTTGTCCCGAGCTTTAAAATTAAAACTCCGCCATCTCTGCTTTCATATTCGTCTATAAGCTGGGCTATAAGCTTGTGAACTGTTTTTACATCTACCTCAATAACCGCCGAAATTCTCTCGGCAGACACAGGCTCACCGCTTGAAAACAAAATTGCCTCTATTGCTCCTCTATGTTCTCTAATTCCCAACTTTTATCCCCTCCCTTGCTGTTGTATCGAAGTCTTTTGCCATCGTCTGTTACAACTATTCTCTCGTGTCTTATAAGCTCTAACACCGCTAAAAATGCAGCAACAAGCTCGTATCTGTCGTTATTTTCAAGCCAAACCTCTTCAATGGGAACTCCTTTTTTGTTTCCGAGAAGCTTTGACATAATAATCATTACTCTTGATTTTATGGACACCATTCGTCTTGCAACAATTTCGCTGAATGCCGAGGCGGGCGGGGGCATTTTACGCTCTCTTTTGCCTGCAACAGCTATGTAAGCCGAAAGAAGCTCTTTTATATCCATACTTCCCTCATATTTTTTGGGAAGCTCTATCTTTTCGGGCTCTCTTACAAAAATACTTCCACCGACATTTTGCTCACCTAAGGTTTTAGCAACAATTTTGCAGACGCCGTATTCAATTAACTGGCCCTCTAACTCGCTCTTTAACACCTCTGCCTCTTCCTCGTGCTGCGGCAGAAGCATAATGGTTTTAAGATAAACAAGCCTTGAAGCCATCTCAAGAAATTCGCTCGCTATGTCCATATCGTGCACGCGCATTTTTTCAATGTACGCTAAATACTGCTCTAAAAGCTCGGAAATGGGAATATCGTAAATGTCGAGCTTATGCTTTGCTATAAGTGATAAAAGCAAATCAAGTGGACCTTCAAATTTTTCGAGCTTAAACTCGGGTGCCGACATTTTTCTCTCCCCTTTCCTTAAAAAGTTACTGTAATAATAAACCTATCGGAATATAAACGGCATCGCCTAAAAAGAATGTTATTTTATCAAATAGCCAGAGAATGTTTGTTCCTAAAAATGAAACTATTCCCGACAAAATTCCAATTCTGCTATCAACAAACAAAATGCCTAACAAAATATAAAAGCTGTAACGCTCTACTGTGTCTAAAAATCTTGCCGCCTTATAGGGCAAAAGGTAGCTAAGTATCCTCGAGCCGTCAAGCGGCGGAATAGGAATAAGATTAAAAAAGGCAAGGCCTATATTTGTTATTGATATTGTATAAAAAATCCAGTTTAAAAACAAAAGAAAGCTTATCTCTATTGGAATAAACTTATATAAAAGAATAACCAGCTTTGAAAGCACAAAAAATATAAAGGACAAAATGAGGTTCATTGTTGGTCCTGCAACCGCAACAAGCGCCATACCGCGCCTCATATTGCCGCGAAAGCGCATAGGATTTACAGGAACAGGCTTTGCCCAACCAAAGTGAAATAAAACCATTGATATTGTACCAAACAAATCCAAATGCTTTAATGGATTTAAAGAAAGCCTTCCCTGATAATATGCCGTATCATCGCCAAGTCGGTTTGCCACATAGGCATGGGCAAATTCGTGAAGCGGAAGTGATATAAAAACCATTAATACAAATGGCAAATATTCTATAATTGTGAGAAAAAGCTGACGAGGCAAAAATATTCCTCCCATTTTAAGATATACATATATATTATACTACAAACAAAATTTAAAAACAACATTAAATTATCACTTTATCATTCTTTACATTTAAAATTTTTAAGGGTATAATGATATTAATGATAAAAATAGGGGAAAATTTTAAAAATAAAGGAAAAGAATGTATGGCAGCAGATAAAATTGTTATAAAGGGTGCCAGAGCGCACAACCTTAAAAACATAAATGTTGAAATCCCAAGGGACAAGCTTGTTGTTATGACAGGTCCATCGGGCTCGGGCAAAAGCAGCCTTGCTTTTGACACAATTTATGCCGACGGACAGCGTCGTTATATTGAAAGCCTTTCGTCCTACGCCAGAATGTTTTTGGGACAAATGGAAAAGCCCGATGTTGACAGCATTGAGGGTCTTTCCCCCGCCATATCCATCGACCAAAAGACAACCTCTAAAAACCCGCGTTCAACTGTTGGAACGGTAACCGAAATTTACGACTATTTAAGGCTTTTGTTTGCACGAATAGGCGTTCCGCACTGCCCTATTTGTAATAGAGAGATAAAACAGCAGTCGGTTGACGAAATTGTTGACAAAGTTTTAAAATCGCCCGACAAAAGCCGCATACAAATTCTCGCTCCGATAGTCAGAAGGCGAAAGGGCGAGCACAAAAAGGAGCTTGAGGCTGCTAAAAAAAGCGGTTTTGTAAGAGCAAGGGTTGACGATATAATCTACGACCTTTCGGAAGAAATAAAGCTCGACAAAAACATCAAGCACAGCATTGATATTATAGTTGACAGACTTGTTATAAAAGAG
>JAFSGZ010000058.1 GCA_017440545.1 Oscillospiraceae bacterium
CATTTGGAAGATTTCCATTCTCATCTTTAAAATCGTGAGCTACATCAAGGTAATAAACACCGCATTCTTCAGCAAGCTGTTTTAAAGCTTCATTATAAGAATCTATTTTTGTGTTAGCAAAACGCGAATCTTTTTTTTGCTTTTTATCGGTTACCGGAAGAATTGACTGAACATATATAACTGCATTAGGATGCTGTTTTTTAGTAGCATTTAAGAAATTTCTATAGCCTGATATAAACTGATTTTTAGTTTGAAACGCTATTCCGTTTATACCAAACATCATATAAATTTTATTCGGCTTATACCACGACATCGCCTCAAGGAATGTTACCTTAGAATTACCGCTTCTAATTACCTTACTTGTCATAACAGTGTTTGTATTAATTCCTGTGTATGCTACAACAGCAGCGTTTTTAACAACTCCGTAAAGATCAATGCCGGTTGTAATTGAATCGCCGACAAACAAAACATCATTAAAATAGCTATCCGACGAATCAATGACAGGCGGTGCCCATGAAACTGCAGTATCAGTTTGCGGTGCTGATTTAGAAACCGTTTGAGCGTGACTTACTGTTGAGGGAATTTTGCTTGGCTCGGCAATAGAATAAACACTCTCGACTCTTGCTATTTCAGAGCTTATTGTTTCAATAGTAGCAATTTGCGAGCTTTGTTCGGTTTTTGCTATAACAGAAGAAGCGTTACTGGCACCCCTCTTTGAAGAAAGAGCTGCAATAATCATAGAAGCTAAAACAGAAAGGATTAAAAGCGACGAAACAATATATGAAGCTTTTAATGCAAGTTTTTTGTGTTTTGAGTTCATATATTATCACCTATCCTTTCGTAATCTTAAAAATACATATTAATTATCGCATATTTTACATGAATTTTCAACCCAAATCTATATATTTTTAAATTTACTATACTTTTTTTAAAAAATATGTTAAAATTAGTTTATAAATATTTATTGGGGTGAAGCTATGGTAGGATTTGTAGATATTCATTCACATTTTTTATACGATATAGACGACGGACCTAAAGACATTGAGGGTTCTATTTCTATGCTTAAGGAAATGAAAAGTGAGGGAATCAGTGCAGTTTTTTCAACCTCTCATTTCAACATAGGTGAAATAAAAATAGAAGACTTTATAAAAAAAAGAGATGAACGCATAGCATCACTTAAAGATGTTTCAAAAGAAATCGGTATAGAAATAAAAAAAGGTGCCGAAGTATTTATTTCTTCTCTTCTGCCAAATTTAGAGTTACTTCCCTCTCTTGCACTCGAAGGCACTAACTATATTTTAATTGAGCTTCCCTACATTCAAAACTATCCTAATGAATATAATAATGTTATATCTAAAATAATGAGAAATTTTAATTTAATTCCTATAATAGTTCACGCTGAAAGATACAATTTCTTTGCTAAAAAACCAGCTATTCTCGAAAACCTCATTAATATGGGCTGTTTAGTTCAAATTACAGCAAACACTCTCTTAGAGAAAAATTTTATGTTTGTAGACCATCTTATAAAAAATAATTACACTCATTTTATTGCAACAGACTCGCACAATTTGCAGAAACGCCCTCCTAAAATAAAGGAAGCTATAAGTGTTTCCACCTTAAAGCACGGTGAGAAAAAAATAAAAGAAATGCTAAAAAATCAGCAAGATTTACTTGTCGGAAAGCAAATTCCATACAGTGAGCCAGGCAAACTTACACATTTATTTGGAAAATATTACATATAAAGAAAAACATCTATTTGAAAATTTAAAAATGGTAAAGTAACGCCTTTTATTTCAAGAAAATGTCATTTTAACATTGACAACAACGCCCCGCTCGTGATAGAATAAATGTCGGTAATTTTAAACGGGGTGTAGCGAAGTTTGGTATCGCGCTTGGTTCGGGACCAAGAGGCCGTGGGTTCGAATCCCGCCACTCCGACCAAAACTATAAACTCTCTTAAAAAGCCCGAGTTTATGGGCTTTTTAATTTTAATATGAAAGGAGCCGTTTCTAATGTTCAGCGTAACAATTCCAAAAGATTATCATTCGCCTTTAAGCCTTAGAGAAACGCAGCGTGCTATTAAGCTTACAAAGGATTTATTTGAGCGAAATTTGAGTGCTGAGCTTAATTTAGAAAGGGTAACTGCCCCGCTTATAGTTACAAAGAAAAGCGGAATAAATGACGATTTAAACGGTGTTGAAAGAAAGGTGCATTTCACCACCAAAGAGTTTGACTGCGAAGCAGAGGTCGTGCAATCGCTTGCAAAGTGGAAAAGACTCGCCCTTAAAAAATATGAATTTTCGGTTGGTGAAGGTCTTTATACCGATATGAGCGCTATAAGGCGCGACGATAGTGTTGATAATCTTCACTCAATTTATGTTGACCAGTGGGATTGGGAAGCTGTTATTAGCCGTGAGGACAGAAACATCGACTTTTTAAAGAGTGTTGTTTCAAAAATTATGTCGGCATTCATTTCAACACATGCTGAGGTTTCAAAAGCATTCCCCTGCCTTACAGAAAAGTTTAATAAAGATGTTTTCTTTATCACTTCTCAGGAGCTTGAGGACCTTTATCCTAATTTAACATCAAAAGAGCGCGAGCACGCTATCACTCGTGAGCATAAAACCGTTTTCATTATGCAAATCGGTGATGTACTTAAAAGCGGCAAAAAGCACGACGGCCGCGCACCCGATTATGACGATTGGTCACTCAATGGAGACCTTCTCATTTGGAGTAGCGTATTAGATGTTTCGATAGAAATTTCCTCAATGGGAATAAGAGTTGATGAAAAGGCTCTTATTTCACAGCTTGAAAAAGCAGGCTGCACAGACAGGCTTTCATTTAATTATCATTCAAGTATAGCAAACTCTTCCCTTCCTCTTACAATAGGCGGCGGAATAGGACAATCAAGACTCTGTCTTTTAATGCTTGAAAAAGCACATATCGGTGAGGTTCAAGCTTCTATTTGGCCCGAAGATATGGTTTCAGAGTGCTATCAAAACGGAATTAAAATTCTTTAATAAAAAAATTAAAAAATGTTGATTTTTGTATTGACAAAGCGCAATTCTAATGATATAATAATCAAGCGCTCTTAAGTAGAGCGCTTAAATATGCGAGTGTGCTGGAACTGGCAGACAGGCACGTTTGAGGGGCGTGTGTCTTTGGCGTACGGGTTCAAGTCCCGTCACTCGCACCAAAATAACGGGTATCACTAATGTGATACCCGCTATTTTTTTGCAAAAAAAGAAGACTTAAAACCTAAAAGGGTATTTGCTAAAAAGCTTGCATAATTTTCTCCTACGTGTTATAATAATTATGCGACACAACTTAATATTTGGACAAACTATGGGAGAAGTGTTTTTATTTTTACAAAAAACACATTCTCTATTTTGGCTTTCTCTTGTAGTTTGTCAAAGGTTGTGTCGCAGCAAACGGAGTTATGTGTTTTTTAGTGCGTGGCTTCGGCTGCGCACTTTTTATTTTACGGAGGAAATATCATGAAAAAAATCCATTCTTTAGCATTAGCTATAATTTTACTTTTTTGTTTTATATTATGCTCTTGCGAATCTGACAATTTAAACACTCAATCTGATAAACTCGAAAATCCTTCCAATGAAACACAAATTCAAAGCAATATTAACAGTCAAATACAATCCCACAATGAGCAAAATCAAGTTGACATTAATAACGATAATCATGTAGACAAGGCTGAAAGTAAATCCCACATACATAATTACACTCCTGTTAAGACAAATGCAACATGTAAAAATCAAGGGTACACTACTTATATTTGTTCTTGCGGCCATACATATAATGATGAATTTATAAACGGTACACACCAATTTGAAAACAATAAGTGTATTTATTGTGGCAAAGCTAATATTGAAGAACTTTTTAACTTCCTAAAAAAATGGGTTGCTGATAATGGAACTGTGTATGGTGATTATGTATACTATTCAAAAGATGCAGAAAATTATGGTGGATATAGTGGTGAAAGCTTTAGTTTATATTATTGGCCAGACAATAATAAAGTGGAATTTTGCTTACATTCTGTTTTAGATGAAGAATGTAGTATAAACTTTTACATTTATATCCCCGAAAAATATTCAGGCAATTACGAATATATATCATCATATTATTATAGAGATACAGGAAAAAGCATTTACGAAAGTAAAGGTCATATTGATGCAAAATCTTTTACAAAAAAACAACCACTTAACTCAAAAGAATATATCGGTTCTCCCACAAAGCAAAACGATTTTATGGAAATGAGTCGAAAAGGTATATGTGATGCCTTAGACTGTTTAAAACAGTTTTTACAAGTTGAAAAAATGGGTTATACTCTTTTAGATTTAGGATTTGAAAATTACTAATAATGTATAAAAAGGCTGTCGTATAGACAGCCTTTTTATTGTTTATATATCTTTTGAAAGGTATCTTAATATCATAAGACTATCGTTCATATGAACGTTTTCAACGACAATGTCGTTATCCTTATATTCCATTAAGATGTCGAAATGGGTAAAGTTCCAAAAAACCTTAATACCTGAATTAATGAGAGTTTCAACAACTTCTCTCGCAGCGCTATCAGGAACGCAGACAATAGCCGCTTTTACGTCATTATTTTGACAGTATTCCTCGACAGTTTTAAAATCTAAAACCTCTACTCCCTGATATTTTTTTCCGAAAGCATCGGGGTTGCTGTCAAAGATAGCAGACAAATTAAATCCTTCGGACTCAAAATTCATCTTATTAGCAATCGCTCTACCCATATTACCAACACCGACAAGAATAGTATTGATTTTTTTATTCAGGCCTAAAATATCACCTATTTTTTCTCTTAAAAGGGCGATGTTGTAACCATAGCCTTGTTGGCCAAAGCCACCAAAACAGTTAAAATCCTGCCTTATTTGAGAAGCCGTGAGCCCCATTTTTCTTGAAAGTTCGGCTGACGATATACGCTCTCTACCCTCTTCTAATTGGTAGCTTAAAAAGCGATAATATCTTGGAAGTCTTCTTATAACGGGAAGAGCAACATCTTGTTTTTTAGACATTTATCCATCCTCAAATTCTTTCTTATAACTTAATATTCGGCATTGCCGACAGTTCTGGGGAATAAAAGAACATCTCTTATATTTGAAATACCTGTTAAATACATAATAAGTCTTTCAAAACCAAGTCCAAAACCACCGTGGCGTGCGCCGCCGTAACGTCTTAAATCGAGATACCAAGAGTAGTCATCAACATTAAGACCAAGTTCCTTAATTCTGTTTGTGATAACATCGAGGCGTTCCTCTCTTTGAGAGCCGCCAATGATTTCACCTATACCGGGTACTAAAAGGTCAACAGCGCCAACTGTTTTACCATCATCATTTTGACGCATATAGAATGCCTTAATTTCTTTAGGATAATCGGTTACAAACACAGGACACTTGCAAAGCTCTTCTGTTAAATATCTTTCGTGTTCTGTTTGAAGGTCACAACCCCAATATGCTTTATATGTGAATCTGTCATTAACCTTTTCAAGCTCTTTTACCGCATCTGTATAGCTCATTCTAACAAAAGGCGACTCCGCAACAGATTTAAGGCGTTCAATAAGTCCTTTATCTACAAAGCTATTAAAGAAATTAAGCTCATCAGGGCAGTTTTCAAATACATAATTAATAACATATTTAATCATATCCTGAGCTGTGTCCATAACATCGGAAAGCTCACAGAAAACCATTTCTGGCTCTATCATCCAAAATTCTGCGGCGTGTCTTTGAGTGTTTGATTTCTCGGCTCTGAATGTAGGACCAAAGGTGTAAATCTTTCCAAAAGCCATTGCCATACATTCACCCTCAAGCTGTCCCGAAACGGTAAGGTTTGTAGATTTACCGAAAAAGTCTTGCGAGAAATCTACATTTCCG
This sequence comes from Oscillospiraceae bacterium, assembly GCA_017440545.1. Lineage (GTDB taxonomy): Bacteria > Bacillota > Clostridia > Oscillospirales > Ruminococcaceae > SIG578. The sequence goes on from JAFSGZ010000058.1 coordinate 5,910, forward strand.
TTTTCATCTAAAGGGGGATTTTGAGGGTCAAGGGTTGTTACTCTGAACATTTCTCCTGCACCCTCGCAGTCGCTTCCTGTGATGATAGGTGTATGAACATAAACAAAGCCGTTTTCATTAAAAAACTTATGAATAGCATAAGCGGCGGTTGACCTTACTCTAAAAGCAGCACCAAAAAGGTTGGTACGAGCTCTTAAGTGAGCTATTGTTCTTAAAAACTCGGGGCTATGTCTTTTCTTTTGAAGAGGATAATCAGAGGGTGAATCTCCTTCAACGAAAATTTCGGTTGCATGAATTTCAAAAGGCTGTTTCATTTCGGGAGTTAAAACAACATTTCCTGTTACGTAAATTGCACTACCGACATTTAGTTTGCTGATATCAACAAAATTTGAGATTTTGCCATCCTCAAAAACCACCTGCAAATTTTTAAAGCAGGTTCCGTCGTTAAGCTCAATAAATCCGATTGCCTTTGAAGCTCTGATTGTTCTTACCCAGCCGCAGACTGTTACACTCTTATCAGAAAGGGTACCAAATTCAGCAAACAGCTGTTTTAAATCCATACTTTTTTCCATAAAAAGTTCTCCTTATATTAAAAGTCGTTATATACAAACTCAATTTTTTGTCCATCGGTGAAAAGTGCTAATGCAATTAAAACTAACAATATTAGTGAAAAATACAAAACTCTTAGCCAAAGGGTGCTTTCTACTTTAGAGGTTATCTTTGTTATAGAATTCAATAATTTTTTCATTAACCCTCAGCCATCCTTTCCATCCTAAATGCATTGTATCGCAAAGGAAGTATTTTTCGTCTTCATATTCTGCGAGATTTAATATCTCACAGTCGTAGCCTTTTACTATATTTTCCACCTTTTTATAGTAATCATCGCGTCGTTCTTTTGTAAATCCAGTGTAATCCGACCACTGTGCGTGAAGCGGCACACTTACAAAAAGGGGCTTAATATTTTTCTCTTTACAGATGTCCAAAAGAAGCTTTAAATCGTCGTACTCTACAGAGTCGCTGTAAGATAAGTTTTTATCCTTATCCTTAAAGCGAGAAAGTTTGTTGCCAACATTCTTTTTATAGTCGCTATCGCGCATACCAAACTCATTATTAAGACTTTGGTCTTTTCCCTCTTGTTCGGCCTTTTTATATTCGTCGTTCCAATCAATATTTGAGATTTTATCCGTTTTAGTGATTGGTGCCTCATTTATAATTTTTTGAGAATCAATCATATCCTTATTATCTAAAATATACTTTTGATAAGAAAGATAAGGATACATAAGTACTTTTAAAGCTTCAGCAGAGGTTTTTCCTTTTTTATAGGCATCTGCTATTGCTTTTATATCATCATAACCTGAAAGGGCTCCAATTTCATTTTGGTAGCGCTCTATTATATCGCTTACGCGAATCGAAAGGCGTCTTTTTATATCGTCGCTTATAGTATTATCATAAATAATTGAAATGTACTGCTGTTTTGAAAAGTTTGCCATAAACATATCGGGCTCAATGCCACCCTTTACATATGACTGAGGCGATGTAATTAAAACAACTTTGCTATTTTCTAAGCTATCCTTTGAAGCGGCAATACTAAGAGCGTGAATTATGCCTTGACACGAACCTCTACCAACTAAATTAACCTGAAAACCGCTATAATTTTCCTTAAAGAAATTTGCAGGATGTGTGCTGATATAGTCGGTTCTAAGCTCTGACGAGCCATAAATTATTACATTATCGCTTCTTTTTGCCGATTCACTTAACAGGTACATTCCCTTTATCTTTTGGTCGTAGCTTTTATCCCCTACGCTGTTTTTATATTCTGGCATAGAGCCTTTAATAATCGATGGAGTTACTAAAAGAGCCGAAGCCACAACCGCGATGGTCAAAGCTATGCTTATTAAAAGCTTTTTCACGGTTTTATCCTCTCTTTGAAACAACTTCTATAACCTTATTAGGTGTGTTTATATCGGCTCTGTCAACCTCTGTGATTTCGAGCTTGACGCCGAGCTTTTCATCAAAATCAACCAAAAGACCTAAAACTGCAAAGGAGTCTAAAAGGCCTTCTTCAAAAAGGTCAATATCCATATCCTCTTTTAAGTCCTCGGGCTCTACACCGCATTTTTCAGCTAAAATTTCAAGAATTTTTTCGTCCATTTTTATAACTCCTTAAATTTAATTAGAAAAGTCGTCCTGAGAAAATGAGCAAGCCAAATGCCACTAAATTAATTGTTACAAAGCAGAAGAGCGGTTGCCATTTTCTATCTCTTTTAAGCTTTTTAAAGCCTTTTACTTTATTATCGAGCACATCGTTTAGGCACATTAACGCACCGTGATAGATGCCATAAACTATGTAGTGAAGCTCAAAACCGTGCCATATACCCATAGTCATCATTGTTATAAAATAGCCAATATAAGATGCTGTGTAAGGATTTTTAAACCATTTACCTTTTAATGCTGACATTACAAAACGCGAATAAACATAATCGCGAAGCCAGGTTGAAAGAGATATATGCCATCTTGCCCAGAAATCCTTTAAATCAAGAGCGCCAAACGGCATATTAAAGTTATCGGGAATTTTTACGCCTAATATATAAGCTGTACCTATTGCCATATTGCTATAACCTGCAAAATTAAAGAAAAGGAATAAGGTGTAGCCGTACATATAGGAAATATCATTTAAAAATCCGCTGTCGAGCTTGCCTATCCAGTAGGTGTAAATTATGCCTGAAATGATAAAGTTATAAAATACACCGCTGAATATTTTCCATACGCCTTTATTGAGTAATTCTAAATACTCCTCTTTTGTGTAGCCTTTTTCAAGCTCCTTGCAAAAGCGTCTTGAACGGTCGATAGGGCCCGAGCTGATACAAGGGAAAAAGAGAACAAAATAGAAAAAGTCAAAGGTTTTAATTTTATCTATTAGTCCATCATAAATATCAATTATAATTTGAATACATCTAAAGCTCAAATAAGATAGACCTAAAATACCGAATATGCTTCCCATAATTTCAAGTCTGAATTTTGTTAAAATCATAGGAACAAGCATCAGCAAAACCGCGAGCCATAGAAGCGGACGCTTTTTAGTCTTTTTAAACACTCTTTCAAACACATGTACGATTAAAAACTGCCAAAGAACAAAGGCAGAAACATACAAAAACTTTGTTGGTGTGTTAAAGATTAAGGCTAAAAACAAAAGCGTTACTACTGCGCCGTAGTATTTAATTTTTTTGCCCATAAGCCCTAAAATTACGGCAGGAATTAAGGCTATTATTAATATATAAAAGAAATAAAGCGAATCAAAAGGTATCATTTTTTACTTTTAAAGCTGTGATGCAAGCAGCTTTCTGTCAACCTTTCCGTTTGTATTTGTTGGGAATGATGTGCAAATAACAATTTTACGAGGCACCATATATGAAGGAACAAGCTTTGAAAGCTCTGCCTTTATTCGTGTGATTTCTCTAAGCTTGGGGGTGTCGGTTTTTTGTGTTTGGAGCACAAATGCAGCAAGGTAATCTACCTTTTCCTCTTTCATAACAGGGATTACAACTGCGCGGCTTACATTATCAATTTTAACCATATTATTTTCAATATCCTCAAGCTCAATTCTATAGCCATTCAGCTTGATTTGAAAATCTATTCTACCGCAGAAGTAATAGAGATTACCTATTTTATAGCAGGCATCTCCGGTTCTGTACCCTCTCTTATTCTCCCCTCTTGAAACTGTTTCAAAGAAGGATTTTTGTGATAAGTCAGGGCGCTTATAATAGCCGTGTCCAACATTGTGGCTTATAATTTGAAGCTCGCCTATCTCGTTATCGGAAAGTTCTTTGCCCTCGGGGCTTACAATTCTAAACTCTACCTCTTCAAGTGGCTCACCGATAGGAATAGGACGGCTATCCTCTGCCATTTCTTTAGTGATTTTACTTGCAGTTACAAGTACTGTTGCCTCTGTAGGACCATAAGTATTTATTATATCTGCATTTGGAAATCTCTCGGTTAGTGTATCGACTAACTTGTGTGTTAAGGTTTCTCCGCAGAATAAAAAGCGTTTTAAATTAGGAAGCATATTTTGATTAAAGTTTTGTGACACTGCACAAAGCTCAGCAAATGACGGAGTTGAAACCCAGAAGGTTAAATCCGACTTTTCAAGTCCTTCATAAAGCAGTGCGGGAGCTTCCATCATTTTTTTATCAATAGTATAAAGGGTTTTACCAAGAGCAACACCGACATATACAGACACAACCGAAACATCGAAAGAAAACGAAATTTGGTTTGTAATTATATCTGTATTCCCCTCTACATCAACCCATTTAGTTAAATATTTCGCAAGGTTTTCAATGTTTGCTCTGTTAATGGGAACGCCTTTAGGTCTGCCGGTTGAACCGGAAGTAAAGAGAATGTAGCAGTTATCCTCCTCTTTCACCCAATGTTTTTCATCAACTGATTCATTTGAGTTTGTATTAAAAATATTTTGAACATCAGAAACATTTAATTTTTTAGCAGAAGCTAAGGGCTCAACCTCGCAGTCGCGAAGGCAAACAAAGAACTCGGGTTCAACATCGGTTAAAACCATTTCAAGTCTATCTGCCGGAAATGTTATATCCACAGGAACATAGGCTCTACCCGATTTTAAAGCACCATACATACAAGGCAAAAATTCTCTTTCCTTGTGTCCGTAAATTACAACGGGAGCATTTGTTTTGCCGTTTTTAATTAAAAAATCAGCAAATGCATTTGACGCCTCTTCAAGTTCTTTATATGACATTTTATCGTCGTTATAAATAACGGCGGTTTTATCTGTTTTTGAATATTCTCTTATTTTTTCAAGCACAAACATTTTAAAAATTCCTTTTTATTTAAAATTGAGGCTGAGGTTCTATGCAAGCAGGATAGTTTGTTTTCTCCCAGCGGTGACTTTTTTCCATATCTGAATCGGGCACGAAAAAGCACCTATCAATTCCGCCTGTGTGGTTGCCTCCGTAAAGTCCGTCGACGTGGTAGTATGCTCCATCCATTTCAGCAATTACCCAAAGGTGCTCGCCCCAAACAAGCTCTACTGTGCTATATCTATCGCCCTCAACATACATAGCATTAAAGCCTAAGTATTCCAAAATTAATTTTTCAACTGCGGCATAATGTTCGCAGGAACCTTTTCTGTATCTAAAGAAATAAAGCACCATATCGCCTGTGAGCTCATCTGTGTAGCCATTTGACAAATCGAGTGCTACGGCTCTGTATTTAAAATCTTGATGAAGCTTTTTTATAGCCTTATTAGCCTTTTTAAGTGGCGACATACTGTCATTTGTTACAGAGTCAACGTATTCTTTTATCTTAATTCTTGCCTCTTCAATGCTCGAAAGCTCGGCACTTACGACAGAGGAAATTTCTTCAGAAGAGGAATTGTTTGACGAAACTTCAGAAACGCTTGAGCTTATATCTTTCTCACTACTTGAAAGATTCTTATCTTTTTCATTATTTTCACAAGCAGCGAATGAGAAAAGCATTACCGCAGATATAAAAAGTGCAAATATCTTTTTCATTTTAACTTCTCCTTAAATTACTGTGCCGCACTTAAAGAATATTCCTCAAGTGCATTGTCAATAACAAGGAAATTGAGTGTGAGCCCATCATCGAGGCTATAAACCATTAGCTCGCCCTCATTTTCATAATCGGTGCCGTAAAGTGCCTCAATATCAGCCTTTGACATTCCGATTTTTAATTTGCCGTCCTTTTGGGTTATATCCTTTGATGTTACAGCGATTTCCAAAACATAGTCCTTATCATTTTCGGGATATGTGTAAATTACAAAGCCGCTGTCAGAAAAATCGTAAACCTTATCAAGTCCGTTATATTCACAGCTGATGCTTTCGGAATAATCATATTTTAAATCCTTAAACTCATCAAGTAGTTTAGACATTTCCATCCCGCATTTGATTTCAGTTCCCTTTACATCAAAGCTTGCAGAAACTTTATTAGTGCAAGATGAAAAAAGAACTAAAACAGCAAGTATTAAAGCAGAAACAGTAATTTTAATCTTCATTTTTTATTACTTCCTCCGTTAAATAATTAACTTATTTATTTTACTACATTTTTTAAGGAAAATCAACAGTTTAGAACTTGTTTTTGCTTTTTAATTAAATAAATTTCCGTCTTTATCAAAAACGGCGGTGCGAACAATTTTTGCACCCTCGGAATTTATGTTTATATTCTTTAAAAACGTATCAATTAAAAGCTGTGGATTTAGTGTATTTTGAGTACCGCACAAAAGCTTTAAATTTAATATTAAGTCGCTATTTTGTGTCTCAGAGTCAGCAGAGAGAATGTAATCCTTTAAATTAACTACCCTTTCTCCTGCCTTGCCTTTTTTTACAGCCTCTATATTATCTTTTTTAATAAAGCTATCAAAAGCATCTTTATAATCTGAAAGCGAATAAAGAGTAACCTCATACTCGGCAGAATTTATGAATTTAGGATTTATATTAGGCTCTGCAATTTTATAAATTTCAATTCCCTCTGGAAGCGCCTCATTTAATTTAACTAAAAGCTCGTCAAATGAAATGTTATCCATAAGGCGCATATCAACGCTTTCACAAAGGCTTTCGACACCGAGAGAAAGCGGAAGTGCAAAGGTCATATACATATGAGGGTGAAATCCCTCGGTGTACCACATATTAACACCTGCGCGTCTTATAACTCTTGCCCAAAGGGTGTTCATATTAAGATGGGAGATGTATTTTGCTCTGCCTGTTTTCTTAAAGAAAATTCTAATATTTTGCATGACATTCTCCCCCTTTAAATCTATTAGCACCACAGCCTGCACATCCTTGGCGGCAGTTTATTGTTGTCTGACCGAGATATGCCTTTTTGGCTTCTTTTTCGAGGAATTTTTGACTCACGCCATAGTCGATATGCGACCACGGCAGAACCTCTGTAAACTCTCTTTTTCTGCCTTGATAGAAGGCAATATCAAGTCCTGCCTTTAAGAAAGCATTCTGCCATTTTTCAAAGTCAAAACCTTCGCCCCAGCTATCAAAAATACTGCCCGATTTGTAGGTTTCATAAATAACCTTTGAATGTCTTCTATCGCCTCGTGCAAGCGCGCCCTCCAAAATGCTTGTGTTACTTGCGTGATAGTTTAAAGTAATTTTTTTACTGCGGCGGGTGTTTTTTAATAATTCGTGCTTTTGTATAACAGTTTCATGCGAGTTTTGAGCCTCCCACTGAAACGGTGTATGCGGCTTTGGAACAAATGTAGCAACCGAAATTGTAACAGTTACGCCCTTGCCCTTTGGTTTATCAGGCAAACTGTAAAACAAATCGACAACGCTTTGAGCTGTGTTTATTATACCCTCAATATCGCTATCGGTTTCGGTTGGAAGTCCTATCATAAAATAAAGCTTTACATTTGTGTATCCACCCTCAAATGCAATTTTACAGGTGTTGTGAATTTCCTCATCGCTTACATTTTTGTTGATTACATCGCGAAGTCTTTGTGTGCCTGCCTCGGGGGCAAATGTAAGTCCGCTTTTTCTTATTCCGCTGATTTTATCTAAAACTTCTTTAGAGAAATTATCAACTCGAAGCGAAGGAAGCGAAAGGCTTACTTTATTTTTATTTGACCATTCTGTAATTTCGGTTAAAAGCTTTTCTATCTCGCTGTAATCGCTTGTACTGAGTGAGCAGAGCGAAAGCTCATCATATCCGGTGCTGTTATAAAGCTGTTTTGCCTGATTACAAAGGGTATCAATATTTTTTTCTCTGAATGGTCTGTAAATAAAGCCTGCCTGACAAAAACGGCAACCGCGAATACAGCCACGAAGCACCTCTAAAACGGCTCTATCGTGCACTGTATCAATAAACGGAACTACAAATTTATCGGGGAAAGGAGTTTTATCAAAGTCCTCTACAACTCTTTTTGTAATGGTTTTTGGCGCTTCTTCTACATTAGGTAAAATTTCTTTAACCGTTCCGTCGTCATTATAGCTTACATCATAAAACTGAGGGACATAGATGCCCTTTATTTTTGCGGCCTCTAAAAGAAACTCACGTTTACTGCTACCCATTTTTTTATGCTTGATATAAAGGTCTGACAGCTCTAAAATTACATCTTCGCCATCGCCAAGCATAAAAAGGTCAAAAAAGTCAGCAATAGGCTCACAGTTGCAAACGCAAGGTCCGCCTCCTACTACTAAATTTTTAAGTTCCTTTCTATCCTTTGCATATGGTTTTATACCTGCAAGCTCAAGCATATAAAGAATGTTTGTATAGCAAAGCTCATACTGAAGGGTGAAGCCTATAATATCAAACTCGGACACAGGCTCTAAGCTTTCAAGAGCAAAAAGAGGAATATTTTCTTTTTCCATTTGCTCCTTCATATCAAACCAAGGTGCGAACACCCTTTCGCACCATATATTTTCCCTATCGTTTAATATGCTGTAAAGAATTTTCATTCCTAAATGTGACATACCGATTTCGTATGTATCAGGAAAGCAAAAAGCAAATCTTAAATCAACCTTGTTTTTATCTTTTACAATGCTGTTATGTTCACCGCCGATATATCTTGCAGGCTTTTGAACATTTAAAAGCACCTTTTCTATTTTTCTTTTTAAATTCATTTTAAACAACTCGCTTTTTATTACTATAATCCTTTATATTTTATCACAAACATAAATATAATTCAACATCTTTGACGATTTAAAAGCATTAATAAAAGATAAATTGAGGTTATAACAAGGCTTACATTATATCCACTTTTAAAAAATACGTAAAAAGCGAGCAAAATTAAAAGAGATACAGTAAAAAAAGAAATAATATCGAACACAAATTCGGCGGTTTTAAGTGCTTTAAAGACTTTGTTTAAAACAGCGAAAAGTATTCTGCCGCCATCAAGAGTGCCTATGGGAAGTGAATTAAATATAAAAAGTGCAAGATTAATTAAAAAATAATTAATAAAATTCTCGCCTAAATAATAAAAGATAATTGCCATAAACAAATTCAAAGCACAACCTGCTGACAAAATAATAATTTGGCTTGAAAATTCAAGAATTTCGATATTTGTTTTTAAATCCATTTTTATCCCAAACGGCATAAAGGATATTTCCTTTGGGCTGTTTTTTAAGGCTACAGCGGCAACAATGTGCATTATTTCGTGTAAAAGAGAAAAAAATATTGCCCAAAAATAAAAGCCGCTGTCGTCACAAAGTGAAAACAGCGTAATTAAACATATAAAAAAATAGCTTACATAGATTTTTGTGTCAAAAAGCTTAAAGCTCAACAAAGTCAGTTCCTTTCAGCGAGATTTCGGGGTTTACCCTAAGGTCGTTTATTCTTATTTCAAAATGAAGATGAGGACCGGTTGAATATCCCGTTGAGCCCATATATCCTATTACCTCGCCCTTTCTTAAATTCATTCCTTTTTTGACCTTAACAGAATTTAAGTGTCCGTAAAAGGTTTTAAGGTTATCAGAGTGTTTTAATATTATGTAATTTCCGTAAGCTTCATTTTGACCTACTTCTAAGACCATACCGCTAAATGCGGCAAATACTTGTGTATTTAGCTTGTTTGCAATATCAAGCCCTGTATGAAAGCCCTCTTTTTTGGTTATGGGATGTATTCTCGGGCCAAATTTAGATGTAATGGCTCCTTCCTTTACAGGTGGCGTGAGCTTTGAGGTTAAGACATAATGGCTTTGGTTTACTAGTAAAGTATTAGCTGCATCCTCGCCGCCCATATAAACACTTAAATCAGTTTCCTTTTGAGGTATATCACTACTTATCGAACCTGAATTTACATTGTTATTATCTTTTTCTTTTAAAATAAACTCCGAAAAATTCTTAAAGAAATTTACAATATCATTTTTTGTTATATCAGTTTTTTGTGTTGCTTCCATAAAGCCTGATTTAATGCTCTCGAATGTTTTAGGAGCTGTAAACTTCACAAGCAAAATTGATATAAGTACAAAAAAGAAAAGCAGTGCATTAATGCTTAAAATTCTAACAAGCGCCTCCGCCCTTCCCTCTTTTTTATTCATTTCATTTTGAGTGACATCTCGCATTTCAGGCTCTAAAAATTCCTCTTTAAAAACATAATTTTGCATTTATTATCTCCTTAAAAAATTGATTTCTTTTTTGATTTACGAGGAATATTCTTGCAAACAGATTTTTTGACTAAAATTGCGTCCTCGCCGATAAGCTCTATATCCTTCCAACAGACATATATATCGTCGCATTTGCCGAAAAGACCAAAGAATTTAAGTCTGCCATAGATTATAATTGCTGTTACACATTGTTTTGCTATATCTAATTCAACATCGCCTACTCTGCCAAGCAACTCACCGTTTTCAAGACTTATAACATCCTTTTCCATAAGCTCGCACAGCTTGAGTGTTGCCATATTGCACCTGCCTTTATATGTTGATTTTTGTATTTTTATGTGATAAACTTATTACATATTTTTATAGAGGTGTGATTTATGAGTTCACCTACTCAAAACAAATCAAAAATTTCGCTTTTTGAGCTTGTGCTTTTTTCAATGTTTGGCGCACTTATGTTTGTCTCAAAAATTATAATGCAGTCACTTCCTAATGTTCATTTGCTTGGAATGTTTATTATGGTATTAACCTTAGTATTTAGATTTAAAGCAATTATTCCTATATACATTTATGTATTTTTAGATGGACTTTTTGCGGGTTTTGCGCCTTGGTGGATTCCCTATCTTTACATTTGGGATATTCTTTTTTTGATGACCTTGGTGCTTCCTAAAAATATGTCTAAAGAGATTTCTATGATAGTATATCCTATTATATGCGCGCTATATGGACTTTTATTCGGCACATTTTACGCCCCTTCACAAGCTATATTATTTAATTTAGATTTTAAAGGAACTATTGCATGGATAATTGCAGGTCTTCGTTATGATATGATACACGCCGTTTCAAACTTTGCTTTTGGTCTTTTGGTTTATCCGATTTCAAGTAGATTGTCTTTATTTTTGAAAAACAGGACATAAAAAATCCGCAGTCTTAAAAAGACTGCGGATTTTAATTTATTTAATCTTTTCCCAATAGCTTTTTGCAGCAAGCTCATTTTTATTCTCGCCGTATTCATAATAAACTCTATCCTTTATACTATCGGGCAGATACTGCTGATTTATGTAATTGTTTTTAAAATTATGAGGATACTGATATCCTTTGCCGTGATTTAATTTTTCAGCGCCGCTGTAATGAGAGTCCTTTAAATGAGCAGGAATATCGCCGAAATTACCGTTTTTAACATCATCCATAGCGGCATCTATTGCACATACGACAGAGTTTGATTTAGGCGCTGTGCAGAGAAGAATTGTAGCCTCAGCAAGCGGAAGCTTTGCTTCGGGAAGTCCTAACTGCATAGCACTGTCTACACAGCTTTTAACGATACCCACAGCTTGAGGATACGCAAGACCTATATCCTCGCTTGCAATAGCAAGAAGACGACGGCAAGGTGAAATTAAGTCACCTGCAACGAGCAGTCTTGCAAGATAATGGAGTGCGGCATTTTCATCCGAGCCGCGAACAGACTTATGAAATGCCGAAAGAATATCGTAGTGCTGGTCGCCATCTCTATCGTATTTCATACTGCTTCTTTGAGAAAGCTCGCGTACAGTTTCAATCTTTATAAATACAGAGCCATCTTTATTTACAGGCGATGCAAGGCTTGAAAGCTCTACACAATTAAGTGCTTTTCTTACATCTCCGCCGCAGGTTTGAGAAATAAGTTCACATACTCCCTCTTCAAGCTTAATTTTAAGGTTTAATTTTTCGCTTGCAAGGGTGTATGCACGTTTTACGGCATTTATTACATCAATAGGTTCAACAGGCTTAAATTCAAAAACTGTACTACGGCTTAAAAGCGCATTGTAGACATAAAAATAGGGGTTTTCTGTTGTGGATGCAATAACGGTTATTTTGCCATTTTCCATATACTCCAAAAGGGATTGCTGTTGTTTTTTATTCAGATATTGAATTTCATCTAAATATAATAACACTCCTGTTTGGCTGTCAAACCCATCAAGGCTTGAGATAATATCCTTAATATCCGAAACCGACGCAGAGGTACCGTTTAATTTATAAAGACGTTTATTGGTTTCACTTGCAATTATAGATGCAACTGTGGTTTTACCAACTCCGCTCGGGCCATAAAAAATCATATTCGGGATATTTTTTGATTCAATTATTGTTCTGAGTGCTCTACCCTTATCTATAAGATGATGCTGACCGACGACATCATCAAGGCTTTTGGGCCTTAAAAAATCGGCAAGCGGAGAATTATTCATCGGTTTCACATCCTTTCATTAAATTATTCGTACAAGGGATATTTTAAAGTGAGCTTTGTTATTGTATCTCTTATCTCATCTTTCTTATTTTCAAAATCGGTGCAGGCTAAATAGATGGCGTCTGCAATTATCTGCATATCTTCTTCATTCATTCCTCTGCTTGTTACTGCGGGAGTTCCTATTCTTATTCCGCTTGTTACAAAGGGAGTTTGAGGGTCATTAGGAATAGCATTTTTATTAACTGTGATATAAACCTCATCAAGTCTTTTCTCAAGCTCTTTACCTGTTATATTCATTTTTCTTAAATCAACAAGCATAAGGTGGTTATCTGTACCGCCCGAAACTAAATCAAAGCCTTTATTAAGGAGAGCATTTGCAAGAGCCTTTGCATTATTAACAACCTTTTGTTGATACTCTTTAAACTCAGGCTTTAAAGCTTCACCGAGACAAACTGCCTTTGCGGCAATTATGTGCTCTAAAGGGCCGCCTTGCGTTCCGGGGAAAACCGCCTTATTGATTTTTAAAGCAAGTTCTTCTTTACATAAAATCATACCGCCGCGTGGACCTCTTAAGGTTTTATGGGTGGTAGTGGTGACAACATCAGCATAAGGCACGGGACTCTCGTGAAGTCCTGCAGCAACAAGGCCTGCAATATGCGCCATATCAACCATAAAATAGGCTCCAACCTCTTTTGCAATTTCAGAAATTCTCTTAAAGTCAATAGCTCTTGGGTATGCACTTGCACCTGCTACAATGAGCTTGGGCTTGCACTCGCGTGCTGTTTCAAGAAGCTTATCGTAATCAATTTTATTATCGTCATCAGAAACGCCGTATGACACAAAGTTATAATATTTGCCCGACATATTAACGGGAGAACCGTGAGTTAAATGCCCGCCGTGCGCAAGGTTCATACCAAGCACTGTATCGCCTGTTTCGAGAAGTGCAAAGTAAACTGCTAAATTAGCCTGTGCACCCGAATGAGGCTGAACATTTGCGTGTTCGGCACCGAAAAGTTTTTTAGCACGGCTTATTGCTAAATCCTCAACAACATCAACGCATTGACAGCCGCCGTAATATCTTTTGCCGCTATATCCCTCAGCATATTTATTTGTTAAAACGCTTCCCATAGCCGCCATAACTTCGGGGGAAACTATATTTTCAGAAGCGATTAATTCTATATTTCTTCTTTGTCTTAAAAGCTCGCTATTCATAGCCTCTGCGAGTTCGGGGTCTTTTTTTGATACAAATCCTATTGTATCGAGCATATTACTATACATTTTATTTCCTCCAAATCTTAATAAATATATTATACCTTTATTTTACTTTTACTGCAAGCAATTTATAAAAAACACTTTAATATTTTTTTATTACGTGTTAAAATAAATATAAGTTAATAATAAGGAGAATAATATGAACAAGAAACAGCGTGCCGAGCTATCGATTAAAGCATTAAAAGAACTTTATCCCGATGCGGCGTGTTCACTTACATACAAAAAGCCATACGAGCTTTTAATGGCAACAAGGCTGTCGGCGCAGTGCACTGACAAAAGGGTTAACATAGTTACAGATGTTCTATTTAGTCGCTTTACCTCTTTAGAGCAAATTGCCGCTGCTGACATTTCAGAAATTGAGGAAATTATAAAATCCTGCGGGCTTTACAAAACAAAAGCTCGTGACCTTAAAAACATGGCAAATGAGCTTATAGAGCGATATAACGGAGTTGTTCCCGACACTATTGAAGAGCTTATTACCCTTTCAGGAATTGGCAGAAAAACAGCAAATTTAATTGTTGGTGATGTTTATCACAAACCTTCTGTTGTTGTCGATACACACTGCATAAGAATTGCTAATCGCATAGGTCTAACAAAGGAAAAAGACCCTACAAAAATAGAATTAGAACTTAAAAAGCTTTTGCCACCCGAAGAATCGGGAGATTTTTGTCACAGAATTGTGCATCACGGCAGAGCGCTTTGCACAGCAAGAAATCCAAAATGTAGTGAGTGTATATTAAATGAATTTTGCAAAGAGGGCTCTAAAAGCATAAAAAGGCATAAAAAAATCGTGTAGCTAATTGCTACACGATTTTTAATTTTATTATTCAGCGTCTTCAGTAGCTTGTGTTTCAGCATTGTATGCTTCAACAATTTCAGCCTGCTCAGCTGCCTCTGTTTCCTCTAAAAGAGCTCTGATAGAGAGGCTTACTCTCTTGCCATCAAAGTCAATTTCGGTGATTTTAGCTTCAACCTCATCGCCTACAGAAAGAACATCAGAAGGCTTATTAATTCTCTTATTTGCAATTTGAGAGATATGTACTAAACCGTCAATTCCGTCAACAACATTAACGAATGCGCCAAATGCAGGAAGTGAAACAACCTTAGCTTTGATGGTGTCGCCAACGCTATATTTAGCCTTTAAGATTTCCCAGGGGTTGTCCTCTGTTTTCTTATAGCCGAGTGAAATTTTCTTTGTTTCGGGATTAAAGTCCTTAACATAAACCTCAACGGTGTCGCCAACAGAGAGAACCTCTGCGGGATTCTTAATTCTCTTCCAAGAAATTTCGGAAACGTGAATCATACCATCTACGCCGCCGATGTCAACAAATGCGCCGTAGTTTGTGAGAGATTTTACAGTTCCCATATACTTTTTGCCTACTTCGATTTCAGCTAAAGCTTTTTCAGCCTTTTCTTTTCTTTCAGCAGCAATAATTGCCTTTGCAGAACCTACAATGTGTCTTCTGCCTCTCTTGTCCTCTGTTTCTAAAATCTTGAACTTAATCTTCTTCTTTAAAAGTGTGCTTAAGTCCTCATCCTTAGAAAGACCAGATTGGCTTGCGGGAATAAATACTCTTGTTCCCTTTGCATTTACGAGCATACCGCCATTTACAACCTCGAAAACTACGCCCTCAATGGTTGCATCGTTTTCTTTAGCCTTTAAGATTTCCTCAAGGCCCTTGTAAGAGTCAATCTTCTGCTTTGAAAGAAGAACATAACCCTCTTGGTCGTTAACCTTGGTTACCTCAAGCTCAACCTCGTCGCCGATTTTCACAGCGTCATTAAGGTTAACAGTTCCGTTTTGTGTAAACTCGTCTGCGGGTACGAAGCCAGCATGCTTGATACCCAAATCTATCTGCAGTTCAGAGGGATTGATGCCAACAACAATACCCTTAACACGCTGTCCTCTATGTACTTTTTTGAAGGTGTCGTCGATTGCTTTTGCAAAATCGAACTCTCCCTCGTTTTCCACCTTGCTGGTGGTTTCGGCCTCGCTTGTTGCTACAGCCTCGTTTTCATTTTTTTCCAGAATCTCAGTCATGGTATTCTGTACCTCCTTAATTATATACGACGGTGTTGAGGCGCCTGCCGTAACACCGATGTAATCTTGTCCTAAAATTAGCTCTTTATATATCTCGTCCTTTGATTCAATATGTACTGTTTTGGCGTGTTTTTTACAAACCTCACAGAGCTTATTTGTATTAGAACTGTTATTTCCGCCTACGACAATCATTAGACTGCTTTTCTCAGAAAGACTCTCTGCTTCACGCTGTCTTTTGTCGGTAGCACTACATATTGTATCAAAAATTATTGGATTTGTACATAGTTTTTTTAATTTTTCTTTACATTTATTCCATTCAAAAATGTTAAAAGTGGTTTGTGCAACCAAAATTACATCATCTTTAAAGTGTTTTTTAGTATTTTTAAATATTTCTTCAAGGCTATCAGCAGTCATAAAAATATAAGCCTCGTTATTGCAGTGCCCGTTTATACCAATTACTTCTGGGTGATTTTTATCACCTGCTATTAAAACAGTTTTATTATCTTTATGGGCTTCAGCCACTATTTTATGAATTTTTGAAACAAAGGGGCAGGTAGCATCTACATACTTTATATTGCTTTTTTCTAAATAATCATAAATTTCTCTACCGACGCCGTGCGACCTTATTACAACAGTATAACCATCGGGAATATCAGATACCCCATCTGCAATAACAGTTCCGCGTTGTTTTAAATGTTCAACCAACTGCGGATTATGAATAATCGGACCTAAGGTGCAGACCTTTTCGCCGTTGTCAAGAAGGCTATAAACCAAATTTACTGCCCTATCAACACCAAAGCAAAAACCTGCAGTTTTTGCAACTTCAATTTTAGTTTTCATTTAAATTTTCCTTTTTGCTTTGCTTTTTTTCGGGAATTTCAATACGTTCTACAGGATTTTTAATATGCATATTTAGCATTTCTGCTATTCTATCCATAATTATTGCTGTAGCTCGTCTTGTATCGGCAATCTTAAATTCAGGTCGAATTGCTATTTCCTCATTTTTAATAGGTTTACCAAAGCAAACTGTGATTTTCTTTCTAAAGCTAAGTCCCTTTTCATCATAGCAAATTGCAGCAGGAATAACATCGCAGTTACAGGCTGAAGCAATATAGGCTGTTCCCGATTTTGCTCTTAACAGCTTGCCGTTTTTAGAGCGTGTGCCCTCAGGAAAGATTAAAAGCACATGCTTACGATTTAAAACATTTTCAGCATTTTTTATAGCTGTGGTGTCGCCCTTTCCTCTATCAACAGGAAATGCACCGAATTTTGTTATTAAAGCAGCAAATATTTTGTTTTTAAAAAGCTCTTTTTTTGCCATAAAGCGAAGCTTTCTTTTTTTCACTCCGAGCGCAATAAACACCGGGTCGAGCATACTTCTATGGTTTGAGCAAATTATATATCCTCTACCCTGTGTTAAATTTTCTCTACCGACATATTTAATATTAAAAAGAAGATGAACTATCGGCATTACTATTGCCTTTGCAATTTTGTAAATCATTTTTTACTCCTTTTATGCGTTTAAGCCGGCTGTGTAACCGGTTGAAAATGCTATTTGTAGATTAAATCCGCCGGTGCAGGCATCTACATCAATGACTTCACCTGCAAAGTAAAGCCCCTTTACAAGCTTTGATTCCATTGTTTTTGGATTAATTTCCTTTGTTGATACTCCGCCTCTGGTTATTATTGCTGTGTCGAGTGAGGCTGTGCCGATTATATTAAAATCAAGCTCTTTAATCACACTAATCAGCGATTTACGCTGTTCCTTTGTAATTTGATTTACCTTTAAATCGGGTGAAATTTCACTTCTGTTAATGATTATAGGAATTAATGTTTTAGGAAGCAATGCACCAAGAGAGTTTGAAAAGTCCTTATTTAAAACTCCTTCAAAATCACGTCTTATTCGGCTATCAAGCTGACTTTCAGAAAGTGCAGGCTTTAAATCGAGTGATATTTTATATAGGTTTGGCTCTTTATCAATATAAGCGCTTGCTGACAAAACAATCGGGCCCGACACTCCAAAGTGGGTAAAGAGCATTTCACCCATATCCTCATAGACTACCTTACCGTTTTGTTTATCAATAAGCTTTATTTTTGTGTTTCTTAGCGACAAGCCCTGCATTTTACTACATTCATCGCCCTCTGTTTTTAAAGCTACAAGCGAAGCTTTTGGAGAAACTATATTATGTCCGAATTTTTTAGCAAAGACATAACCATCGCCGCTTGAACCTGTTTTTTTATAGGTTATACCGCCCGTTGCAATTATAACAGACGAGCTTTCAAAAAGCTTGTCATTTTTTGTTTTAACTTCAAAGAAACTGTTATTTTGTAGTGTTATTTGTGCTACAGCAGCTTTTATAAATTTGACGCCGAGATTTTTACAGTTTTCAAGTAGGCTATCTCTTATATCCGAAGCTTTATCAGAAACAGGAAAAACTCTGTTTCCCCTCTCTGTTTTAAGCTCAACACCTAAGTTTTCAAAATAAGATATTGTGTCAGCGCTGGAAAAATTATTTAAAGCGCTATACATAAATTTAGAATTATGGACGATGTTTTTTAAAAGGGTTTCATTATCACAGTTGTTTGTAACATTACATCTGCCCTTGCCGGTTATTAATATTTTTCTGCCGACCTCATCGTTTTTTTCAATTATAAGAGTGTTTTTGCCATATAAAGCAGCTGTTGCTGCCGCCATTAAGCCTGCGGCGCCACCGCCTACAACTATCACATCGTACATAATTTTATCCTTAAAAATTTATCTTTTATTATAAAAATCGTATTCCTGCCAAATTTCTTCAAGCTTTGAAAGCTTATCTGAAACATCCTTTTCCCTCTTTTTGCCGAGAGCAACAATTAAAGCATTTAAAAGACTTAATGGTGCCACAAGCGAATCGACAAAAGAAGCCATATCACTTTGTGCTATTAAAAGATTATCTGAATATTTTGCAATAGGAGAATTCTGGCTATCGGTTATAGCCACAACCGACGCTCCCGATTTTGAGGCATATTTTACAGAATTAACGGTGCGACTTGAGTATCTCGGAAAGCTGAAAGCAATAAGAACATCATTTTTACCTATTGAGACAACATTATCAAATGCATCAATTCCTGTAAAGCCAACTTGCTTTACATTATCAAATATATGATTTAAATAAAATCCCAAGAAATTTGAAAGCATTGAAGCGCTGCCATTACCTACAATATAGATATTTTGAGCATTTACTATCAAATCAACGGCATTATCAAAGCTTTTGGTGTCAATTTTTTCCAAGGTTTCTTTTATTTTATCAATATCAGAATGCATAACCTTTTCATAAACCTTTTCGCCTTCATAGTTTGTTTGTGCAACGCCCATTCTTTGAATTGAGGTTAATGTGTTGATGCTAAGCTCCTTTAATGCTTTTTGCATTTGAGGATAGCCCTCAAATCCGATTTCGGTTGCAAAACGGACAACTGTTGACTCACTTGTTCCGACAGTTTTTGAAAGCTTTGCCGCTGTCATAAACGCCGCTTTATCAAGGTGCTCTAAAAGATATTGTGCTATTTTCTTTTGGCCTTTTGAAAATGTAGACATTTTATTTTGAATATCTAATAAAAGGTCTGCTTTCATACATTTTCCCTCTCTTACTGCATAAACTTTTTATATTCTTCGAGAACCTCTTTAGTTTCGCCCTGCATAACAAGCTCACCATCGTTTATCCATATAATATGGTCGCAAAGCTTACTGAGAGTATCTATATTATGTGAAACTATTATGACCGTTCTTGATTTATCACTTATAAGTTCTTTGATTTTTGCATAGCTTTTCTTTTTAAACTTTTCATCACCGACGCTTAAAACCTCGTCAATGAGCATAATATCGGTTTCCATAACGGCGGTTATTGAAAATGCAAGCTTTGAATACATACCGCTTGAATAGGTTTTTACAGGTTTATCTATAAACTTTCCAAGTTCGGAAAATTCAATAATTTTATCTAAATTTTCGCGAATTTCAGACTCCTTAAAACCCATTAAAAGTCCTGATAAAAATATGTTATCTCTACCTGAGAGATTAGCTTTAAATCCTACACCTATTGAGAGAAGCGAAATACTGTTTCCGTAAAGCTCTATTTCGCCCTTATCTGCCGAAAAAATACCTGCTATTGAGCGAAGAAGGGTTGATTTTCCGCTTCCGTTTCTGCCGATTAAACCAACAACCTGTCCCTTTTCGACATCAAAGGATACGCCGCGCACTGCTTCAAAAGTTTCGAGCTTGGATTTTCCGAAGGTGAATATTGCTTTTTTAGATGAAACAGCCTTTAAGCTTTTATAAACTATCCAGAGATTTTTAACTGAAATTGCTTTGCTCATTTACATCACCTTTGTATAACTGTTTTCGTATTTATAAACTGTATGAACGCTAACACAGGTGGCTAAAATGCCGATTAAAAGCCAGGCTAAAAGCGCAAGCACATTTGGAGCTGTACCGTAAAGCATTACATCACGAAGTGAATTAATTATAAGTGCTAACGGGTTTACATACATTAAAACATCTGCAAAAACTGCATATTTACCGGTTATTCTACCTTGAATCGAGTAGAACACGCCCGACATATAAAACATTAATCTAAGTAATACTGTAATTACATTTGAGAGGTCCTCAATAAACACTCCAAAGTGCATAAAAAGGCTTGCAAAGGCAAAGGTTAATACAAAAAGCACCACTAAAATCAGTGGGATATATAATAGGTTAAATGTAAGCTCTACACTATATATGAACATTAAAATAATAACAAGTGCAAATGATATAGCCATTTTAAAGGCATTTACATACATTTTAGTTAAAACAAGCATATATTTAGGGAGATAAATTTTAGTTACAATGCTTTTATTTGTTCTTACAAGCTTTACGCTATTCAGCATTGTTTTATTAAAAAAGTCCCACGCGGTGAGTCCCACAAATACAAAAAGCGGGAAATTAGGCTCTGTGGCGTTAAATACTATTTTTACCACAAAGGTGTAAACAAGCATAAACAAAATGGGGTCAAAAATCCACCAAAGCCAGTTTAAATACGAATCGGCTACGCCTGATTTTAGCTCTGCCTTTGCGGCATACAGAGCGTAGGGATTATATCTTTTTAAATCCTTAAAAAACTTTTTCATTATGGGCTCCTTAGGTTAAAATAGTTTCTCAAATTCGCTTAATGCTTGGGCATTATACTTTTCAAAATCAATATTCATTGTTTTAATTTCGCCATTTTTGAATTTATACATACCATCTAATATTCCCTCTTTACTATTGGGAACTATATTGCCTCCAAAGCAATTTAAAAGCGATGCAGGGCCTTTCATATATGTGCAAATAGAAGGTACTGAAAGGGCATCTGCTTCAAATAAAACTATTGGCTGTGCCTCGTAAAGTGATGACAATATGAATAAATCGCATCTTTTTAAAATGGGCATTGGATTTGAAAGCGACTTTATAATTGCAATATTATTTTTACATGGTTTTGAATTTGCATAAGAAACTGTACGTGAATACAAATTCCCTCCTCCACCTATTATAATTAAATAGGAGTCGGGATTTTGTTTATTATATTCTTCAAAAGCATCAATAAGCATAAAATGTTGTTTTTCAACAGAAAACCTTCCGATACTTATAAACTTTGTTCCGTTTTCATTTAAAATACCCTCTATACCTCCTGGGTGTCTTATAGACATAGCAGTGTCATTTTGGTATTCTATCGGAAGAGAAGAATTAGAAATTATTCTTTTATAGTTTATTGTATTGCTAACGATAGTTATATTATCTTTTCTACTGCTAATTTTTAATGTAGGCTCAATCATAGCGTCTATAACAGGGACAACCCTATCATAAGATTTATAGGCACTTTTTAATGTTAATATATGCTGATTATGACGAGCTGAGATTTCCCTTATCATATCGCTGTGTACAAAGATAATTCTTTTAGCATCAAATCGTTGTAAAAGACCGATTATATATTTATCATAACCGCTGAAATTTATTATGTAATCCATTTTAAGCGTGCCAAACTGTTTGTTTAAATCGCGCTTAAATGCTCTATCTATGTATTTTTCAACAAAAGCATTGGTACGCTTTAGTTTATAGTATATAGCAAATGCAAACACCTCTAAAATCGTTAAGGTTACATTGCTACTCATTGAAAAGAGCTTTACTTTATTAGGAATAATATCTAACTTTTCAGGATTATTACTAAACGCCGATTGCTTAAATGTAAAAAAGTATTCTCTATCATCTAAATTTATCATAGACAAAAGATTTTTAAATGAAGCGGTTAATCCGTTTTGAAGCAGAGCTCCGCAGTAAAACAGCACCTTTTTCTTGCCGCTGTCCTCTATTTTTTCACTCTTACAAACTTTTTTATTTAATAATATATGGTTAAGAATATTCTTAGCAGCATCTATATTATCGTAGGTGCAGAATTTGTTTTTAAATTCCTTTATATCATAGCTTATAGGGGCGTTTAGAGCCTTAATAAGTTCTTCTTCTGTGCTGCATTTTGTAAACGGAAGCTGTGAAAGAGGAATAAAAAAACCGCGTGTGTTATCATAATTTTGCTCATCGGGTGTATATAAAACAATTTTCTTTTGACTGCATGCAAAATCGAAAAACACACTTGAATAGTCGGTTATGAGTCCATCACAGGCATTTAAAACGTGATAGGCTTCAAAGTTTTCAGGAAAAGAAACTATTTTTTCAAAGCCCTTTAAATCAGCGTGTCCACGCACAAGCGGATGGAGCTTTAGCATTATAACTTGATTTTCAGATAAAAGGCTTTCTATTTTTTTAAGTCTTTTATACATTTCTTCTAAAGAGCTTTTAAGTCCATCGCCCATATTTTCAGCTTTCCAAGTGGGCATATAGACATAAACCTCTTTGTTTTCAAGCGAAAGGCTTTTCTTTATATTTTCATCTGCTTTACTAAAGAAAACAGAATTTCTAGGATAGCCCTCGAGTAAGATTTCACCTTTAAAGGCTGTGTCTATATTATAAGACGAGAGCATTTTTTCCTTCATATATTCGTTAGGATATATAAGATAATCTGAAAAAAGCAAATTTCTTTGAATATTGCCCATTGAATGACGCTCATTTAAATTATGCTTACCCATATTTTTTAAAGGTGTGCCGTGCCAAGTGTTTGTAAAGATTTGGCCTTCTTTTTTTACATAAGCGCGTGGAAGCGAGGTGTCTGTAAAAATATATTTAGCTTTTGAAATAAGCCTTAAATACTTAAGAGAACCCTGTTTTACGAGGCGAACATTTTTAACATTATAGGTTTCAAGCATAGAAACAGCTTTTTTATTAATTTGTGGGCATACCGAAAGATATGCCTTGAACTTTCCATATTCGCCGTTTTGAAGCTCTTTTAATAGATAAAAGATATTACCTGCAACATCAAGTCCGTTTCGTGATTCGAAAAGCACGATGTTGTCTTTTAATTTTGCTTTATAAAAATAGTGACAATAATATGATGTTACAATAGAGCTTTTTAATAGCTTTATTCCCTTTTTTAAAAGCTTTTTTGCTGACATTATTTTATGCACACTCCCAGGGCGCGTTTGCTACTGTTTTGGTCGTTATATGTGTTGAATTTTTCATTAAACTTTTGATACTTTTCATCGTATTTAAAGTTTTTGTAGGTGTTTTTTATGCAGGGGGCTACCTCATCGTTTGTGTAAACGATTGGACCGGGAAGCTCGCTCATATCTAAATAAAAATCGCGAAGCTCGCCTTTATACTCTTCAAAGTCGTACATAAAGAACATTACAGGTCTTTTAAGATTTGCGTAATCAAAAAATACGCTCGAATAATCGGTCATAAGCATATCGCTTACTATGTAGAGATTATTTATGTCATCATACTGTGAAACATCTATAATAAAGCCGTTATATTTTTCAAAATCAAAGCCGTTTATTATAAAATAATGTGCTCTAAACAGTATTACATACTCATCCTTAAGTTCGCTATATAGCTTATCAAAATCAATACCAATGCTGTATGTAAAGCCTCTGCCTCTCTCGTGGCTGTTATCTCTAAAGGTTGGCGCATACAAAAGCACCTTTTTATCCCTTGGAATATTAAGCTCGTTTTTGACTTTCTCTACATCATCATCTGTAAAATTAAAGAGAAAATCGTTTCGAGGGTATCCACACTCAACAAACTTAGAGATGTCCTTTACATCATAGGCTGTTGCAATCTTCTCTGTGTAAAACTTAGATGGAGAGATAAATATTGAAATTTTTTCCTCTTGCTGTCTATACTGCTTTTTAATTTCAGTTAGCTTTTGAGCTGCATTGTTTGACACCTCTAAATCGCATCCGAGGCGTTTTAATGGCGTTCCGTGCCAAGTTTGAACAAATACCTGCTCACTACTTGGAATTAAGTAAGGACGCATTGTAGAATTAGTTATCCAATATTTTGAGGTTGCAAAAAGCTTTAGGTACTTTCGTGTATTATATTTTACAAGCACTGTATTTGGATATTCCATTAAATACTCGTGCTCTTTAATATCTCTAAACGACCAAACAAATGTAAAATCTTTGTATCTCGGGTCTTTAATAGCCTCTAAATACATAGCTTTAGGGCTGCAGGCATAGCGTCTTCCCTGAAACGACTCAAATATTATTGTTTTTTCGTTTAGAGGCAGCGTTTTTTGATACCTCTTAAATGTGAATGTACGTTTTTTAATCAGCAAAAATTTATAAAGTCCATAAAGAATTTTACTGTTTTGCATAAAACGTTTTATACGTCTTTTAATTTTCTTAAGCATAATTATCTCCGATTTATTTTTTTAAATCTTGTTTAATTTGAGTTGTTGAAATCTCAGGGGTTCTGGGAAGATATACAACATCACAGTATTCCTTTAGAAAGTCGAATTTACCTGCCCAATCGTCACCCATAACAAAGGTGTCAATTTTAAACTCTTTTACATCGCTTGCTTTTTGCTCCCAATTTTCCTCGGGAATAACCAAATCAACAAAGCGAATTGACTCAAGCATCTTTTTTCTTTCTTCATAAGAAAAATAGCATTTTTTATTTTTACTGTTAAGGTTAAACTCGTCAGTTGAAAGAGCAACCACCAAATAGTCGCCTAAATCCTTTGCTCTTTTAAGAAGATTAATGTGTCCGTAATGTAAAAGGTCAAAGGTTCCGTAGGTTATAACTTTTCTCATTTTTATTCCTCCGATTTTATGCCAACTGCATCTAAAATTGTTTGGCAGCCATTATATTTTTTATTTGTATTTAGCATTTTATTTATTTTGGAGCGCTGTGCCTTATACTCATCAGGTCCATTGAGTGAATTTATAAAGGCGCAAAAATCATCATCTATTTTAATTTTGAAGCCTACCATTAGCTCCTCTGGATTTTCAGTAACAAAACCGCGATTTTTCATATACGCATTTATATCAGATATTGTAAAAGCTATAGGCTTACCGAGCATCATATAATCAAAAAACACACTTGAATAATCAGTAATCAGTGCCTTTGAGCTGTTTAAAAGGCTGTATAGATTAATCTTTTTTTCTTCTAACCACTCATCGTTTATAATTTTAATGTTTGAATAATTGTTTTCTATTACAGACACATCTTCCATAGGGTGAGGCTTTAGAATTAAACAAAGGTTATTATTTAAAAGCGCTTCATTAATTTTTGAAAGGCTGTCGTTATTAAAAATTGAAAATATAGTTTCTCCATCGGTTTGAGAAAGTTTTTTAGATTTCTTAAATGTTGGAAGCCAGACAACTGTATTTTCAAATTCTGACACAGGCGGTTTTAAAAACTCGTCAGTGCGCGGTTGATTTGTTATTATTATGTTTTCATCTTTTGCATTAAAGCATTTTTTCATAATATCCGAGAAAAACGGAGATGTGGCAATAAGATGGGTGAAAAAATTTTGGTCTATATTTTCTTTTCCATCTTCCATATTGCCAATCTTTTTAAGCGGCATCCCGTGCCAAAGGTTTACAACCTTTTGATTATATGGCTTTATGGGATATTTTCCAAAGCTGTAAAAGCTATACTTTGAGGTTAAAAAGCTAAATATTCCGCCTAAATTACTTTTAAAATTTACATTTTCAGGCGCGTTATTTTTATACTTTTTAAACTCGGGGCAAGAAACTGTTATTTTATAATTTTTATTAAAGCCTTTTGTTACTAAATGCTCATAAATCGCCCTTGTATTATCTCGAAAGCCTAAATTTGAGTATATAAAGATTTTTTCTCTTTTCGGCAAAATTCTGTTTAATGCATTTAGTGGCAAAAACAAAATTCTTGCAGCATTTTTTATTTTACTCAAAATAAAACTCCTTTTATTTTCGTAAAAATTTATTATAAACCATTTTTCGTAATCCCGACGGCATTAAGGAAACTGCCACTCTCGGAATTAATGACTTAATCATTCGGGACTTAGAAATAAACCCGAGTGAATAAATTCGTTTTAAAAAGTTATAAAGGTGGCGGGTGTACTCTTTTCCGCCGCGGCGTTTATACATTCCCTCGCCGACTCGCATATATAAAAGCGGTTTTTGAGTATTGGCTGAAACTGCTCCGTTTTTAAGCATTCTTACAAAAAGCTCGTAATCCTCAAAAAAAGGAAAGTTTTGATAGCCGCCTGCATTTATAACCGCTGACTTTTTAAAAATTACCGCAGGATGATTAAACGGATTTCTTTTTTTGGCATAATTTAAAATTTCATTATGAGTTTTAGGAAGGTCTTTTATATTATTTGTATCCCCTGTTTTTTCTTTAAACTCCATAACAGGCGAACTTACAATATCAGCATTTTGAGCCTTTAAAAGTTTTAGCTGTTCTTCTATTCTTGTGTTAACTGCAATATCATCGCTATCCATACGAGCAACTATTTCACACTCACAATGAGCAAGTCCAACATTTAATGCGTGCCAAAGGCCGATATTTTCATCTAAGGCTACTGTTTTGAGATTACTGTATTTATTTTTTAGAAAATCCACTGCATTGTAAAGCTCATCTGTTAGTTTGCCGTCTAAAACAAGGATAACCTCGTAAGGCAAAAGGGTTTGAGAATAAATACTTTGGATACTGTCTTTAAGATTTTGAGCTTTTTCATTTTCGTACACCGACATAAGAACACTGTACTGTGCAATATTTTCTATTTTTTCATTCAAAATACAGTTCACCTCGCAGACATAAAAGGTAATTTTACCCATATTAACCCACTATATAATAAGATACCATATAAACCTTAAATTTGCAAGTATTTTTAAGGTTTTAAAAAGGCCAGTAAAACAAAAAATGACGGAGAGCTTTTACGCCTCCGTCATTTTCTAAAACATATTAAAATTAGTCCCAAAGCTTTGCGGGATATTCTCCTGAAAGCATTTTATCGTTAAGCGCCTTTACTATATCCTTTAAATCGTCGGGGTATGTAATTCCGTGCCATTTATCACCTGTTTCAAGCACCTTAACATCTGCTTTACCCTCATCGATAAGGCGAGAAACAACCGAAGGAAGATAAAATTCTGCCTTCATTTCGCCGATGTTCTTTTCTAAGAACTCAATAAGCTGGCTTTCAAAGCTCTTTAAAGCGGCATTAGGAAATGCCCAGCAGTTCATAGAAACGGGAGTCATATCAGGGAGAGCTGTATAAGTTTCGCCGCCGTCCTCGGTAAACATAATCTTATCGTTTATATACTCGATATGAGTTCTTTCAACGACACTCTCAAGCATTCCGTTTGCATCTACTGTGCATACTCCTCTTGAGTTATATCCATTTTTAGTAATGGTGTTGCAAAGCATAAAGCCTGCCATTGCAATATGCATTTTGCTGTCATTTTCGTCAGCATTAACTAAAAAGTCGTGAAGCTGTTTAAAGCATTCGTGACCATAATAGTCATCGGCGTTAATAACCATAAAGGGCTCTTTGATTATATCAGCGCCACACCATATAGCATGACCTGTGCCCCAAGGCTTTGTACGCTCTGAAGGAGCCTTAAAACCTTCGGGAAGCTTATAGGTTTCCTGATAAATATAGTCGGTTTCAATATAGTTTGAAATGCGGTTACCGATTTTTTCTTTAAATTCATCGGCAATTTGTTCTTTGATAATAAAATAAACCTTATCAAAGCCTGCTCTTTTTGCATCATAGACAGAGTAATCTATAATAAGCTCACCTGCAGGACCTACAGATGTAAGCTGTTTTAATCCGCCAAAGCGACTTCCCATTCCTGCTGCCATAATTACAAGTGCTGTTTTTTTCATAAAAATCACTCCGATTTTTTTATTGATGGTCATTTTTTAATTATATATGCAACATTTTTATATGTCAAGTAAATGTCAAGGAATTTTAGTTCTTTACAACAATATTTTTTTGTGTTAAAATATATTTTAATAAATTGAAAGGATGATTTAATTGGCAGAGAACACACAAAACACCACTCCGTCATTTTTAGAATACAAGGGCAGACCGCTTGTTCGCAGCGGAAACACCATATATTACGGAAATCTTTATGAAGAATATGTGGTTATGATGAGAATTATAAACACAACAACACAAAACGGCGAGGAAGTTCCCGATAAGCTTTCGCTTCAGCTTATTAAAACCGACCCTACAATTTCTCCCATTGAAGCCATTGTTAAAAAGGCAGATATGCACGGACTTTATAACGCAGTTGACACTGCATCAATTTGGCTTGAAACCTATCTCGGAGCAAAATAAAACTATTAAACACGGCGTATAAAAAACGCGCCGTGTTTTTGCTTTTTTTTCATTGACATTGATGCATTATTATGTTAAATTTATGGCAAAAGATAAAATTATTATAAGAAACCGAAAGGTGATACTGTTATGGAGAAATATAACGGCATTTATAAAGCCTCAGACCTTAACAATAGAATTGTAATAAAACCTGGAGAGGAAACATCTTTTTTAGTCAATGCTAACCAAACTCAAAATCGTCGTTATCGTCTTTTTTTCACAGGCGAAACCAATACATATTACACCTGGAAAAGCGAGCCTGATTGCTGGGTAAACTATGGAAAAATTGACGATTCTTTAAATAGCAAGGATTCTTATAAAGCACAGTATTGCCTTAAGCTTGAGGGCTGTGATTATCCTAAAATAGTTTACAAAAAACTTCTTGGTCAGCCAAATCTTAACTATCTTCCTGCAAGCTACTTTGATGTTCAGAAATGGCAGCCTGTTCTTTCCTATCTTCCGCTTAAAAATTTTACTGATGACTGGACCTGCGGAATATTTGTAAAGGGTGAAAACATTTTAAAAAAAGAAAACTGCCGTCTTAGAATAAGATTTGAAATAAGAGAAAACAAAAGAGGCATAAGCCGTCACGATATAACAATTCCTGCTGATTTGGAATATATTATTGATTTTCCTGACGGAAATTATGACTGGCAGGAAATTAGTAAAAAAATAGTTATTCCCGCTGACACAACTTCATCTGTATGTGTATTTATAGAAGCCGAAAACTTTGAAGGAAATCTTTATTTAGAAACCCCTTTCCTTGTTTCCTCAAACGGATTTAATATACTTCCCGACTTTTCTATAAGCACAAGTCAGCGTCCGATATACAACTGGCTCGGACAAAACCTTTCAAAAAAAGAATGGCCGAGATTTGGCATTTCAATAAACGGAAACACATTTTTCAGCGACGAAATATTTGAGCGCTGTCACCGAAATTCCGAATGTGAGATAGACATCCCCGACGGATTTTTAAAGGACGGCGACAACACCGTTACAATAAAGCTCATATCCGATTTTCGCGATGCCCCTCCCTATTCAATAAACGAGGTGGCTTTACTTGAGGAGTCAAAATTTGATTTTGACATTGTAAGCTGCCCTGAAGTTGCAACTGCAGGAGAGCCTTTTTCACTCCTCTTATCGATAAATCGTCCTGTAAGCTTAAAGCTTGAGGGAAACGGCATAAAGCAGTTTGATAATGAAGCTCTTGATTTTGATGACACCGGTCTTAAAGCAATAAGGCTTATAACAAACAATATTGTAAACGATTTAACCTTTACACTCTCAAGTGAAAATCATACTGAAAAGGCTACTATAAAAAGAATAGTTGAAAAGCCCTGCGAGGACAATATTATTACCGGAACAAGCGATATGGTATACATAAAGCAAAGTGTTCCCGATATGGAAAATTACATTCGTTTCTTTATGAGCAATAACCTTGGAAACCTAATGACAATACGCCCTGTTTACAGATGGTCGGGCACAAGAAAGTATAATCCCGAGGTTTTTGAAAGGTTTGTTCCGCTAATGAACAAGCTTGGAATGAAATATGCAAATATGACCGACGGACGCGAGCCTGAAGGTCAATGCTCAAACCCGCCTATTGAAGTGCTCTCAAAAACCTATGATGGCATAGAAAGTGGCTTTTTAGGTCGTCAGAAGCACGAACAGGACGGTGCTTACAACTATTGGTTCTACAATGATTTTTCAGACAATTATGAACGCGAGCTTCATTATGACCTAATGGTCAGAAACTTTTTAGACTATCCCGACACAACCTCGCATTATGAGCACACTCCCGATGAGCAATTCTTTATTGGTGATGACCTTTCAATCTTCAAACACAAGGGACTTCCTCATGATATGCAAGGCATTGCTAATTATGTTGTTTCTCAGCTTAAAAACAACAAATACAATAACACAAGGCACACCGGTCCGTCTATAATGTTTAAATATTTTTATGAGGCGGGCTTTGATTGGGTTGGTGCCGAGCTTATGTATGGTCCTCTTGAGCCTGTTGTTGCTGCAATGAGAGGCGCTTACAGAAGCTATGGAAAAACAAACGGCTACGGTGCTCATCTTGCTCTACAGTGGTCAACAATGCCTCACGATGCTCCTGAAAAATACCGTCGTTACAGACTTGCACTTTTCCTTTCCTATATGCACGGTATATCTGAGATAAACACCGAAGAAGGCATAATGCATATGGAGGAATATTTCTCATATTTCAACCGTTTTGATGAATGTTGCAAAGAATATCTCAATGAGCAAAAGAATTTCTATAACTATGTGAAATCACATACAAGAACGGGAGAATTTTATTCACCGATAGCATTTATTCACGGACGCTATGATGGATTTTCTTGTTTTAACCGTACAAGAACCTGGGGTAACGAAAGCTTTAATTTCAGCGATGCAGAAAAAAGTTGGGATTTAGTTAAGCTTTTCTATCCCCTATCCGAGCTTGACGGGCTTTACTGCCACTTCTGTCCTACCGACAGACCTCTTGGTTTCTACACTGGCACCCCGAGAGGAAATACCGATATTATTCCTATTGAGGTTGGCGATTTTAAACGCTACAAAGCGCTTTCATTTGCTGCTTACAACAAAGCTGAGTCAGAAGATTTTGACAGAATTCTTGACTATGTTAAAGACGGCGGAACTATAATTCTCGGATGGCCTCACCTTTCTGTTACAACCGAGCGCAGCAGTATAGAAAACGGAAAACACTCCTATATCAATCATCAAATTGTTGATATTGTTTCAGGCGCACACGCTGTATTTGCAAGAGATTTCTATAACGGCGTTGCTATTGATGTTTGCAGAAAAGTTAAGGCAGATGAAATTATTGCAACAACCGACTCGGGACTTCCCCTTGCTTTTGTAAACAACGTAGGAAAAGGAAAAATCTATTTTGTAAATGCAAGTCAATATCCATCACACGATGGTGTCAAGAACATTTACGAGCAGATACTTGCTCAAATTTCTGACGAAATAAACGCCTTAGAAAAAAGCTTTGTAAGCTGCGGCGATGATGTTGGATTTACAATTTATGACCAAAATGATGGCTCACGCCACATTTATATTATTGCTGTTGACTGGTATCGTGACCCCAACGCTTTACGTCACGCGACTCTTAAGGTAGGCAAAAACAAGTATGACCTATCTATTCCCTTTGGTCTTCCTATCAGAGTTACAGTTAAAAATAACATTGCCGCCTGGTCTGAAGATGCATCAGTGGAAATACTTCATATTAATGAAAATATCATAACCGTTCAGGGTTATGGCAAATGTGTTATTAAGGTTGCAACTAACGGAAGCATAAAAGACTACACAATAGACTTTTCACACAATGCCCTTCAAGCTATCTCTATTTAATCTTTATATTGGAGGTTTTTCATTTGAATAGTCAGCAAATACTTAATATAGCCTCTAAGCTTGGGTATTCAATGCTTAAAAACGGCGCTGAAACCTATAGAATAGAAGATTCACTATGCAGAGTTCTCGGTGCTATGGGAGCACAGGAAATAGATGTTTTTGTTATTAATTCCTGTATTATTATTTCCATTGGTGCCGATGACGGCTCAACTGTTTCAAAGGTTAAGCGCTGTTATGAAAAAGTAACCGACCTTTACAAAATTGAAAAGCTTAATAATCTTTGCCGTATGATTTGTGAAAACCGCCTTGAGTTTGAAGATATTGTTCCTGCTATTGAAAAGATTGAACGCAAAAAACCTTATAACAAGTTTGTTAAATTACTTGGATTTATAATGGTTTCTGTTGCATTCAGCGTACTTTTCGGCGGCGGAGTTTTAGAGGCTGTTTCTGCATTTATTGTAACGCTTGCCTTCTTCCCTGTTATGCAGGCTATGGATGCCTTAAAGGTTAGTTTATTCTTCAAAAACATTATAGGTAGTGCCGTTATTGCTATTGTCGCACTATTATCAGAAAGCTTTTTGGGTGACATTCAAACCGAAAAAGCTATTATCGGTGCATTCATGAATCTTGTTCCGGGAATTTCACTTACAACATCTATGCGCGACCTTGTTGCAGGAGACCTTATAGCAGGAAAAAATGCTTTAACAGAAGCTATTATAATAGCTATTGGTATGGCTTTAGGCTCCGGTCTTGCAATTGTTGCATTTAGAATTATGGCTTAGGGGTGAATTATTTAATGACGATTTTAGATCTTCTTATTTCAATTATATTTTCTTATATTGCCTCTTTAGGATTTACTTTTGTTTTTCATATCAGAGGAAAGCTTCTTTTTATAGCTCCTATTGGCGGAGTTATAATTTGGGTTGTTTATTTGCTTTTAGAGCCTATACTCCCCGGTGAAATAATTCGTTCTTTTTTTGCCACAATGGCAGCAGCGTTATTTTGCGAAGTAACAGCACGAATTATGAAGGTTCCTGTTACGGTGTTTATGATTATTGCTATTGTTCCGCTTGTTCCGGGTAGTGGTCTTTATTACACAATGGAATATGCTATTGAAGAAAATTATGATATGTTTATGTCTAAATGCACTACAACAATTGGAATTGCAGGAGCAATTGCTGTTGGAATGATTTTTATTGCATCACTATTTAGAATTGGAACTATGCTTTCGCAAAAAATAAAAAAAGCGTCCTATATACACTCTTACAAAAAACTATAAAAAAGAAGCCCTGATTTCAAATCAGGGCTTCTTTTTTATTCATTTGCATCTAAAATTTCACCGTTTAACAAAATTCTTCCTAAATAAAGTTCATTTTTCTCATATAGGTCATCTGACGGATTTTGATTTTTAAGAGCTGACTTATCCGGCATTTCAGAATCCAAAATAAAGGTTACTGTATGCTCTCCATATGTCAAGTCCCTAATGAAATAATACTGATGACGAAGCTTTGAATCATAGTACTTATTATAAAGCATCAGCTTGTTTTCCATCTCAGTGCCATCTATAATTACATTAAGCTGACCCGAATATTGTCCTCCTGCTTCAAATAGACCAATATCTGTGCCACGAAATTTGACGGTTACTGATGAGCCTGCCTTTTTAGTACCGCGGAAATTCTTAAAAAGCCTTTTAAACATAAACAGATATCCGCCCGTATAATCGTAATTTTGGAAATTACCCGATTCATCCAAAGGACAATCAAACCATTCTCCCTCGAATTTCATTTTAGACCAGTCTGTGCTATATGCAGCATTTATCCAAGGTGCCGCATCATAAGTTTTTTCTGGCATTGTATGATTTGTTATTACATAGCTTTCTTTATCAAAGCTTTTTTCCATATTAACAACAGAACGTGCGATAGCACCTGCTGCAAGCCATCCGCCGTCTGTTGTAGGATGGACTCCATCTGTTGTATAAAGAATTTTTCCTGCTTCTGCCTTGGCAGCTGAAAGGGTTAGTTTTCCTTGTTCATATAAATCGAACGCTTGGTTTCCAAAAAATACAGAGGGAATATTATAATATTTTGCAACCTCTTCATAGATAGCCGCGTATTTAGGAATCTCACCTTTTGAATACACAGAATAGTTCTCTGTGGTTGTAGTGTATACAAAACATATATCGGCCTTAGGATTATGTTTCCATACTTTACGAACCATACCCTCCATATCCTTTGGTGCACCGCCATTTACAGCATATTCAATGAACACAAGGTCGGGATTATGCACTAAAATTTCGCCATCTATACGACAAACAGCCAAATCTGCACCTGTTCCGGCAAGTCCAATGTTTACCTCTGTTATTTTTGACTTATAGGTATCGTCAAACCATTTAGTAGTATATGTTCTCCAGGTGTCCATTTGAGTGATGCTTCCGCCCAAATAAGCAATTGTTACATCTTCACCCTTATGTAACTTAGACAAGGTGTTGTAAATTCCTGCACGATTAAAAAATTCGTTTTTATATGTATTGTTTTTAAAGGTGTAGTCTAACATATAACCTGTAACTGTGCCGAAATCCGAACCCGCCTTATCATCGGGACTCGCATAATCTTCTGCTAAATATGAAAATTCTATAGGCTCGCACAAGGGTTTTAAAGACTCAAGGTCCTCATAAACTATAATTTCTCCTCTAATCCATTCCCCTTCAGGACTTAATATAAGCGATGAAGGCTGTGCACTTGTTTTAGCAGCAAGATTTTTAAAGGTTTCTACATTTTTCCCTACCATTTTGCCGTCTGCATCGTACAGAGCAGTAATTACAACTGCTGCAGGAATCAGCTCATTTGTTCTGTTTTTTAATGTATAGCCAACTTTATTTCCATAAGAAGACACTGTTGACACATCAATAATATCCTCAATTACAGTGGCAGGATAGTCGCTTGCATTGCCGATGCTTCCCTGCTCAAAGCCTTCAAAGCTTTCATCAGTTGTCAAAAGAACTGCAGCTACTCGTGCATAATTATTAGAACTATCTATGATACCAACAGTATGTCTACCGGCACTTAAAGTGATACTGCCTGCTTTTGTCCAGCCAAATGAACCGTTAACACCTGTATCTTCAATTTTACCGTGCTGTCCGATTTTGTCAGGTAATTTTGCGCCATCTATCATAATTTCAGCATATCTTTTGCCCTGGTTATTTGAAGTATAGTCTTTTGCATAACCCCAAACATAGTAGGTAGCGCCCAAAGGCACCTCAATTAGTGCAGTTGCAGGATATCTTATGCTTGCATTGGTTTGTCCAAACAAGTATTCTGCAGGGATTTGTTCATAACGAAAACTCCCCATATCAGATTCAAATGCAGAAAAAGGTAAATATAAGTGTGTTCCCTTTGTGGATAGTAACATTTTTTCACCAACCTTTTTATTTTAAATGCTTATTTATAAATTGTATTAAAAAATAAATACTTTTACACAATTATAATCTAAATTCAATCTTTTTTCAATATAATTTCATAAAAAACAAGCATATTGCAGAGCAATATGCTTGTTTTAATTTTAAGATTTATTTTTTACAGCGTTTATCAAAGCTCGGGTTGTAAGCGTAGAAGTTTTTAGAATTTAATCTATCTGTTGTTAAACGCAGCGCTTCACCTAAACAATCAAAGTAAAATGGATTTACGATAAAAAAATAATTATATTTTCCACTTAATTTCAAGACTGCCTTCCGAGGCGTTAATACGTTCAATTAATGAGTCCACAACTATGATTTTGTCGCTGACTGTAAGTTTTCCCCAATTTTTCATATAATCGCTGATTTCTCCTATGTTATCCTTACTTTCACTTATAAACTGTGTTATTTGCGAACATAAACTATGTTTTTCAGCATCAAGCTCAGCAATACGGTTGTTTATGTACTGTATCACTGTATCATTTGCCGCAGAGATTTTTTCGAGCAAAGAGGATATTTCTTTGTCAATCTCTTCTATACGTGTTTTAAGTTTTACAACTTGCAGGTTACAGCCGTCCTGCTTTTTCTTTGACAGTGTCTGAAATTCCGCTAATTTCTTCTGCATTTCCTTAAATACAATATCATCTACAACATCAGCGTCCAGCGAACCGAAGTTACAGCCACCGGCATTGTATTTGTTTGTGCAGAGATAATAGCGGTTATCGGACTTGGTTTTACATTTATAAATCTTAGCAGTTAAAGCATATCCGCATTTGGCACATTTGATTTTACCCGCAAGCCAGGTTGCTTTTGCCTTAATAGGCTTTGCAACGCTCTGATTATTAAGGCATTTAGACCGACATTTAATCCACGTTGCCGAATCAACAAGTCCCTCGTGGGGAGCCAAAACCAATGTGTGACCTACTAAGGATATGGTTTTTCGCTTAAGATTATCGCCCGAATAAAGATACGCTCCGTTTATACCGATAAAGTCTTGCGGTGGGTTAACAATGTTTGTGCCTTGCGATTTAAAAAATTCATAAAGCTGATAGTCGGCTTTTACATAC